>CAYZGL010000103.1:0-14727 GCA_964477985.1 uncultured Rubrivivax sp. | reverse complement strand
TGATGATGGGCACCGAGCAGCTGAACATGATCATCCACAACACGATCTACGTGCCCGGTCACTTCCACGCCACGGTGGTCATCGGCACCACGCTGACCTTCATGGCGCTGACCTACTACCTGATCCCGGTGCTGTTCAGGCGCGAGATGATCGCGCCGACACTGGCCAAGTGGCAGCCCTACCTGTTCGGCCTGTCGATGTATGCCTTCACCCTGGTGATGATGGGCGCGGGCACGCTGGGGGTGTCGCGCCGCCACTGGGACATGGCCTTCGAGGGCGCGGCGCTGGCCTACGAATGGCCCGGCGCAGCCTACCTGATGATGGGTCTGGTCGGCATCACCGGCATGGCGGCGATCGCCGGCGGCGTCATCTTCATCTACGTCACGGTGGGTTCGCTGCTGTGGGGCAAGAAGCTGGACACCGGCAAGGTGAGCCCGAAGTTCGCCCCGGTGGCGCGCGCGGCACCCAGCGTCGCCGCGCAGAGTTACGGCTCGCTGGGCTTCGCCGCCCCCGGCACCTTCGTGCTGGCGATGGTGTTCCTGGTGGCTTTCATCCTGTACTACTTCATCAACTGGAAGTACCTGTCCACGCTGTGGGGCCTGAGCTGAGCCGCTGCCGCCGACACGGGACTACGCCATGAACAGCAGCGTGTTGCAAGCCGCCCAGCGTCCGAGCGCTGTCACGCTGCGCACGGTGCTGGGCCTGTTCAAGCTGCGCATCGGCACGCTGATCATGATCACCGCGCTGGCCGGCATGGCGATTTCCGGCGGGCCGAGCCTGAGCCTGGCGCAGGTGCTGGTGCTGGCGCTGTCGGTGCTGGCGGCGTCGGGTGCGGCCGGCGCGTTCAACCAGTACGTCGAGGCCGACAGCGACCGGCTGATGGCGCGCACGCGCAACCGCGCCTTCGCCACCGGCACGCTGCAGCCAGGCGCGCGCTGGCTGCTGCTGATCGTCGCGCTGCTGGCGGCGGCGGTGGTCGGTGCCGCCTGTGTGCTCAACGCCGCCTCGGCCACGTTCATCTTCCTCGGCGCGTTCTTCTACGGCGTGGTCTACACCGTGTGGCTGAAGCGGCGCAGCTGGACCAACATCGTCGTCGGCGGGCTGTCCGGCAGCTTCGCCGTGCTGGCCGGTGCTGCCGCGGTGGACCCCGGCCTGGGCGCGCTGCCGTTGCTGCTGGCGCTGGTGCTGTTCCTGTGGACGCCGCCGCATTTCTGGAGCCTGGCCATCGCCAGCAGGGACGACTACGCGGCCGCGGGCATCCCGATGCTGCCGGTGGTGGCGGGCACGCCGCGCGCGGCGCGCGTGGTCTATGCCAACACCGTGCTGCTGGTCGCGGTGTCGTTGTTGCCGCTGCTGTTCGGCGCCGGCTGGGTCTATCTGCTCGGCGCTGCGGCCGGCGGCGCACACTTCGTGCTCAAGGCGCGCGCCCTGGCGCTCGCGCCGTCGCGCAAGACGGCGATGGCGTCGTTCTTCGCCTCGATGGTGCAGCTGAGCCTGTTGCTGGCTGCGGTGGCAATCGATGCGGCGCTGCGCTGAATCATCCCTGCCTCGACGCCTGCGCGCCCTCGTTCCAGCGTTGCTGTTCGGTGTGTCGGGCCTGGCCGCACAGGCGGACGCGGCGCCGCCGCTGGACGAGCGCGCCGCACTCGCCGCGGGCGAAGCAGCGATCGGCCGCGTCGTGCCGGATTACGTGCTGCTCGACCGTCAGGGCAGGGAAGTCAAGCTGTCGAGCTACCGCGGCAAACCGCTGCTGGTCAGTTTCATCTACACCGGCTGCTTCCAGGTCTGCCCGGCCACCACGCGCGCGCTGCACGAGGCGGTCAAGGGCCTGGACAAGCTGCTCGCGCCGGATCGCTTCAACGTGGTGAGCATCGGCTTCAACCAGCCCTTCGATTCGCCCACCGCGATGCGCGCCTTCGCCGCACAGCAAGGCATCAGCTACGCGAACTGGGAGTTCCTGAGTCCGCCGCCGGCTATCGTCGCCGCGCTGACGCGCGACTTCGGCTTCAGCTATGCGGCCACGCCGGCCGGCTTCGACCACGTGCTGGGCGTCACGCTGGTCGACGCGCAGGGGCGCATCCACGCGCAGGTGTACGGCGAGCGCATGAACGCGCAGCGCATCGGCGAGCCGCTGCGCCAGCTGCTCACCGAGGGCGGCACGCCGGGGCCACTGCAGCTGGCCGACGTGATCGAGCGCGTGCGCATCCTGTGCACCGTGTACGACCCCGATACCGGCACCTACCGCTACAAGTGGGGGCTGATCTTCGAGTTGATCGGCGGCATTGCCTTCTTCCTTACCGTGGCCGGGTATTTCATCGTCGAATGGCGTCAGCGCCGGCGCCGCCCCACCGCGCTGGCGGCGCAGTGAGCGCGACATGCCTGCAGCCCGACAACGCGCACTGCTCGGCTGGCGGCGTGTCGAAGCGCTGTTCGACGCCGCCTTCGGCTCGCGCCTCAACCCGCTGCGCCACCTCGGCGCGCTGGGCTTCCTGTGCTTGTGGCTGCTGGCCGTCAGCGGCATCTACCTGTACGCGCTGCTCGACACTTCGGCAGCCGGCGCCTACCGCTCGATCCACGGCTTGGCGCAGCAACCCTGGTACCTGGGCGGCTGGCTGCGCAGCCTGCACCGTTATGCGGCCGACGCCTTCGTGCTGCTGATGGCACTGCACCTGCTGCGCGAATGGCTGCACGGCCACTACCAGGGCATGCGGCGCTTTTCCTGGCTGACCGGCGTGCCGCTGATCGTGTTTGCCTTCATCAGCGCGATCGGCGGCTTCTGGCTCAACTGGGACCAGCTCGGCCAGTTCTCCGCCATCGCCACCGCCGAGTGGCTCGATGCGCTGCCGCTGCTGGGCGCGCCGCTGGCGCGCAACTTCCTCGGGGCAAGCGCGGTCAGCGACCGGCTGTTCTCGCTGTTCGTGTTCGTGCACATCGGCGTGGCGCTGCTGATGGTGTTCGGCCTGTGGTTCCACGTGCAGCGGCTGACGCGCGCCGCCGTGTTCCCGCCGCGCTCGTTGGCGCTGGCCAGCGCCGCGCTGCTGTGCGCGCTGGCGCTGGCCGCGCCGGTGGTGTCGCACCCGCCGGCCGACCTGGCTGTCGTGCCCGGCGTGCTGGCGCTGGACTGGATCTTGCTGTTCGTGCATCCGCTGACCTACGCCAGCTCGGCCGGCGCCGTGTGGTGGGGTGTGGCTGCGGTACTGGGCCTGCTGCTGCTGCTGCCCTTCCTGCCGCAGCCGGCGCGCGCCGCGGTGGCGGTGGTCGATGCCGCCAACTGCAACGGTTGCCGCCGCTGTTTTGCCGACTGCCCCTATGCCGCGATCACCATGGTGCCGCACCCGAACGGCCGGCGCGGCCGCGAGCTGGCGCTGGTCGATGCCGACCTGTGCGCCAGCTGCGGCATCTGCGCCGGGGCCTGCCCGTCGTCGACGCCGTTTCGCAGCGTGGCCGAGCTGGTCACCGGCATCGACATGCCGCAGCTGACGGTGGGCACGCTGCGCCGGCGGCTGCAGCAGGCCTTGAGCGCGCTGCGCAGCGAGCGGCCGATCGTGATCTTCGGCTGTGACCATGGCGTGCGCGTCGAAACGCTGGCCGGCTGCGATGTCGCGCCTTTGAGCTTGCTGTGCGCCGGCATGCTGCCGCCGTCCTTCGTGGACTACGCGCTGCGCGACGGTGCCGCCGGTGTGCTGGTCAGCGGCTGTGCCGAGGCCGGCTGCGAGTTCCGCCTCGGCCAGCGCTGGGCGGCGCAGCGGCTCGTCGGCCAGCGCGAGCCGCGGCTGCGCAAGCTCGACGAGCCCGAGCGCCTGGCGGTGGCCTGGACCGACGCCGCCGACCTGCCGTCGCTGCGCGCGGCGCTGCAACAGTTGCGCCAGCGGCTGCACACGCTGCCACGGCCTGCGGCGCCGTTGCGGGCGCCCCCGCAGCCGGGCTGCGACGCCTCGAGGGCGCGCCATGGTTGAGCACGCCGCGACCACGCACCGCCCGCTCGGCGTGGCCGCCTGGACCGGCCAGGCGCTGCTGTTCGCGGCCTTCGCGGTGGTCATCGGCGTGTTTTCGCGCTGGCCGGTGTACCACCACCTCGGGCCCGACCAGGCGGTGATCAAGGTCAGCTTCGCGCACACCGGCAAGCCGGTCGCCGACTGCCGGCCGCTCAGCGCCGAGGAGCTGGCCAAGCTGCCGCCGAACATGCGCGCGCCGGTACGCTGCCCGCGCGAGCGCTCGCCGGTGACGATGGAGGTCGACCTCGGCGGCAAGCCGCTGCTGCGCCGCACCGCCAACCCGTCGGGCCTGTCGCGCGACGGCGCATCGTCGATGTACCAGCGTGTGCAGGTGCCGGCCGGCGAGCAGCACCTGGTCGTGCGCATGAACGACGACGTGCGCCAAGCCGGCTTCACGCACCAGCGCGAAGCCACGGTCACGCTGCGGCCGGCGCAGATCCTGGTGATCGACTTCGATGCCGAGCAAGGCGGCATTACCTTGCGATGAGGGTCTTTGCATGAGCACCCTGGCCAACTCCTCGCCGCTGACGTCGCCCATCGCGGCCGCCGCGGCGGCGCACGACTATGCGCTGCCCGCACCGACGCTGGCGCAGCGTGCGCTGGCGCGCGCCTGGCTGTGGCTGGGCCTGCTGGCGTTGGTGGGGGCCGGTGTGTTCTCGATCCTGCTGGTGGCCGCGCGCACGCCCGGCGTCAACCAGTGGCTGCCGGCGGTGGATTTCTTCCGCGTCGCACTGGTGGTGCACGTCGACCTGTCGGTGCTGGTGTGGTTTGCCGCGATGGCGGCGATGCTGTGGAGCCTGATCGCCACGCCGCGCGCTGAAAGCTGGAGCTGGGTCGCGCTCGGCCTGTGCGGCGGCGGTGCGCTGCTGATGTCGCTGGGTGCCTTCGTGTCGCCGGGTGCGCCGATCATGGCCAACTACATCCCGGTGCTCGAAGGCCCGCTGTTCATGGCCGGGCTGGCGGCCTTCGCCGCCGGCTTTGCGCTGCAGGTGCTGCGCACGCTGTGGGCTGCGCCCAAGCTGTCGGGCGCCTTCGGCGGTGCCGATGCATTGCGCTTCGGCCTGAACGCGGCCGCCGTGTCGGCCGGCGTCGCGCTGCTGGCCTTCGCCTGGTCGCTGGCGGTGGTGCCGCGCGAGCTGGACGGCAAGGGCTACTACGAGATCCTGTTCTGGGGCGGCGGCCACGCGCTGCAGTTCGCCTGGACGCTGCTGATGCTGGTGGCCTGGCTGTGGCTGGCGCAGGCCTGCGGTGCGCGCGTGCCGCTGAGCCCGCGCATCGCCTTGTTGATGTTCGCGCTGGCGCTGGCCAGCGTCTTCGTCACGCCGTATGCGTACCTGGCGCACGACGTCGCCACGGTCGAGCACCGCCAGCTGCACACATTGGCGATGCGCTTCGGCGGCGGCGCGGCGATCGTGCCGGTGGCGCTGGCCGTGCTGATTGCGCTGTGGCCGCTGCGCCGGCTCGACGCCGCGCGCCGGCCGCTGCGCGCCGCGCTGATCTCGTCGATGGGGCTGTTTGCCGCCGGCGGGCTGATCGGCCTGGCCATCGGCGGCAACAACGTGAAGATCCCCGCGCACTACCACGGCTGCATCGTCGGCGTCACGCTGGCGCTGATGGGCGTGGTCTACCACCTGCTGCCGCGGCTGGGCTACGCGGCGCCGCGCGGGCGGCTGGCGGTGTGGCAACCCTATGTCTACGGCGCCGGCCAGCTGCTGCACATCGTCGGGCTGGTGTGGTCCGGCGGCTATGGCGTGCAGCGCAAGGTTGCCGGTGCCGAGCAGGTGCTGCGCAGCACGGCCGAAGTCGCCGGCATGGGGCTGATGGGGCTGGGTGGGCTGCTCGCCATCGTCGGCGGGCTGTTGTTCGTGGTCGTGGTGATGCGTTCGCTGCGGCCGCCGGCGCCATGATCGCGCTGCTGCAGCGCGGCTTGCGCGGCCTGTTCATGCAGGCCGAAAGCGTGTTCAACCGCGCTTTCGGCGACCGGCTGAACCCGCTGTACCACCTGGGCGCGACCAGCTTCTACCTGTTCTGGATCGTCGCCGCCACCGGGCTGGTGCTGTACGCCTTCTTCGACACCAGCGTCAGCGGTGCCTACCGTTCGGTGGAGACGGTGACGCACGCCGCCTGGGGCATCCCCGGGGTGCTGCGCAGCGTGCACCGCTATGCGTCGGATGCGATGGTGCTGTCGATGGTGATCCACATGCTGCGCCACTTCGCCTTCGACCGGCTGCGCGGCTTCCGCTCGTTTTCGTGGATCACCGGCGTGCTGCTGATCTGGCTGGTCTACATCGCCGGCGTCAACGGCTACATGCTGCCGTGGGACCAGCTGGCGCAGTTCGTCATCACCGCCAGCTTCGAATGGCTGGACTGGCTGCCCACCTTCGGCGGCGCGCTGATGCGCAACTTCATCTACCCCACCAGCGTCAGCGACCGCTTCTTCTCGCTGCTGGTGTTCATCCACATCGGCGTGCCGCTGTTCACGCTGCTGCTGATGTGGATCCACGTGCAGCGCGTGCCCAAGGCCAGCACGCAGCCGCCGCGGCCGATCGCGCTGAGCATCGCGGCCATGTTGCTGGTGCTGTCGGCCGCGCTGCCGGTGGCCAGCCAGGGCGGGCCGGCGCAGCTGGACGTGTCGCCCACCGCGCTGCAGCTCGACTGGTTCTTGCTGCCGGCGCTGCCGCTGATCGACCGCTGGCCGCTGGGCTGGGTCTGGGCGCTGCTGGCCGGTGCCAGCGTGCTGCTGTTCGTGCTGCCGTGGCTGCGCTGGCGCCGCGGCGCAAAGGCGGCGGCACGGCACCTGACGGTGCACCCCGGCGCGGTGCCGGTGACGATGCGCCCGGGCGAGACGCTGCTCGAAGCCGGGTTGCGCGCCGACCTGCCGCTGCAGTACGACTGCCGCTCGGGCGGCTGCGGGCTGTGCGTGTGCACGGTGCTGAACGGCCGCGTCGACCACGGTGCGTACCAGGAAGCGGCGTTGACCGAGGCCATGCGCCGGCAAGGCCAGGCGCTGATGTGCTGCGCGGTGCCGCTGGAAGACGTCGAGATCGAGGTCGACGAACTCGCCCCGGTGGGCGGCGGCCGCGCGGTGCGCCGCTTCGAGGCGCGCGTGGTGCGCATGGACGCGCTCACGCCCGACGTCAAACGCCTGCTGCTGAGCCTGCCCGACGGCGAGAAGCTGCCCTTCGAAGCCGGCCAGTACCTGAACGTGGTGCTGTCCGACGGCCAGCGCCGCGCCTTTTCCTTCGCCAACGCGCCGCACGACGATGCCCACATCGAACTGCAGGTGCGGCTGATCCCCGGCGGGCGCTTCACCACCCACGTGTTCGACAAGATGAAGGTCGGCGACACCGTGCCGCTGGAAGGCCCGCTGGGCCGCTTCACGCTGCGCGACAGCGAGCGGCCGATCCTGTTCGTCGCCGGTGCCACCGGCTTCGCGCCGATCAAGAGCATCGTCGAGGACGCGTTCCACCGCGGCATCCGCCGCCCGATGGTGCTGTACTGGGGCGTGCGCCACCGCGACGACCTGTACATGCTCGATCTGGCCGAGAGCTGGGCGCGGGCGCACGACAACTTCAAGGTCGTGCCGGTGCTGTCGGACAGCCAGCCGGGCGACGGCTGGAGCGGCCGGCGCGGCATGGTGCACGAGGCCATCCTCGAGGACTACCCCGACCTGAGCGGCCACGAGGTCTACGCCTGCGGCTCGGTGAAGATGGTCGAGGCCGCGGTGCCGGCCTTCCTGGCGCAGGGCCTGGGCGAGGGTTTCTGCTTCTCGGACGCCTTTACGCCGTCGCAAGCCGCGATGGCGGCTCAGGTGGGTCAGGCGGCGCAGGCGGCTCAGGTGGCGCGGTAGGTCGCCAGCCGTTTCGGGTCGACGATATGCACGTCGCGCTTGTCGATACGCACCAGGCCCGCGGCTTCGAACTCGTGCAGCACGCGCGAAAAGTACTCCGGCGTCAGCGACAGCCGCGACGCGATCGTCGCCTTGCTCACCGGCAGCGTCACCGTGAAGCCGTCGTCGCTCAGGCTGTCGTCGTGTTCCATGTCGCCCAGCAGGTAGCCGATGACACGCTGCGCGCCGCTGTGCAGCGCGTAGGCCTGCACGTCGCGCACCAGCCCGTGCAGCCGGCGCGAGATGCCGGCCAGCATGCGCAGCCCGAAACGCGCATCGCGCGTGATTTCGCCGACCACCGCGGGCTTGCCGATCGACAACACCAGCGAATCGGCCAGCGCCTGCGCATTCAGGATGTACGGCCGGTTGGTGAACATCAGCGCTTCGGCGAAGGTCTGGCCCGGCCCGACGATCTCGATCACTTTCTCCTGCCCGGACTGCGACAGCACGAACAGCTTGACCTGCCCCGTGACCGCGACGTGAAAAGCCTCGCAGGGCTCGCCGACGCGAAACACCATGTCGCCGCGGGACAGCCGGGTCTGCGTGCAGCCTTCGGCCAGGCGCGCCAGTTCCTCGCCGTTCATTTCCTGGAACAGCGGCTGCAATGAAAGGTAGCGCGCGACGTCGAAGCCGCTGGTTTGGGTACGGTGGTCCAAGTCGTCGTCGTCGGTGCAGGTGGCGATCGGCCATTGTCGCCCAGCGCCGCGACACGGGGCTGACACCGCACCCACCCAGCCCGGCCACGCAGCGCAGTACCCGATGAACACCCTGGACGACGACGGCGTGCGCGAGCTGCTCAGCGCGGTGATCGACCCGGAAGTCGGCATGAACATCGTCGAGTTGGGCTTGGTCTACGGCATCGATGTATCGCAAGAGCGCGTGCACGTGCTGCTGACGATGACCAGCGCGGCCTGCCCGATGACCGAGATGATCGTCGACGACGCCTACGAGCGGCTGGCGGCGGCGCTGCCGCCCGAAACCGAGATCGACATCGAACTGGTGTGGGAGCCGCCGTGGACGCCCGAGCGCATGAGCGAGGCTGCGCGCATCGTCTTCGGCTGGCACCCGCCGCGGTGAGCGCCACGCGGCAGCGCCCCGGGGGGGCCGAGTCTGCGGCGCCGGGTGCTGCGCGAGCCGCGCCGCGCGCGGCGGTGCGGCGGCCGGCCTTCGAGCGCTTGCCGTTGTTGCTGCTGGGCTTCGTCGCGTTGCTGGCCGGCATCGGCGGCGGGCTGGCGCGGCTGGCCTGGCCGATGCCGCAGGCCGTGGCGCAGGCGGCCGCCTGGCATGGGCCGCTGATGGTGTGCGGCTTCTTCGGCGTGGTGATCTCGCTGGAGCGCGCGGTGGCGGTGGGCCGCGCCTGGGCCTACGCGGCGCCGCTGCTGGCCGGCGTGGGCACCGCGCTGGCGCTGCACGGCCTGGGCGGCTGGGCGCCGCTGCTGTACCTGGCCGCGGGCATCGTGCTCGCGCTGGCCACGCTGTCGGTGCTGCAACACCAGCGCGAAAACTTCGTCGTGATGCTGGCGTTGGCGGCGGCGCTGTGGCCGCTGGGCACCGCGCTGTGGATCGGCGGCGCGGCGCTGCACGAGGTGCTGCCGTGGTGGCTGGGCTTCCTGGTGCTGACCATCGCCGGGGAGCGGCTCGAGCTGTCGCGGCTGATGCCGCCGTCGCCCGCGGCGCTGCGGCTGTTCGCGCTGATCGTCGCGGCGCTGCTGGCCGCGCTGGCCGCCGCGCCCTTCGCAGCGCAGCCCGCGGCGCGCGGCTTCGGCTTCGGCCTGGTGCTGCTGTCGTGCTGGCTGGCGCGCTGCGATGTCGCACGCCGCACCGTGCTGCAGCGCGGGCTGACTCGCTTCATCGCGCTGTGCCTGCTGGCGGGCTACGTGTGGCTGGCGCTGGGCGGCGCGGTCATGGTGCTGGCCGGCTTGCGGCCGGGCACGCCGGCCTACGACGCGGCGCTGCATGCGCTGCTGCTGGGCTTCGTGTTTTCGATGGTGTTCGGCCATGCGCCGATCATCTTTCCGGCGGTGCTGCGCGTGAGCCTGCCCTACCACCCGGTGTTCTACGCGCCGCTGGCGCTGCTGCATGCCTCGGTGGCGCTGCGGCTGCTGGGCGACGCGCTCGGCGCGTACGGCCTGACGCGCTGGGGTGCGCTGGGCTCGGCGCTGGCGCTGGCGGCCTTCATCGCCGTGATGGCCGCCGCGGTGCTGCGGTCGCGGCGCGGCCGCCGAGGCGTGGCGCCGCGACGTTCAGGGCCAGGCTGACGGCGCGGGCGCGGGCGTCGGCGCCGGCTGCGGCGGTGAGCGCAGCAGGCGCGCGGCAATCAGCGCCGCCGCGACGACGACGCCGGTGGCCACCAGCGCCACCGTCCGGAAGGTCTCGGCGAAGGCCGCGCGCGCGGCGGCGTCCAGCGCCGCACCGGCCGCGCCGCCCATCGCGTGCGCGGCGGCCAGCGTGCCGCCCAGCGTGGCCAACGCGTCGCCGTGCAGCGCCGCGGGCAGCGTGGCGTCCAGCACGGGCTGCATGCGGGCGCGGTACAGCCAGATGCCCAGGCTGCCGAGCAACGCGATGCCCGACGCGGCGCTGAACTCCGAGCAGGTCTCGGAGATCGCCGAGGCCGCGCCGGCGCGCTGCGGCGGCGCGGCCGTGACGATGACATCGCTGACCAGCGTGAACACCGGCGCCAGCCCCAGGCTCGTCACCACGGTGCCGGCCACGGCCATCGCCAGGCCGCCGCGCTGATCGACGAAGGCCAGCAGCAGGAAGCCGGGCGCGGCGGCGAGCAGGCCGCCGACGATGACGTGCGGCAGCGCATGCGCGCGTGTCAGCCGCGGCGCCAGCAGCGAGCCCAGCACGAACGCGGCCGACCACGGCACCGTGGCCAGCCCCGCCGCCAACGGCGACAACCCGAGCACGCCTTGCAGGTACTGCAACAGGAAGACGTACACGCCGAACATCGCCAGGCACGACAGCGCATAGGCCGCGATCGCGGCGCCGAACACCGGCCGGCGGAACAGGCTCAGGTCGAGCAGCGGATAGGCCAGACGCGACTGGCGGCGCACGAAGGCCACGCCCAGCGCCAGCCCCGACACCAGGCTCGCCAGCGCCGGTGCCGACACGCCGTGTTCGGCCAGCTGCTTGAGCGCGTGGATCGAGCCCAGCGCCGCGCCCATCGACAGCAGCACGCTGGCCGCGTCGATGCGCCCGGCCTGCGCGTCCTTGTATTCGGGCAGCAGCTTCGGCCCGAGCAGCAGCAGCAGCACCATCACCGGCACCGCGACGAGGAAGATCGCATGCCAATTTGCCCACTGCAGCACGACCCCGCCCACCAGCGGGCCGATCACCCCGCCCAGCGAATAACTGGCGATCCACACGCCGATGGCGAAGCGGCGCTGCTGCGCGTCGTGGAACATGTTGCGGATCAGCGACAGCGTCGACGGTGCCACCGTCGCCCCGGCCACGCCCAGCAGCGCGCGCATGGTGATCAGCATGCCCACGCTGCGCGACAGCGCCGCGCCCACCGAGGCCGCGGCGAACAGCGCGGCACCGATCAGCAGCAGCCTGCGCCGCCCGAAACGGTCGCCCAAGGTGCCCATCGTGATCAGCAGCCCGGCGACCATGAAGCCGTAGATGTCGATGATCCACAGCAGCTGCGAGCTCGACGGCGACAACGATGCGCTGATGGCAGGAATCGCCAGATTCAGCACCGTCAGGTCCATCGCGTACACCAGGCACGGCAGCGCGATGATGGCCAGGCCGGTCCATTCGCGGCGGCCTGCCGGCGGCACGATCGGTGCGTGGCGGTCGATCAACTCGAGGGCGGGGCGGGTCGCGGGCGGGTCGCCCGCCGCCCATTGTGGCGGCGCGCCGCATGGCCGCCGGGCTTGCGGTGGCGCCCGTCGGCGGCAGCCGGTCAACCGGGTTGCGAAACGGGCCGCAATTCGCCGCGCGCCTGGCGCATCACCGAGGCGGCGGCCAGCAGCGCCAGCGTGCCCATCACCGCCGCGACCATCAGGTCCGGCCAGGCGCTGGAGGTGCCGAAGACGCCGAGCGCGGCCAGCATCACGGCCACGTTGCCGATGGCATCGTTGCGCGTGCACAGCCACACCGAACGCATGTTGGCGTCGCCGTCGCGCCAGGCGTACAGCAGCAGCGCCGTCGCCAGGTTGGCCAGCAGCGCCAGCGCGCCGATGGCGCCCATCGTCAGCGGCTGCGGCATCTGCCCGGTGCCGGCCGCCCACGCGGCGCGGCCCAGCACGAACAGGCCGAACAGCCCCATGCTGAGGCCCTTGAGCCACGCGGCGCGGGCGCGCCAGCTCAGCGCCAGCCCCAGCACCAGCAGCGAGATCGCGTAGTTGGCGGCGTCGCCGAAGAAGTCCATCGCGTCGGCCAGCAGCGACACCGAGCCGGCGCGCAGGCCGCCGACGAGCTCGGTGGCGAACATCGCGGCGTTGATCAGCAGCGCCAGCCACAGCACGCGGCGGTAGCGCGCATTCGCGGCGCGCGATGCGCTCGCATGGTCGTGGCTGCAGCAGGCGTGGCTCATGTCGGTGGTCGGGCGGGAAGGACTCGGTGGCCCGATTGGAAAGCCTGCAGCCGGTGCAGAGTCAAGCCCGGCAGGCCAGCCTCATACTGGCGCACGGCGCCCCGCGCGCGACAGGAGGTGGCAGGCATGAAGATCGGCGAACTCGCCGCGCGGACACACACCCCGGTGCAGAGCATCCGCTACTACGAGCGCGAAGGCTTGATGCCGGCGGCAGCGCGCAGCGCCGGCAACTACCGGCTGTACCTTGCCGAGCATGTCGAGCGGCTGGGCTTCATCCGCCGCGCGCGCGCGCTGGACATGACGCTGGACGAGATCCGCGTGCTGCTGCACTTCAAGGACTCGCCGCAGGAAGGCTGCGCCGAGGTCAACGCGCTGCTGGACGAGCACATCGGCCATGTCGCCGAACGCATGCGCGAGCTGCGGCAGCTCGAGCGGCAGCTGAAGGCGCTGCGCGAACAGTGCGCGGCACCGCGCGCCGCCGCCGATTGCGGCATCCTGGGCGGCCTGTCGGCGCTGGGTGACGGCACGCCGGCACAGCCGGGCGCCGCAGGCCAACCACACAAGGGTGCATTGACGGGGCACGTGCACGGCGCGCACGGCCGCGGCCGTGCGGCGCACAGGCCCTGAGCGGCGCGCCGGCAGCGGCCGGCGGCGCGAAAGATGGTAGGCCGGGCGGGGCTCGAACCCGCGACCGAGCGATTATGAGTCGCGCGCTCTAACCGACTGAGCTACCGGCCCTGGGCGTGGCGGCCAGCGCCACGGCAGCGATTCTGCCCTGCGCCGCGCGCTCAGCGCTGGCTCAGCGCATTGCCCACCAGCCGCGCCGTGATGTCGACGATCTGGATCATGCGCTCGTAGGCCATGCGCGTCGGCCCGATCACCCCCACCGTGCCGACCACGCGGCCGTCGACTTCGTAGGGTGCGGCCACCACCGACAGCTCCTCGAAGGGCACGACCTGGCTTTCGCCGCCGATGTAGATGCGCACGCCCTCGGCACGGCTGCTGACGTCGAGCAGCCGCATCAGCTCGGTCTTTTGCTCGAACACGTCGAACAGCTTGCGCAAGGAGCCCATGTCGTTGCCGAAAGCAGGCACGTCCAGCAGCTTGCGTTCGCCGCTGAGCACCACCTGCTCGGTGCTCTCGGCCAGCGCCTCGCTGCCGGCCTGCACCGCCGCTTGCATCAGCAGCGCGATCTCGCCGCGCAAGGCGTCGACCTCGTGCTTCAGCCGCTCGCGCACCTCCTCGATGCTCAGGCCGGCGTAGTGCTGGTTCAGGTGATGGGTCGCCTCGGCCAGCTCGCCCTGAGCGTAGTCGCGCGCGGTGAAGATCACGCGGTTTTGCACATCGCCGTCGGGTGCGACCAGGATCACCAGCACGCGGCGCTCGCCCAGGCGCAGGAATTCGATGTGGTGGAACACGCCGGCCTTGCGCGGCGCGGTGACCACGCCGACGAAGTTCGACAGGTTGGACAGCAGGCTGGCCGCCTGCAGGATCACGCGCTGCGGCTGGTCGGGGTGCAGCTGCTCGCGCGCCGCGGCCATCTCCGGCGGTACCTCGGCCAGGTTGACCGGCCGTGCCGTCAGCATGGTGTCGACGAACAGCCGGTAGCCGCGCGCGGTGGGCACGCGCCCGGCGCTGGTGTGCGGGCTGGCGATCAGGCCCAGCTCTTCCAGGTCGGCCATCACGTTGCGGATCGTCGCCGGCGACAGCTCGAGCCCGCTGGCGCGCGACAGCGTGCGCGACCCCACCGGGTGGCCCTCGTCGATATAACGTTCGACCAAGGCCTTGAGCAGGGTTCTGGCGCGCTCGTCGAGCATGCGTTTCATTGTACGGACCGCCCTGTGGCACGAGGCTGCGCGCGGCTGCGGGCGCAGGGCCCTATGGTGTAATGGATCGCATGGCGACGCGTTTCGTTCATGCCGCGATCGTGGGCCGCTACCAGACCCACGGCATCCGTGCGCTGCTCGAAGAAGTCGCGCAATACATGGTGAGCCTGGGGCTGGAGGTGTGCTTCGACGCCGCCACCGCGCGCAACACCGGCGTCACCGGCTACGAGGCGTTGACGCACGCCGAGATGGGCGAGCACTGCGACCTGGCGGTGGTGGTCGGCGGCGACGGCACCATGCTGGGCATCGCGCGCGAGTTGGCGCGGCAGAACCTGCCGCTGGTGGGCATCAACCAGGGGCGGCTGGGGTTCATCACCGACGTGCCGCTGGCGCATTACCGCGAGACGCTGCGCAGCATGGTCGCCGGCGACTACGAAGAAGAGCACCGCACGATGATCGAAGGCGGCGTATGGCGCG
>CAYZGL010000102.1:0-14730 GCA_964477985.1 uncultured Rubrivivax sp. | reverse complement strand
TCGCCGCCTTCCAGGCTGAAGCGCTTCTGGCCGACGTACTTGGTGTGCAGGTAGCGCTCCAGGCCTTCGGCCGCGGTCAGGCGGTCGAGGATGTGGATCTTCTGCTCGGGCGTGAAGCTGGGCTTGCTGCGCACCGACTCCAGGCGCTCTTGCCACCAGCGCTTCTCGGCCGGGTCGGTGCAGTGCATGAACTCGGCGCCGATGCTGCCGCAGTAGGTTTCGCGCAGCGCCTGCATCATGTCGCGCAGCGTCATGTGCTCGGACTTGCTGAAGTAGGTGTTGACCGCGGCGAAGCTGATGTCCAGGTCGGACTCGGTCAGGTCGTAGAACGCCGGCTCGAGCTCCGGGATGCGCGGCCGTTCGGCGCGCTTGAGCGGATCGAGGTCGGCCCAGCGGCTGCCCAGCGAGCGGTAGGCCGCCACCAGCGACTGCACGTGCACCTGCTTGCGCGCCACCGCCAGATCGGCCTCGCTGGCCTTGAGCGCGAAGGCATTGGCCTTGGCGCGCTGCGCGAAGGACTCGATCACCGGCGCATGGGCGACGTCGCGCGCATCGGAGCCGTCGACCGCGGCGACGTTTTGCAGCCGGTCGAAGTAGGCGCGCCAGTTGTCGGGCACGCTGCCGGGGTTGTCGAGGTAGGCCTCGTACAGTTCCTCGACGTAAGGCGCGTTGCCGCCGAACAGGTACGAGTTGGACCGGTACTGCTGCATCATGTTGCGCTCACCTTTCGCTTGCGGTTTCCGCAGGCTTTGATGGGTTGACCAACCTTCCGCGCCGCCGGCTGCACCGGTTCACGGATTGCGGCGCGGACCGCTGGCCGGCCGGCGCGCACCTGTCGCGGGTGCGGCCGCACTGTATCACCGGGGCCTGCGGCATCGACTGCCACGGCATTGGAACGCCCCCGCCCTACCGCATCCTGACAACGGCGGCGGCGCTGCCGCGTGCCCGGGGTTTGGGCGAAGCCCGCAGCCGCGGGCTTTCCCCGCCGCGGCGGCGGCCGGGTTTGACCTAGCATGCGGCCTTCCGCATCCCCCAGGAGACCCATCGATGAAGCTCAGCTCCCTACTGACCGCGGCGCTGCTGGCGTGCGCCGTCGCCAGCGGCACGGTGCAGGCCGAGACGCTGCGCTGGGCGGCGCAGAACGACATCCTGACGCTGGACCCGCATTCGCAGAACCATGCGACGACCAACGCGATCCTGATGCACTCGTACGAGGGGCTGACGCGCTACAACGAAAAGTTCGAGGTCGAACCCTGCCTGGCCACGAAGTGGACGATGATCAGCCCGACGCAGGTGCGCTTCGAGCTGCGCAAGGGCGTGAAGTTCGCCGATGGTTCACCCTTCACCGCCGACGACGTGATCTTCTCCTTCGGCCGCATCAAGCAGCCACAGGGCACGATGCAGATCTATGTCACCGGCATCAACGAAATCAAGAAGATCGACGACCACACCGTCGACTTCATGCTCGCGGCGCCGCAGCCGGTCCTGCTGCGCAACATCATCGACTTCCGCATCATGAGCAAGTCGTGGTCGGAGAAGAACAAGACCACCAACACGCAGGACTACAAGGCCAAGGAAGACAACTACGCGTCGCGCAACGTCAACGGCACCGGCCCGTACAAGATCACCGGCTGGACACCCGACCAGCGCATCACGATGACGATCCACAAGGAGTGGTGGGGCAAACACGGCGGCAACGTCACCGAGGTCATCTACACCCCGATCAAGAGCGACCCGACGCGCGTGGCCGCGCTGCTGTCGGGCGACGTCGACCTGCTGACCGACCTGCCGGTGCAGGACGTGGCGCAGCTGCGCCAGGACCCGAAGCTGAAGGTCCTCGACGGCCATGAGGTGCGCACCATCTTCATCGCGCTGGACGAATACAGCCCCGAGCTGAAGTTCAGCAGCGTCAAGGGCAAAAACCCGTTCAAGGACAAGCGCGTGCGCGAGGCGCTGTCGATCGCCATCGACCGCGAGGCGATCAAACGCAACACCATGCGCGGGCTGTCGCTGCCGGCGGCGATCATCGTCGCGCCCGGCGTGAACGGCCATTCGCCCGACATCGACGTGGCGGTGAAGGCCGACCCCGAACGGGCAAAGAAGCTGCTGGCCGAGGCCGGCTACCCCGATGGCTTCGAGCTGCAGCTGAACTGCCCGAACAACCGCTACGTCAACGACGAAAAGATCTGCCAGAACGTGGTGGCGATGTGGGCCAAGGTCGGCGTGAAGACCAAGCTGGTCGCCGAGTCGATGGCCACCTTCATCCAGAAGGTGCAGAACTTCGACACCTCGGCCTACCTGCTGGGCTGGGGCGTGGCCACCTTCGACGCGCAGTATTCGCTGCAGTCGCTGATCCGCACGCGCACCACCGGCGCCGACGGCAACTTCAACTTCGGGCGCATCAGCAACCCGAAGATCGACGCGCTGGTCGACGCGATGAAGAACGAGACCGACGTCGCCAAGCGCAATGCGCAGATCCGCGAAGCCTTGGTGCTGACGCGCGACGAGGTGCACAGCATCCCGCTGCACCACCAGGTACGGCCGTGGGCGATGAAGAAGGGCGTGACCACGATCCACCGCGCCGACGACCGGCCCGAGGCACGCTTCACGAACGTGAACCCGGGCGGATCCTGATCGGCCGCATGCGCTGCCGGGGGGCCCGCACTGCGGGCCCCTGCTTTTTGCACTCGCGCGGCCCGACACGAGCGCTGCGAACGGCGTAGATTGTCCGCTTCGTCGATCACGAAAGGCGAAGCATGAAGGACGATCCTTTCCTCGAATTCAAGTCGCGCCAGCGCGCCATGTGGGCTTCGTTCGGCCCGACGGCGGCGTACACCACGCCGGTCGCCGGGCACCTGGTCGCCTTCGCCGGGGTCGAACCCGGTGAACGCGTGCTCGACGTCGGTACCGGCACAGGCGTCGCCGCGCTGACCGCGGCGCGCGCCGGCGCGGCGGTCAGCGGGCTCGATCTGACGCCCGAACTGCTCGAGCAGGCACGCGACAACGCGCGCATCGCCGGCCTGAGCGGCATCGAATGGACCGAAGGCGACGCCGAGTCGCTGCCCTATGCGGACGCGGCCTTCGACGTCGTGCTCAGCCAGTTCGGCCACATGTTCGCACCGCGGCCGCAGGTCGCCCTCGCCGAGATGCGCCGGGTACTGAAACCCGGCGGGCGCATCGCCTTTGCGACCTGGCCGCCCGAGCATCTGGTCGGCAAGATGCTCGCTTTCGTCGGCCGCCATGCGCCGGCGCCACCGCCGGGCGCCGCGCCGCCGCCGCTGTGGGGCAGCCCGGCGCTGGTTGCCGAACGGCTCGGCGCGCACTTCGAGCCGCCGTTCTTCGAGCGCGGGACGATGCTGTTCCCGGCGCTCAGCCTGCCGCACTACCGGCTGTTCATGGAGCACTCCATCGGCCCGCTGCAAAAGCTGATCGAGGCTCATGCCGCCGATGCGGCGAAGCTGGCCGCACTGCGCGCCGAGTTCGACGCGCTGACCGCCCCTTACTTCAAGGCCAACCTCGTCCACCAGCACTATCTGCTGACGCGCGCGCTCGCCTGCTGAAGCGCGCGCCGAGCCGCACTCGGAAGGTGTGAGTGAATCCGGCGTGTCCGAGCGGGCCGCCAGATTGCGTCCAATCGAGGCGCAAAGCACAGCCGCAGCTCGGGCTGCGGCGACCATTTGCAACGACGAGCGGGCGCGATAGGGCGCAACGAGCGGGCATGTCGGGTTCGTTCACACCTTCTCAGGCCGCGCCGGCAGCGTGTCCTTGACGACCCGCCCGCCCTGCAGGATCGTGCGGATGCCGCGCTGCGGCTCGGCCAGCATCCACAGCTCGCGCGTGGGGTCGCCGTCGACGATCAGCAGGTCGGCAAACGCGCCGGGCACCACCTGCCCGATGCGCCCGGCCTGGCGCATCAGCCGCGCGGCCTCGATGGTGGCACCTTGCAGAATTTCCACCGGCGTTTGCACCGCCGAGCGGATCGCAAACTCGCCCGACTGGCGCGCGTGCATGTGGCCGAGCAGGTCGGTGCCGAAGACGATGGGCACGCCTTCGGCCTTGGCGATGGCCAAGGACTCGATGCCGCAGGCCTGCACCTTGGCCAGTTTTTCGAGCATGGCCGCCGACCAGCCCAGCCGTTGCCCTTCGTCGGCCAGCGCGGCGTAGGTCGACAGCGTGGGCACCAGATAGGCGCCATGGGTCTTCATCAGCCGCGCGCTCGCCTCGTCGATCAGGTTGCCGTGCTCGATGCTGCGCACGCCGGCCATCACCGCACGGCTCACCGCCCGCGGCGAGTAGGCGTGCGCCATCGCGTACAGGTTCGCGGCCTCGGCTTCCTCGCACGCGGCGCGCAGTTCTTCGGCCGAAAACTGCGTGCCTTCGAGCGGGTCGCTGGGGCTGGCGATGCCGCCGCCGGCCATGATCTTGATGTGGTCGGCGCCCTGGCGCACCTGCTCGCGCACTGCGCGGCGCACCTCGCCGACGCCGTCGGCGATCGCGCCGATCAGCCCCAGGCCGGCGCAGCTGCAGAAGAACTCGCGCTGGCGCGCGCCGCGCGGGCGCATGTCGGCGTGGCCGCCGGTCTGGCTGACCGGCGCCGCCGCGATGAACAGCCGCGGCCCCTCGAACAGCCCGCTGGCCACCGCCTGGCGCAGGCCGTGGTCGGCGCCGGCGGCATCGCGCACCGTGGTGAAGCCGCGCTGCAGCATGTCGCGCAGGATCACGCTGCTTTGCGCGGTGACCAGCGAGGCGGGCTGCAGCGCCAGCCACGACAGGTCGTGCGAGGCCGCGACCACGTGCACGTGGGCGTCGATCAGCCCCGGCAGCACCACGCGGTTGCCGGCGTCGATGGTGGCGGCCACGTCGCCCACCGTGATCGGCTCGTCGCTGACCGCGACGATGGTGTCGGCCTCGATCACGATCTTGCAGTTCGGCCGCAATACGCCCGCGGCGCTGTCGAACAGCGTCGCGCGGTCGATCAACAGGCGGCGCGTCATCGCTGCGTCAAGCTGCGTTCAGGCGGGCATCGACACGCTGGCGCGCGGTGCCCAGCTCGCGCTTCAGCCGCGCCACCAGCTCGGCCACCGGCACCACGCCCTTGACCGCACCGATGCCCTGGCCGCAGCCCCAGATGTCCTTCCAGGCCTTCTTGGCGCCGTAGTCGCTGCCGAAGCTCATCTTGCTCGGGTCGCTGTGCTCGAGGTTGTCGGGGTCCAGCCCGGCATTGCGGATCGACGGCGCCAGGTAGTTGCCGTGCACGCCGGTGAACAGGTTGGAGTAGACGATGTCGTCGCTGCTGCTGTCGACGATGCATTGCTTGTAGGCATCCGACGCGCGCGCTTCCTCGGTGGCGATGAAGGCCGAGCCGATGTAGGCGAAATCGGCGCCGCAGGCCAGCGCGGCCAGCACACCCGCGCCGCTGCCGATCGCACCCGACAGCGCAATGGGGCCGTCGAACCATTCGCGGATCTCGGCCACCAGCGCGAACGGGCTCTTGGTGCCGGCGTGGCCGCCGGCGCCGGCGGCCACCGGGATCAAGCCGTCGGCGCCCTTGTCGACCGCCTTGCGCGCATGGCTGTTGGTGATGATGTCGTGCAGGGTGACGCCGCCCCAGGCGTGCACCGCCTGGTTGACCTCGGCGCGCGCGCCCAGCGAACTGATGACGATCGGCACCTTGTACTTCTCGCACATCTGCATGTCGTGCTCGAGCCGGTCGTTGCTCTTGTGCACGATCTGGTTGACGGCAAACGGTGCCGCAGGGGACTCGGGGTGCGCACGATCCCAGGCCGCCAGCGCTTCGGTGATCTCGGCCAGCCACTCGTCGAGCTGCGCGGCCGGGCGCGCGTTCAACGATGGCATCGCGCCGATCACGCCCGACGTGCACTGCGCGATCACGAGCTTGGGATGGCTGATGATGAACAGCGGCGAGCCGATGATCGGCAGCGGCGCACGCGCGAGGATCGGGGGCAAGGCCAAGGCGGTCTCCTGCAAAAAGGCGGCTGGCGCCGCAGTGTGCCGGGCGGGTGGCCGCGGCGCTTGTCGCCGCGGCGACAGGCGTGGCGGCTACAGCGCGTCCAGCGGCATCTCGGCCAGTGCCGCGGCGCCGTGCACGATGCTGTGCCCGATGCCCGGCACGCGGCTGAGGATGTGGTCGGCGTAGAAATGCGCGGTGGCGATCTTGGCGCGCATGAAGGGCGCATCGTCGCCTTCGGCGAGCTTGCGTTCGGCCACCAGCAGCGCACGCGCCAGCTGCCAGCCGGCGACCAGGTTGCCGGCCAGCATCAGGTAGGGCACGCTGCCGGCGAAAACCTCGTTGGGCTGCGCCTGCGTGCGCCCGGCGACGAAGTCGACCACCTCGACGAAGGCCTGCCGCGCCGCCGTCAGGCTGTGCAGCACCGCCTTCGCCGCGGCGCTGCCGCTGGCGCGCAACTCGCCCTCGGTGGCTTCGACGTGCGCGGCGATGGTCTTGGCGGTGGCGCCGCCGTCGCGCGAGGTCTTGCGGCCCACCAGATCGTTGGCCTGGATCGCGGTGGTGCCTTCGTAGATCGGCAGGATGCGTGCGTCGCGGTAGTACTGCGCCGCGCCGGTCTCTTCGATGAAGCCCATGCCGCCGTGCACCTGCACGCCCAGGCTGGTGACCTCCAGGCTCATCTCGGTGCTGTAGCCCTTGATCAGCGGCACCAGGTATTCGTAGAAGCCGCGGCTGAGCAAACGCGTGTCGGCGTCGGGGTGGGCATGCGCGGCGTCGTAGGCCGCCGCCGCCATCAGCGCCATCGCGCGGCAGCCTTCGGTCAGCGCGCGCATCGTCAGCAGCATGCGCTGCACGTCGGGGTGGTGGATGATCGGCGCCGCACCCGGCGCCGAGCCGTCCACCGGGCGGCTTTGCACGCGTTCGCGCGCGAAGGCGCTGGCCTTCTGGTAGGCGCGTTCGGCGATGGCGATGCCCTGCACGCCCACCGCGTAGCGCGCGGCGTTCATCATCACGAACATGTAGGACAGGCCCTTGTTCTCCTCGCCCACCAGGTACCCGGTGGCCCCCCCCTTGTCGCCGAACTGCAGCACCGCGGTCGGGCTGGCCTTGATGCCCAGCTTGTGCTCGATGCTGACGCAGTGCACGTCGTTGCGCGCACCCAGGCTGCCGTCGGCATTGACCATGAACTTCGGCACCACGAACAGGCTGATGCCCTTCACGCCCTCGGGCGCGCCGGCCACGCGCGCCAGCACCAGGTGCACGATGTTCTCGGCCATGTCGTGCTCGCCGTAGGTGATGAAGATCTTGGTGCCGAAGATCTTCCAGCTGCCGTCGGGCTGCGGCTCGGCGCGCGTGCGCACCGCCGCCAGGTCGGAGCCGGCCTGCGGCTCGGTCAGGTTCATGGTGCCGGTCCACTGGCCCGACACCATCTTCGGAATGTAGGCCTGCTGCAGTTCGCTCGAGCCGGCGGTGAGCAGCGCTTCGATCGCACCGTCGGTCAGCAGCGGGCACAGCGCGAAGCTCATGTTGGCGCTGTTGATCATCTCGATGCAGGCCGCGCCGATGGTCTTGGGCAGGCCCTGGCCGCCGAAGGCTTGCGGGTGCTGCAACCCTTGCCAGCCGCCGCCGCCGAATTCGGTGAAGGCCTGCTTGAAACCGGGGGTGGTGGTGACCACGCCGTCCTTCCACGACGACGGCTGCTGGTCGCCGTCCCAGTTCAGCGGCGCGAGCACGCCTTCGCTGAACTTGGCCGCTTCTTCCAGCACCGCGGCCGCGGTGTCGTAGCCGGCTTCCTCGAAACCAGGCAGCGAGGCCACGGTGTCGATGTCGGCCAGCTCCTTGATGACGAAGAGCATGTCCTTGACGGGGGCGCGGTAGCTCATGATTGGCTCCAAAGACATAAAAAAGGGCTCCACGCAGGGAGCCCTTGCGGTGCGGGTGCCGCGAGCTTACAGGCTCTTCACCAACTCCGGCACGGCGGTGAACAGGTCGGCCTCGAGGCCGAAGTCGGCGACGCTGAAGATCGGCGCCTCGGGGTCCTTGTTGATGGCGACGATGACCTTGCTGTCCTTCATGCCGGCCAGGTGCTGGATCGCGCCCGAGATGCCGCAGGCGATGTACAGCTGCGGCGCGACGATCTTGCCGGTCTGGCCGACCTGCCAGTCGTTGGGCGCGTAGCCGGCGTCGACCGCGGCGCGGCTGGCGCCAAGCGCCGCGCCCAGCTTGTCGGCCAGCGGTGTCAGCACCTCGTTGAACTTCTCGGAGCTGCCCATCGCACGCCCGCCGCTGACGATGATCTTGGCAGCGGTGAGTTCGGGCCGGTCGTTCTTGGCGATCTCGCTGCCGACGAAGCTGGACAGGCCGCTGTCGGCGACGGCCGTCACGCTTTCGACGGCGGCACTGCCACCGCTGGCCGCAGCCGCGTCGAAGCCGGTGGTGCGCACGCTCAGCACCTTGACCGCGTCAGCGCTTTGCACGGTGGCGATGGCGTTGCCGGCGTAGATCGGGCGCTCGAAGGTGTCGGCGCTGACCACCTTGGTGGCGTCGGAGATCTGGCCGACGTCGAGCTTGGCGGCCACGCGCGGCGCCACGTTCTTGCCGTGCGCGGTGGCCGGGAACAGCAGGTGGCTGTATGCGCCAGCGATCGCCAGCACCTGCGCGGCGACGTTCTCGGCCAGCTGTTCGGCCAGGCTGGCCGCGTCGGCGTGCAGCACCTTGGCCACGCCCTGGATCGCGGCGGCCGCCTGCGCCGCGCCCGACGCGTTGTGGCCGGCGACCAGCACGTGCACGTCGCCGCCGCAGGCGATCGCGGCGGTGACGGTGTTGAGGGTGGCGCCCTTGAGGGTGCCGTGGTCGTGTTCGGCAACTACCAGAGATGTCATGTTCGTGTCTTTCGGCGAGTTGACCGGCGCGCGAGCGCCCGGTCGGACGAGACGGGTGCGAAACCGGCGCCCGAAGGCGTCCGGTTCAGCGTCAGATCACCTTTGCAACGTTCTTCAGCTTGTCCACCAGCGTGGCGACATCGGGCACCTTGATGCCGGCGCCGCGCTTGGGCGGCTCGGCGACCTTCAGCGTCTTGATCTTCGAGGCCACGTCCACGCCCAGGTCGGCCGGCTTGAGCACCTCCAGCGGCTTCTTCTTCGCCTTCATGATGTTGGGCAGCGTGACGTAGCGCGGTTCGTTCAGCCGCAGGTCGGTGGTGACGATGGCCGGCAGTTGCAGCTGGAGGGTTTCCAGCCCGCCGTCGATTTCGCGCGTGACGTTGGCGGCGCCGCCGGCAATCTCCACCTTGCTGGCGAAGGTGCCTTGAGGGCGGTCGAGCAGCGCGGCCAGCATCTGGCCGGTCTGGTTGCAGTCGTCGTCGATCGCCTGCTTGCCCAGGATCACCAGGCCGGGCTGTTCCTTGTCGACCAGCGCCTTGAGCAGCTTGGCCACGGCCAACGGCTGCAGTTCTTCGGTGCTTTCCACCAGGATCGCGCGGTCGGCGCCGATGGCCATCGCGGTGCGCAGGGTCTCCTGGCACTGCGCGACGCCGCAGGACACGGCGATGACCTCGGTGGCGGCGCCCTTCTCCTTCAGCCGCACCGCTTCTTCCACGGCGATCTCGTCGAAGGGGTTCATGCTCATCTTGACGTTGGCGATGTCCACGCCGGTGCCGTCGCTCTTGACGCGCACCTTCACGTTGTAGTCGACCACCCGCTTGACGGGGACCAGTACCTTCATGTCGATTGCTCCTGTGCACTGTGTGACCAGCCGCAGAATTCTAGGCGCGCTGGTCGGCGCAGCCGGCCAAATCGATCGCTCAACTGGCCGATTCGGCAGCAGCGATGCCGCGTGGCACGTCCACGCGCGACAGCAGCAGCAGGCCGGCAACGAAGAACACCCCCGTCGACAGGATCGCCACGCGGTGGTTTCCGGCCGTGAGCAGCGTCACCAGGCCATAGGTCATCGGCCCGATGATCGCCGCCAGGCGCACCGCGAAGGTCCACAGGCCGAAGAATTCGGCCAGCCGCGGCTGCGGCGCAAAGGCAGCCGCCAGCGCGCGCCCGGCCGACTGGCTCGAACCCATGCACAGGCCGGCAACGACGGCCGCCGCCCAGAACAGCGTGGCGTCGGTCGCGGCGGCCGCCAGCAGCGTCATCACGATCCAACCGGCCAGCGTCAACCCCAGCGCCTTGCGGTGGCCGACGCGGTCCTGCCAGTAGCCGAAGGCGAAGGCGCCGACCGCCGAGGCGATGTTGACCAGGAAGATCAGCAGCATCGTGCGCGTCTGCTCGAAACCCAGCACCTGTTCGGCATACACCGCGGCCAGCGCGATGACCACCGCGATGCCGGCCTGGTAGGCCACCGCGCACAGCAACAGCCAGACGAAGTCGCGATAGTGCTGCGCATGCCGCCAAGTCTGGCCCAGGCGCGCCAGCGAGGCGCGCAGCCCGGTGCCGCGCAGCGCACCGGCCTGCGGCCGCGCGCGTTCCTTCAGCAGCGCGAAGGTCAGCAGCGACGACGCACCGTAGACCCCGGCGGTGATCAGCATCGTCACCGGCACGAACTGCTGCGCGGTCTGGCCCTGCGCCTGCGCCCACAGCACGTAGCCCAGCGACAGGCCGAGCGTCAGCATGCCGCCGAAGTAGCCGAAGCTCCAGCCCCAGCCGGAGACCCGGCCCAGAGCGTCGCGCCGCGCCAGTTCGGGCAGGAAGGCGGCGATCAGCGATTCGCCGTAGCTGTAGAAGACGTTCGATACGACGATCGCCGCCGCCGCCAGCCACACGTTGCCCGGGCCCACCAGCGCCAGCAGCGCGGTGGCCAGCACACAACCCAGCGTGCTGAGCATCAGCAAACGCTTCTTGGCCGCGCGCAGGTCGGCCAGCGCGCCCAGCGACGGCATCGTGAACATCACCACCGCGCTGGACAGCGCCAGCGCGCTGGTCCAGGCCAGCGTGGCCCATGACGCATTGGCGGCAACGACACCGACGAAGTAGGCGTTGAACACCGCCGTCAGCACCACCGTGGTGTAGCCGGAGTTGGCGAAGTCGTACATCGCCCAGCCGAAGACTTCGCGCTTGCGCACGCCATCGTTCAGCGCGGACGAATCGAAGATCGGCATCGGGGCAGCTTGCGGCGTGGTGCCCAGGACGGGACTCGAACCCGTATGCCCCGTGAAGGGCCGCGGAGTTTAAGTCCGCTGCGTCTACCGATTTCGCCACCCGGGCGGGCGCGGCGATTATCCGCGCCGCGATCGGCAGCGCACTCGGGAAGACGGCGGGTGGAGGCGCGAGCCGGAGTCGAACCGGCCTCTACGGATTTGCAATCCGGTGCATAACCGCTTTGCTATCGCGCCGTGTTGCCGGCCCTTTGCAGCAAGCCGACAAAAAAGGGAAGCCGGTTGGCTTCCCTTTCAACAGAATCTGGAGCGGGAGACGAGTCTCGAACTCGCGACCTCAACCTTGGCAAGGTTGCGCTCTACCAACTGAGCTACTCCCGCATGCTTTCCGAAGCCTCGCTCGGCACCATGGGCCCCGAGCGAAGCTGACATTATAGGGCCAAAAAAAGCGCCTCAATGCGGCAGCGCATCGCTGGCCGCGGCACCGGGAGCACCATCGGCGACCTTTTGCACGTCCTTCGCTGGTTCGTCTTCGGGCAGCGGCTTGGGCACGCGTTCCAGCGCCACTTCCAGCACCTGGTCGATCCAGCGCACGGGGACGATCTCGAGCTTGTTCTTCGCGTTCTCGGGGATCTCCTGCAGGTCCTTGACGTTTTCCTCCGGGATCAGCACGGTCTTGATGCCGCCGCGGTGCGCGGCCAGCAGCTTCTCCTTCAGCCCGCCGATGGCCGTAACCTCGCCGCGCAGCGTGATCTCGCCGGTCATCGCCACGTCGGCCTTGACCGGGATGCCGCTCAGTGCCGAGACGAAGGCCGTGGTCATCGCGATGCCCGCGCTCGGGCCGTCCTTGGGTGTAGCGCCATCGGGCACGTGGATGTGGATGTCGCGCTTCTCGAACGCCTCGTCCTTGATGCCCAGCCGCGCCGCGCGCGAGCGCACCACCGAGCGCGCCGCCTCGACCGACTCCTTCATCACGTCGCCGAGCTGACCGGTGCGGATGATGTTGCCCTTGCCGGGCATCACCGCGGCTTCGATCGTCAGCAGGTCGCCGCCGACCTCGGTCCAGGCCAGGCCGACGACCTGGCCGACCTGGTTCTTCTTGTCGGCGCGGCCGAAGTCGAACTTGCGCACACCCAGGAAGTCGTTCAGGTTGTTCTCGTCGACGACCACCTTGCCCTGGTACTGCTTCAGCTGGATGCCCTTGACCACCTTGCGGCAGATCTTGGAGATCTCACGCTCCAGCGATCGCACCCCCGCCTCGCGCGTGTAGTAGCGCACGATGCCGCGCAGGCCTTCGTCGGTGACTTCCAGTTCCTCGTCCTTGACGCCGTTGTTCTTCTGCTGCTTCGGGCAAAGATAGCGGCGCGCGATGTTCAGCTTCTCGTCCTCGGTGTAGCCGGCCAGGCGGATCACCTCCATGCGGTCGAGCAGCGCCGGCGGGATGTTCATGCTGTTGCTGGTGGCGACGAACATCACGTCCGACAGGTCGAAGTCGACCTCGACGTAGTGGTCGCTGAAGCGGTGGTTCTGCTCCGGGTCGAGCACTTCCAGCAGTGCGCTCGACGGGTCGCCGCGGAAGTCCATGCCGAGCTTGTCGATCTCGTCGAGCAGGAACAGCGGGTTCCTCGTGCCGACCTTGGTCAGGCTCTGCAGCACCTTGCCCGGCATCGAACCGATGTAGGTGCGGCGGTGGCCGCGGATCTCGGCCTCGTCGCGCACGCCACCGAGTGCCATGCGCACGAACTTGCGCCCGGTGGCGCGCGCCACGCTCTGGCCGAGGCTGGTCTTGCCCACGCCCGGCGGGCCGACCAGGCACAGGATCGGCGCCTTGACCTTGTCCACGCGCTGCTGCACCGCAAGGTATTCGAGGATGCGGTCCTTGACCTTCTCCAGCCCGTAGTGGTCTTCGTTCAACACGTTCTCGGCGTTGCCCAGGTCGTGCTTGATCTTCGTCTTCTTCGCCCACGGCAGGTTGACCAGCGTGTCGATGAAGTTGCGCACCACCGTGGCTTCGGCCGACATCGGCGACATCAGCTTCAGCTTCTTCAGCTCGTTGTCGGCCTTCTTGCGCGCTTCCTTGCTCATGCGCGCGGCGGCGATCTTCTTTTCCAGCTCTTCGAGGTCGGCGCCTTCCTCGCCGTCGCCGAGTTCCTTCTGGATCGCCTTGACCTGCTCGTTCAGGTAGTACTCGCGCTGGCTCTTCTCCATCTGGCGCTTGACGCGCCCGCGGATGCGCTTTTCCACCTGCAGGATGTCGACCTCGTGTTCCAGCAGTTCGAGCAGACGCTCCAACCGCTTGGGCACGGCGAACAAATCCAGCACCGACTGCTTGGCTTCGAGTTTCAACGGCAGGTGCGCGGCGATGGTGTCGCCGAGCCGGCCGGGTTCGTCGATGCCGGCGATCGAGGTCAGGATCTCCGGCGGGATCTTCTTGTTCAGCTTGACGTAGGCGTCGAACTGCTGCGTCACCGCACGGCGCAGCGCCTCGATCTCGGGCGAGGTGTCGCTGGCAGGCGGCACCGGTTCGACCTCGGCAACGAAGTGTTCGCCGTGGTCGGAGATCTGCCGCGTGTTCGCGCGCTGGATGCCCTCGACCAGCACCTTGACCGTGCCGTCGGGCAGCTTGAGCATCTGCAGGATGCTCGACACGCAACCCACCTCGAACATGTCGTCGGCGGTCGGCTCGTCCTTGCCGGCGGCCTTCTGCGCCACCAGCATGATCTGGCGGCCGGCTTCCATCGCGGCTTCGAGCGCCTTGATCGATTTGGGCCGCCCGACGAACAGCGGGATGACCATGTGCGGAAACACGACCACGTCGCGCAGCGGCAGCAGCGGCAGCGTGATCGGATCGCTGGGAAGTACGGGATGACCGGACATTGGAACCTCACTTTCTCAGGCCGACTTGGGGCCCGAGACGCAAATTGCAAGACTCGGCGCGTGCCAGCGGCGGCCGCTGGCCGCTGGCCGCTTCAGGCGCTGGCCTTGGTCTTGGCCGGTTCGCGATAGACCAGCAGCGGCTTGCTGCCTTCTTCGACGATGTGCTCGTCGACCACCACCTTGGCCACGCCGTCCAGGTTGGGCAGATCGAACATGGTGTCGATCAGCGCGAACTCCAGGATCGAGCGCAACCCGCGCGCACCGGTCTTGCGCGCCAAGGCCTTGCGTGCGATCGCGCTCAGCGCCGAAGGGCGGATCTCGAGATCGACGCCGTCCATCGCGAACAGCTTCTGGTACTGCTTGACCAGCGCGTTCTTCGGCTCGGTCAGGATCTGCACCATCGCATCGATGGTCAGCTCGCCCAGCGTGGCGACGACCGGCAAGCGCCCGACCAGTTCGGGAATCAGGCCGAACTTGATCAGGTCCTCGGGCTCGACCTCGCGGAACAGCTCCGAAACCTGCTTCTCGCTCTTGCTGTGCACGGTGGCACCGAAGCCGATGCCCGATTTCTCGGTGCGGTTCTGGATGACCTTTTCCAGCCCGTCGAAGGCGCCGCCGCAGATGAACAGGATGTTGGTGGTGTCGATCTGCAGGAAGTCCTGGTTCGGGTGCTTGCGCCCGCCCTGCGGCGGGATGCTGGCCATGGTGCCCTCGATCATCTTGAGCAGGGCCTGCTGCACGCCCTCGCCCGACACGTCGCGCGTGATGCTGGGGTTGTCGGCCT
>CAYZGL010000101.1:0-14754 GCA_964477985.1 uncultured Rubrivivax sp. | reverse complement strand
GGCATCGGCGGCGTGCTCGAGCCGCTGCAGGCCAACCCGACCATCATCGAGGACAACTGCTTCATCGGCGCCCGCTCCGAGGTGGTCGAAGGCGTGATCGTCGAGGAGAACTCGGTGATCAGCATGGGCGTGTTCATCGGCCAGAGCACCAAGATCTACGACCGCGCCACGGGCCAAGTGCACTACGGCCGCGTGCCCGCGGGCTCGGTGGTGGTCTCGGGCAGCCTGCCGGCGGCCGACGGCAGCCACAGCCTGTACTGCGCGGTGATCGTCAAGCGCGTCGACGCCTCGACGCGCGCCAAGACCAGCATCAACGAACTGCTGCGAACCTGAAGGAAGAGCGCGGATGAGTATTGGCAACATGGAACGCGTGCTGCGGCTGATGGCCGAGAAGAACGCGTCGGACGTCTACCTGTCCGCGAACACGCCGATCCTGATCCGCATCAACGGCCAGATCCTGCAGCTGTCCGACCAGGTGCTGGCGCCGCCGCAGATCCGCCAACTGCTGGGCGAACTGCTCACGCCGCAGCAGTTCGAGGAGTTCGACGACACCGGTGAGCTGAACCTGGCGATAGGGCTGGCCGGCATCGGCAGCTTCCGTTTGTCGGCGTTCCGCCAGCGCGGCACCATGGCCGCCGTGTTCCGCTGCATCCCGGTCGACATCCCGGCGCTGGACACCCTGGGCGTGCCGGACCTGCTGTCCACGCTGGTGCTGGAAAAGCGCGGGCTGATCCTGATGGTCGGCGCCACCGGCACCGGCAAGAGCACCACGCTGGCGTCGATGCTCGAGTGGCGCAACCAGCGCGCCACCGGGCACATCCTGACCATCGAGGACCCGATCGAGTTCCTGTTCAGCAACAAGAAGTCGGTGGTCAACCAGCGCGAGGTCGGGCGCGACTGCGAATCGCTGCAGGTGGCGCTGAAGAACGCGCTGCGCCAGGCGCCCGACTGCATCCTGATCGGCGAGATCCGCGACCGCGAGACCATGACCTCGGCGATCTCGTACGCGCTGTCGGGCCACCTGGTGCTGGCCACGCTGCATGCCAACAACAGCTACCACGCGCTCGGCCGGATCCTGTCGTTCTACACGCCCGAGTCGCGCCCGGCGCTGCTGTCCGACCTGGCAGCGGGTTTGCGCGCGGTGATCTCGCAGCGGCTGCTGCGCGCCAACGCGGGCGGTCGCGTGGCCGCGGTGGAGATCCTGCTGAACACCGTGCGGGTGGCCGAGCTGATCGAAAAGGGCGACCTGGCCGCCGTCAAGGAAGCGATGGAGAAGTCGCTGGCCGAAGGCTCGCAAAGCTTCGAGGCCGATATCGCGCGGCTGATCACCGAAGGCGTGGTGTCGCGCGACGAGGGCATGATCCACGCCGATTCGCCGACCAACCTGATCTGGCGGCTGCACAACGAGCGCGAACCCGTGTCCAAGGCGGCACCGGCCAAGGACGAACACGACGGCGCGATCTTCACCGACATCACGCTGGACGTGCTGCCGCAGCCGTCGCGGGCGATGCCGCTGGGCGCGCGATGAGGCCCCCACGCTCCCTTCGTTCGCTGCCCTGCGGCCTGCATGCCGCAGGGCCTTCGCCAGCCGCTCGCGAGCGCGCAGGCGCTCGCTCGGCGCGGGCTCAGCCCCCCAAGGGGGGCGAGTCGGACCTTCGCAACGGCCGGGCGGTACCGATGAACGCGCTGCGCCTGGCCGAGGCGCTGATCTCGCGCGCCAGCATCACCCCCGACGACGCCGGCTGCCAAGAACTGCTGCGCGAGCGCCTCGAGCGCGCCGGCTTCGAATGCGAAACGCTGGTATGCGGCCCCGACGACTTTCGCGTCGCCAACCTGTGGGCGCTGCGGCGCGGCCACCGCCCCGGCCCCGTGCTGGCCTTCGCCGGCCACACCGACGTCGTGCCCACCGGGCCGCGCGAGCACTGGGCCAGCGACCCCTTCGTGCCCACGCACCGCGGCGGCCGGCTCTACGGCCGCGGCGCCGCCGACATGAAGACCTCGATCGCCTGCTTCGTGGCCGCGGTCGAGGAGTTCGCCGCCGCGCACCCGCAGCACGCCGGCGGCATCGCGCTGCTGGTCACCAGCGACGAGGAAGGCCCGTCGGTCGACGGCACGCTGCGGCTGGTGGAAATGCTGCAGCAGCGCGGCCAGGCGCTGGACGCCTGCATCGTCGGCGAGCCGACCTCGGTCGAGCGCCTGGGCGACATGATCAAGAACGGGCGGCGCGGCACGCTGTCCGGGCGGCTGCTGGTCAAGGGCATCCAGGGCCACATCGCCTACCCGCAGCTGGCGCGCAACCCGATCCACGACGCGGCGCCGGCGCTGGCCGAGCTGGTGGCCACACGCTGGGACGAGGGCAATGCCTTCTTCCCGCCCACCAGCTGGCAGATGTCGAACATCCATGCCGGCACCGGCGCGGGCAACGTGATACCCGGTGAACTCGAAGTGCAGTTCAACTTCCGCTTCAGCAACGAGTCCACGCCCGAGTCGCTGCGCCAGCGCGTGCATGCGCTGCTGGACCGCCACGGCATCGACTACCGGCTGGACTGGACGCTGGGCGGCGAAACCTTCCTCACCCCGCCGGGCAGCCTGAGCCGCGCGCTGGTGGCGGCGATCGAAGCCGAGACCGGCGTGACGCCGCAGCTGTCGACCACCGGCGGCACCTCCGACGGGCGCTTCATCGCGAAGATCTGCCCGCAGGTGGTCGAGTTCGGCCCGATCAACGACAGCATCCACAAGATCGACGAGCATGTGGCGGTGGCCGACATCGAACGGCTGAAGAACATCTACCGCCGCACCCTGGAAAGACTGTTGACATGACATTGCTGGAGCTGATCGAGCGCAGCAGCGCCCGCCTCCTCGAGGCGGGCGTTTCGTTTGGCCACGGCACCACCAACGCCTTCGACGAGGCCGTGTGGCTGGCGCTGTGGCGGCTGGGCCTGCCCTTGCACGACCTCGACGGCGTGGCGGCGATGGCGCTGTCGGCCGCGCAACGCGCGGCCATCGAGGCGCTGATCGGCGAGCGCATCCGCACGCGCAAGCCGGCCGCGTACCTCACCGGCGAGGCCTGGCTGCAAGGCCTGCCCTTCCATGTCGACGAGCGCGTGATCGTGCCGCGCTCGCTGATCGCCGAAGCGCTGGCCGAAGGGTCGATCGACGCCTGGCTGGGCCGCCCGCCAGGCCGGGTGCTCGACCTGTGCACCGGCAACGGCAGCCTGGCGGTGCTGGCGGCGCTGGCCTGGCCCGACGCGCAGGTCGACGCCACCGACATTTCGGCCGATGCGCTGGCGGTGGCGCGGTTGAACGTCGCGCGCCACGGCCTGGGCGAGCGCATCCGGCTGCGCCAGGGCGACGGCCTGGCCGCAGCCGACGGCCGCTGCACGCTGATGCTGTGCAACCCGCCCTACGTCAACCGCGATGCGATGCGCGCCCTGCCCGCCGAATACCGCGCCGAGCCGGCGCTGGCGCTGGATGGCAACTTCGCCGGCGGCGGCGATGGCATGGACTTCATCCGTCCGCTGCTGGCGCACTGCGCAGCACACCTGCAGCCCGAAGGCGCGCTGGTGCTGGAGATCGGCCACGAGCGCGGGCACTTCGAAGCCGCATTTCCCGAGCTGCAGCCGCTGTGGCTGGCCACCAGCGCCGGCGACGACCAGGTGCTGCTGCTGGCGCGGCAGCAACTCGCATGATCCTGCTGCGCAACCTGACGCTGCGCCGCGGCACGAAGGTCGTGCTGCAGGCCGCGAACCTGACGCTGCAGCCGGGCGAAAAGGTCGGGCTGATCGGCCGCAACGGCGCCGGCAAGTCCAGCCTTTTCATGCTGCTGGCCGGCCGGCTGCATGCCGACGCCGGCGACGTGGAGATGCCGCCGCGCTGGCGCATCGGCGAGGTCGCGCAGGACATGCCCGACACCGATGACGGCGCCACCGACTTCGTGCTGCAAGGCGACATACCTCTGCAGTGCGCTCGAGCCGCGCTGACGCAGGCCGAAGCCGCCGGCGACGGCCACGCGATGGCCGACGCGCACCTGGCGTTGGACGAAGCCGGGGCCTTCGACGCACCGGCGCGTGCGCAAGCGTTGCTGCTGGGCCTGGGATTCCGCATTGCGCAGCTGGATGCGCCGGTGAACAGCTTTTCAGGTGGCTGGCGCATGCGGCTGCAGCTGGCGCGCGCGCTGATGTGCCCGGCCGAGCTGCTGCTGCTGGACGAACCCACCAACCACCTCGACCTGGACGCGCTGGTCTGGCTCGAGGCCTGGCTGAAGCGCTTCGAGGGCACGCTGCTCGTGATCAGCCACGACCGCGAGTTCCTCGACGCGATCACCCGCGTCACCGTGCATCTGGACGAAGCCGCGCTGACGCGCTACGGCGGCAACTACAGCGCCTTCGAGGAGATGCGCGCCGAGCGCCTGGCGCAGGCCGCCGCCGCCTACGGCCGGCAGCAGGAGCGCATCGCGCAGCTGCAGCGTTTCATCGACCGCTTCAAGGCCAAGGCGACCAAGGCCAAGCAGGCGCAAAGCCGCGTCAAGGCGCTGGCACGCATGGAGAAGCTGGCGCCGGTGCTGACCGCATCCGACTTCGAATTCGAGTTCCGCGAGCCGGCCAGCCTGCCCAACCCGATGCTGGCCTTCGACGCGCTGAGCTGCGGCTACGGCGGCGCGCCGATCGTGCGCAACGTCGAACGTTCGGTGCTGGCCGGCCAGCGCATCGGCATCCTCGGTGCCAACGGCCAGGGCAAGTCCACCCTGGTCAAGACCATCGCTCGCGTGCTGCCGCCCATGGCCGGACGCATCACCGAAGGCAAGGGGCTGGTCATCGGCTACTTCGCGCAGCAGGAACTCGATCTGCTGCAGCTCGACGACGGCGCGCTGATGCACATGGTGCGGCTGGCGCGCGATGTCGGCCCGATCGGTCAGGACACGCGCGAGCAGGCTCTGCGCGACTTTCTCGGCCAGTTCCGCTTCGGCGGCGACATGGTGCACCAGCCGGTGGGCTCGCTGTCCGGCGGCGAGAAGGCGCGGCTGGTGCTGGCGATGCTGGTGTGGCAGCGCCCCAACCTGCTGCTGCTGGACGAGCCGACCAACCATCTCGACCTGACGACACGCGAGGCGCTGTCGATCGCGCTCAACGAGTTCGAAGGCACGGTGCTGCTCGTCAGCCACGACCGCGCGCTGCTGCGCGAGGTCTGCGACGAGTTCTGGCTGGTGGCCGGCGGCACGGTGCAGCCCTTCGACGGCGACCTCGACGACTACCAGCGCTGGCTGCTCGAAGTGTCGCGGGCGCTGTCGCGCGGCGAGGCCGCACCGGCGTTCGTGCGCGCAGCCGAGCCGGCCGCGGGAAAGCCCACGGCACAGCCCACGGCACAGGCCGCGCCGCCGCCGCGCGCCCCCGAGCCCGCCGCAGGCCGCGAGGCGCGCCAGGCCGAGCGCCGCGCGCGTGCACAGAAGGCGCAGGACACGCGGCCGCTGCGCGTGGAGCTGCAGCACATCGAACAGCGGCTCGAGCGGCTGGCCGCCGAGCGCGGCGAGGTCGAAGCCGCGCTGTCCGTCGCCGGCGCGGCGGGCGCCGATTTCGCCGAACTCGGCCGCCGCCTGGCGCACGCCGGCGCCGAGACACAGGCGCTCGAGGAGCGCTGGCTCGAACTGCAGGAAGCGCTCGAGGCACTGCGCGGCGGCTGATCGCGCCCGGCCCCGCCACCGCGCGGCTGCGATGGCCGCAGCATCGCGGTTGTCCCAACCCGAGCCCGCAGCGCCTCAGGGTTGCGGCGCCAACATCAGGTCGAGCAGCAGCTCGATGCGCGCCTGCCATGGCGTGACGCCGCCGTGGCTGGGCAACGCATCCGGCGTGGCACCGAACACGCCGCCGCCCAGGCAGCGCGACGCGCGCACCACCGCCACCCCCGCTGCACGCGCGCGCTGCGCCGCCTGCAGCAGCTCGCGGTGCACGGTGCCGTTGCCGGTGCCGGCGATGACGATGCCGCGCGCGCCGGCGGCAACCAGCGCATCGACGATCGCGCCGCGCACGCCGGCATGGCTGACGACGATGTCGACGACAGGCCAAGCATGCACGCCGCCGCCCAGCAGTCTTGCCGCCGCGGCATGCGCGATGGCCGGCGGCAGCTCGCGAAAGCGGCTGACCACGCCGTCGCGCAGCAGGCCCAGCGGCCCGGCATCGCCGCTGCCGAAGGCGTCGATGCGCCAACCGTGCTGCTTGCGCAGGTCCACCGCAGCGAACACCCGCGCGCCGAGCACCGCATGCACGCCGCACCAGGCGGCTTCGCGCGCCAGCGTCACGGCGTCGAGCAGGTTTTGCGGCCCATCGGCCAGCAGCGCCGTGGCCGGGCGCATGGCCGCGGTCAACACCACCGGCTTGGCCGGCGCCAGCACGCGGTGCAGGAAGTACGCCGTCTCTTCCAGCGTGTCGGTGCCGTGCGTGATGACCACGCCGCGCACGTCGGGCCGCTGCAGCTGGCGCGCCACGGCCGCGGCCAGCGCCTGCCAGGTGGCGTGGTCCATGTCCTTGCTGTCGAGCTGCGCCGGCTGCTCGCATTCGATGCTCTGGCCGGCCAGCGCCGGCACGGCCGCCACCAGCGCCTGCACACCCAAGCTGGCAGCGCGATAGCCGACGCTGTCGCCGCCGTGTGCGGCAGTGCCGGCGATGGTGCCGCCGGTACCCAGGATCACGACCGTCGCGCCCTTGCTTGCCATGGTTGCCTGTCTGGATGAAAATACAGCTACTGGACAAAACGACAGATCGCCCGATGATCGACAGCCCCAAACTCACCGCGCGCCAGCAGCAGATCCTCGACCTGGTGCAAAGCGCGATCGAGCGCACCGGCGCACCGCCCACGCGCGCCGAGATTGCCGCCGAGCTGGGTTTTCGCTCCGCGAACGCCGCCGAAGAGCACCTGCAGGCGCTGGCACGCAAGGGAGTCATCGAACTGGTGGGCGGCACCTCGCGCGGCATCCGTTTGAAGTCTGACACATTGCGTGCGCTCAACGCCGCGCGCTTCAGCCAGATCGGCAAGCAGTACAGCCTGCCGCTGCCCAGCCTGGCGCAGCTGAACCTGCCGCTGGTCGGGCGTGTGGCCGCCGGTGCGCCGATGCTGGCGCAAGAGCACATCGACCAGTACTACCTGATGGAGTCCAGCCTGTTCACGCGCCGGCCCGACTACCTGCTGAAGGTGCGCGGCATGAGCATGCGCGACGCCGGCATCATGGACGGCGACCTGCTCGCGGTGCAGAAGTCGCGCGAGGCCAAGAACGGCCAGATCGTCGTCGCGCGGCTGGGCGACGAGGTCACGGTCAAGCGCTTTCGCCGCACCAAGACCGGCATCGAACTGATCCCCGAAAACCCCGAGTTCAGTACGCTGCATGTCGCGCCCGACGACGAAAGCTTCGCGCTCGAGGGCCTGGCCGTGGGCCTGATCCGCAACACCATGCTGATGTGAAGCCGACCGCCCCCGGCCGCCTGGCGGCCGCCCCCCGAGGGGGCACCGAACCCGACCGGCAGACCCGGATCGGGTTCGGCCCGCTCGCGCTGCCGCTCCCGCTGGCCGCCTGCGGCGGCCTGTCCCCGAGGGGCATTCGTTTCATGCGGCGCGGCTCGCACCCAGCGCGGTGGAGCACCTGACGTGAACACCCTGCGGCGCAGCGGCATCAAGTCGCCCAAGGCGGCGCGCGCCGACGATTGCCTCGCGCTCGAACAGTTGCCCAACATCGGGCCGGCGTTGGCCGCCGGTCTGCGCCGCGTGGGCATTTGCCATCCGGCCGAGCTGCGCTCGCGCGATCCGCTGCAGCTGTACCGCGCGTTGTGCCGCGCCACCGGCAAGCGCCAGGATCCTTGCGTGCTCGATACCTTCATGGCCGCGGTCGAGTTCATGGGCGGCGCCGCCCCGGCGCCGTGGTGGCACTTCACCGCGCAGCGCAAACAGCGCTACGGGCCGCTGTAGGCCACGCCGCGCCGCAGCCACCGCACACCGCCAGCGGCTGCGAACTGAGGGCCGTTGCCGCGCTTGTTCCGCGCTTAGCACGGCGGGTGATTCCGAACAATGCGCTCAAGTTCGAAGCGTCGTGTCCGAAGTCACAGCCATGATTTCTTTCAGCCTGCCCCGCCGCCCCCGTTATCGCGACACGCTGGCTTCGCGCATCGGCTGGCACACCGAGGTCTGCCCGCCGTCGCTGCGCCACGCACCGCACTCGGCGTGGCACCGGCTGTGGTTCTGGCTGCTGGCGCCCGGCCCGCTGCGCTCGTCGCCACCGCTGCACCGCCTGCCGCCGGTGCGGCAGGACTTCCTGGACAGCATCGGCGACCTGCCGATCGAGGCCACGGGCGCGCTGCGCACGCGCATCGGCCAGGCGCATTCGCTGCGCGACCTGTGGCACCTGCGCGCCGAGCTGTACCACGTGCTGGCACTGAACCGCGACCAGCGCGAGGCCGAACAGCGGCTGACGCAGCTGAACCGCCATTTCCCGACGCGCGCGCCGCGCTCGGGCTTCGTGCCGCTGCTGTCCTGAAGCCGGCCCAGCCACCGCGCAGGCGGTGGCCGCGGTGCCCCGCCGGCGGGCATGCATCGCCGGGACGGCTGGCGCAGCCGGCGCTGCGCGGCGGTGCAGAATGCCCGTCGCCATGAACATCATCATCCTCGACGATTATCAGGACGCGGTGCGCAAGCTGAAGTGCGCGAGCAGGCTCGAGGCACTGAACGCCAAGGTCTTCACCAACACCGTCAAGGGCATCGGCCAGTTGTCGGTGCGGCTGCGTGACGCCGACGTCCTGGTGCTGATCCGCGAGCGCACGCACTTCCCGCGTCAACTGCTGGAGAAGCTGCCCAAGCTGAAGCTGATCTCGCAGACCGGCCGCGCGGGCAGCCACATCGACCTGGCCGCCTGCACCAAACAGGGCATCGCGGTGGCCGAAGGCGTGGGCTCGCCGGTGGCGCCGGCCGAGCTGACCTGGGCGCTGATCATGGCCAGCATGCGCCGGCTGCCGCAGTACATCGGCAACCTGAAGCACGGCGCGTGGCAGCAGTCGGGGCTGAAGACGGCGTCGATGCCGCCGAATTTCGGCATCGGCCAGGTGCTGCGCGGGCGGCATCTGGGCATCTGGGGCTACGGGCGCATCGGCCAGATCGTGGCCGGCTACGGGCGCGCCTTCGGCATGCGCGTCAGCGTGTGGGGCAGCGAGTCTGCGCGCACGAAGGCGCTGGCCGATGGCCACGAAGCCGCGAGCTCGTGCGAAGGCTTCTTCGAGCAATGCGACGTGCTCAGCGTGCACCTGCGCCTGAGCGAGCGCACCCAAGGCATCATCGCCTTGGAGGACCTGTCGCGCATGAAGCCCACCGCGTTGTTCGTCAACACCTCGCGCGCCGAGCTGCTGAAGGAGCATGCGCTGGTGTCGGCGCTGAACCGCGGCCGCCCCGGCATGGCGGCGATCGACGTGTTCGAGGCCGAGCCGATCCTGCAGGGCCACCCGCTGCTGCGGCTGGAAAACGCGGTATGCACGCCGCACATCGGCTATGTCGAACAGGACAGCTACGAGATGTACTTCAGCGCGGCCTTCGACAACGTGGTGAACTTCGTCGCCAACAACCCGACGAACATCGTCAACCCCGATGCGCTGAAGGTGCTGCGCTGAACGCGGCAGCGGCGAGCGGCCCCGGCACCCCCGAACCCGCCACGCGGCGGCCGCGCGATGCGCTGCAGATCCTGCGCGTGTTCAACCGGCTGGCGCTGCAGGGCTTCGGCGGGGTGCTGGCGGTGGCGCAGCACGAACTGGTGGAACGTGAACGCTGGTTGACGCCGGCGCAGTTTCTCGAGCTGCTGAGCCTGGGCCAAGCCCTGCCCGGCCCGAACATCGTCAACGTGGCGCTGATGATCGGCCTGCGCTTTCATGGCGCGCGCGGCGCCGCCGCCGCCTTGGCCGGGCTGCTGCTGGCGCCGTTGCTGATCGTGCTGCTGCTGGCCGCGCTGTATGAGCGCACCATGGCGCTGCCGCCGGTGGCCGGCGCGCTGCGCGGCATGGGTGCGGTGGCGGCCGGGCTGGTGATCGCCACCGCGCTGAAGCTGGCGGGCACGCTGCGCAGCAACCCGCTGGGGGCCCGGCTCTGCGCGCTGTTCGCGCTGCTCACCTTGCTGGCAATCGGCGCGCTGCGCTGGCCGCTGGTGGCCGTGGTGCTGGGGCTGGGCAGCGTCGCCGTGGCCGTGGCGTGGACGAGGCTGGGCCGATGACTGCGCTGCTGTTCGGTGCGCACGGCCTGGACAGCGGTGTGCTGCCGGGCTTGTTCCTGCATTTCGGCATGTTGTCGCTGCTGGCCGTCGGCGGGGCCATCACCACGGCACCCGACATGCAGCGCTTCGTCGTGGGCGAACAGGGCTGGATCAGCGATGCGCAGTTCACCAGCTCGATCGCCATCGCGCAGGCCGCCCCGGGGCCGAACGTGCTGTTCGTCGCGGTGATCGGCTGGAACGTCGCCGGCCTGGCCGGCGTCGCCGCCACGCTGGGCGGCAGCCTGCTGCCGTCCACCGCGCTGGCCATCGCCGCGGCGCACCTGGGCAGCGCGCTGGAAAACTCGCGCGGCGTGCGCGCCTTCAGCGCCGGGCTGGCGCCGCTGACGCTGGGCCTGCTGCTGGCTGCCGGCTGGATCCTGACCGACCCGGTGCGCGACAGCCTCGGCGCGATGCTGCTGGTGCCGTTCAGCGCGGCGGTGCTGCTGCGCTGGCGCATCAGCCCGATCTGGCTGGTGGGGGCCGGCGCGGCGGTAGGTGCACTCGGCGGCGCCGGCTGAAGCCGCCGCCGCTACAAGAAGCGCTCGAGCAGCCGCTTCGAGTGGCGGTCCAGCGCGGCGAAGTCGGGCACCAGGAACTGCAGCCCGTGGCCGTCGGCGATCAGCAGCGTGGTGCGGCCGATGCGGCGGATGTCTTCCTCGCCCTTCAGCACGAACTGCGTGGGGCCGCGGTCGGTGTCCACCGTCCAGCGGCTGGGTGTAGAAAAGCTGCTGACCGCGCGCAGGCACAGGATCTGCGGCACGAACTCGCGCCCGGCCAGTTCCTCGTCGACCAGCGCACGCTGCGCCGCCGGCAGATCGGCCAGCCGCTCGATCCAGACCAGCTCGCGGCCCTGCGCGCTGACCAGCGACAGACCCTCGCCGGGCGCGGCGATCGGGAAGGCGCGCACCGGCACCACGCCGGCGTGCGCCGTCCCTTCGGCGTCGGTCAGCACCAGCCGGCCGAAGGCATTGCGGTGCAGCTCGAAGTTCATGCGCCCACCCCTCGCACCACCACCACCACCACCGCCACCGCCACCGCCACCGCCGACACCGGCCCAGGCGACGCACGAGCCACGCCGGCGCTCATGGCTGCACCCCGCTGTGCATGGCGGCGTGCGTGCTGGCCTCGGCGGCCAACTGCGCGGCGATCACCGGCTCGGCGCCCTGCGCATGCTCGCCGTCGTCGCCGACGACGCGCCGCGCCTGCGCTTCGTACAGCCTGAAGTAGGCGCCGCGGCGCTCGATCAGCTCATCGTGCGGCCCGACTTCGACGATGCGCCCGGCGTCCATCACCACCAGCCGGTCGGCCTTGCGCAGCGTGGACAGCCGGTGCGCGATGGCGATGGTGGTGCGCCCTTGCACCAGGTTGTCCAGCGCCCGTTGGATCTCCTTTTCGGTTTCGGTGTCCACCGCCGAGGTGGCTTCGTCCAGGATCAGGATCCTCGGGTCGATCAGCAACGCGCGCGCGATGCTGATGCGCTGGCGTTCGCCACCCGACAGCCCCTGGCCGCGCTCGCCGACCAGTGAGTCGTAACCCTGCGGCAGCCGCAGGATGAACTCGTGAGCGTGCGCGGCGCGCGCCGCGCTGACGATTTCGGCGCGCGTGGCCTGCGGCTTGCCGTAGGCGATGTTCTCGGCCACGGTGCCGAAGAACAGGAACGGCTCTTGCAGCACCAGCCCGATATGGCGCCGGTAGTCGGCCACGCCGAAGCGCCGCAGGTCGACTCCGTCGACCAGGATCGCGCCGTCGCTCACGTCGTAAAAACGGCAGATCAGGTTGACCAGCGTGCTCTTGCCCGAGCCGCTGTGGCCGACCAGGCCGATCATCTCGCCCGGGCGGATGCTCAGGTCCAGGCCGCGGATCACGCTGCGGCTGCCGTAGCGGAAGTGCACGCCGCGCAGCTCGATCTGCCCTTGCAGGCGCTCGATCCCCCCTGACTGCGCCGGGGGCTCGATAGGAACCGGCTGCGCCGGGGGCTCGATAGGAACCGGCTGCGCCGGTTCGGGCACGTTGCTGACGTGGTCCAGGATGTCGAAGATGCGCTTGGCGCCGGCGGCGGCCTTTTGCGTCACGCTGACGATGCGGCTCATCGAATCGAGCCTTGTGTAAAAGCGCCCGATGTAGGCGATGAACGCGGCCAGCACGCCCACCGTGATGCGCCCGCGGCTGACCTGCCAGATGCCGAAGCCCCACACCACCAGCAAGCCGATGTCGGTGAGCAGCGACACCGTCGGCGAGAACAGGCTCCAGGTCTTGTTCAGCTTGTCGTTGACCGCCAGATTCAGCCGGTTGGCCTCGCGAAAGCGCGCCGCCTCGCGCCCCTCCTGCGCGAAGGCCTTGACCACGCGGATGCCCGGGATGGTGTCGGCCAGCACGTTGGTGACGTCGGCCCAGACGCGGTCGATCTTCTCGAAGCCGGTGCGCAGCCGGTCGCGCACGATGTGGATCATCCAGGCGATGAAGGGCAGCGGCACCAGCGTGGCCAGCGCCAGGCCGGGGTCGATCGACAGCAGGATCGCCGCGGTCATGCCGATCATCAGCACGTCGGTCGCGAAGTCCAGCGCATGCAGCGACAGGAACACCGAGATGCGGTCGGTCTCCGAGCCGATGCGCGCCATCAGGTCGCCGGTGCGTTTGGCGCCGAAGTAGTCCAGGCTCAGGTGCAGCAGGTGCTCGAAGGCGGCGGTGCGCAGGTCGGCCGCCATGCGCTCGGACACCAGCGCCAGCAGCCAGGTGCGCGCCCAGCCCAGGCTCCAGGCCAGCAGCGCCGAGCCCAGCAGCCCGGCCAACAGCAACAAGACGTAAGAAGTGTCGATGCTTTGTCCGGCCTGGAACGGGATCAGCACCTTGTCCATCAGCGGGATGGTCAGGTACGGCGGCACCAGGGTGGCCGCGGTCGACGCCAGCGTCAGCGCAAAACCGAGCATCAGCTGCCAGCGGTAAGGCCGCGCGAAGCGTGCCAGCCGCAGCAGCACCCAGGTCGAAGGCGAGGTCGACGGCTCGCGCGCCGCCGGCACGTCGTCGTCGGCGGCCTCGTCCTCGCCGGGCGCATTGCCGGCCAGGCGCGCGCGCTGCCGCTCGAAGGCCGCCAGCAGCTTCACCGCCTGCGGGTCCACGCCCAGGGTGAAGCGCCAGCGCGCCAGCCGCGTGTGCGCATCCAGCAGTTCCAGGCTGCCGACGCCGGCATGGTCGCCGTGGCGCAGTTGCAGCTGCGGTGTCAGCGGCCAGGCCTGCCAGTCGGCCGCACCCGCGCGGCGCGCCAGCAGCCGGCGCTCGGTCAGCACCAGCGCGGCACCGGCGGCGAAACGCAGCTCATGATCCAAGTCAACCGCCAGCGCGGCCAGCACGTTCTCGTCGGCAGCCAGCGCCGCGTGCGCTGCGGCGCGCACCGCCTCCAGCGGGTCGGCCGGCGGTTCTTCACAGGAGTTGGACATGGCATTCACGGTCGACAGCAACTTCGGCGGCGGCACAGGCCTGCCGCGGCAGCGGCGGCGCGATTCTCGCGCAAGCGCCGCCATCGCCCCAGCGGCCAGCGGCGGCGAGCGATGATGGCGCGCAAGGACGACATCCGGCTGCTGCGCATCAACTACCTGCGCGGCCCCAACCTGTGGACCTACCGCTCGGCGCTCGAGACCTGGCTCGACCTGGGTGAGCTCGAAGACCAACCGTCGCACCAGCTGCCGGGGCTGAACCAGCGGCTGTGCGCCTGGCTGCCGGCGCTGGCCGAGCACCACTGCGGCGTCGGCGAGCGCGGCGGCTTCCTGCAGCGGCTGGAAGAAGGCACCTGGTGCGGCCACATCCTCGAGCATGTGGTGATCGAACTGCTGAACCTGGCCGGCATGCCCACCGGCTTCGGCCAGACGCGCAGCACCAGCAAGCGCGGCGTGTACCGCATGGTGTTTCGCGCACGCGACGAGCAGGTCGCACGCACCGCGCTGGCACAGGGCCACCGGCTGCTGATGTGCGCGATCAACGACGAGCCCTTCGACGTCGCGGCCGCGGTGAGCGCGGTGCGCGACAAACTCGACGACTGTTACCTGGGCCCCAGCACCGCCGCCATCGTCGCCGCGGCCAGCGACCGGCACATCCCGCACATCCGCCTCAACGACGGCAACCTGGTGCAACTGGGCCACGGCAAACGCCAGCGCCGCATCTGGACCGCCGAGACCGACCTGACCAGCGCCATCGCCGAAGGCATCGCCGCCGACAAGGACCTGACCAAGCGGCTGCTGCGCGCGGTGGGCGTGCCGGTGCCCGAGGGCGAGGCGGCCGCGACCCCGGCCGCGGCGTGGCAGGCGGCGCAGGACATCGGCTTGCCGGTGGTGGTCAAGCCGGCCGACGGCAACCACGGCCGCGGCGTGACGCTCGATCTGACGACGCAGGCCGAAGTCGAGGCTGCCTGGGCGCTGGCCGACCAGCACGGCAGCGAGGTGCTGGTCGAACGCTACGTGCGCGGCGACGAGCACCGGCTGCTGGTGGTCGGCGGC
>CAYZGL010000100.1:0-14830 GCA_964477985.1 uncultured Rubrivivax sp. | reverse complement strand
AGCCTGGCCTACCAGTTCGGGCTGGAATGGGGCGCGGTGCGTTCGCGCTCGTTCCGCTTCGTCGTCATCGACGAGGCTTTCGGGCGCGGTTCGGACGAGTCGGCGCAGTACGGGCTGCGCCTGTTCCAGCAGCTGAACCTGCAGTTGCTGATCGTCACGCCGCTGCAGAAGATCCACATCATCGAGCCCTTCGTCGCCAGCGTCGGCTTCGTGCACAACGAGGGTGGGCGCGACTCGCGGCTGCGTTGCCTGTCGATCGAGGAGTACCGGGCTCAGAAGGCGGACGGCATGGCCGAAGCCAGCGCTGCCGGAGACGGCGCGGCACCATGAGCTGGACCACGCCGGCAGATTTGCGCGCTCAGGTCCAACGCTTGTGGGATCGTGGCGAATTGCTGCGGGCGGCGGTGGCGGACACCGTTTCTTGGCCGCTGCGCCTGAGCCTGAAGGCGCCCAGCGCGGCCGACCTGTCCGAGCGCTTCGACGCGGTGCGCGACTGGGTGCGCACGCTCGCCGAGGCGCCGCCGTTGCGCATCGAGTGGCGCGACTGGCATCACCGCGTGCAGGGCACGCAGCGGCTGCCGGCGGCCGTGTGGCTGGACACATTGCACGACGCCTTGGCCCTGGTCGGCAAGCTGCGTCAGGCTCGGCGCTTCGAATTGCTGTGGCAGCACACGGCGCAGGCGCAGCCGGCGCTGCTGCCGTGGCTGTCCAGGCGCCCGCTGCAGGCGCTGGAGCTGGCCGAGCGCTGGCAGCGGCTGCTGGCGGTCGTCGCGTGGCTGCAAGCCCATCCTCGACCCGGGGTGTACCTGCGCCAGGTCGATGTGCCCGGGGTCCACAGCAAGTTCATCGAAGCCCACCGCGGCGTGTTGACCGAGCTGCTGGACCTGGCGTTGCCGGGCGCAGCGGTCGAGCCTGCAGCGGCCGGCGTGGCGCAGTTCACGCGCCGCTTCGGCTTCCTGGACAAGCCGGTGCGCATCCGCTTTCGGCTGCTCGACCCGGCGCTGCCCAGCCTGCCCGGCTGTGCCGGCCTGTCCGACGTCACGCTGGACGCCGGCAGCTTTGCCGGGCTGGCGCTGCCGGTGCAGCAGGTGTTCATCACCGAGAACGAAACCAATTTCCTCGCCTTCCCGCAGGCCCGCCGCGCCATCGTCGTGTTCGGCGCCGGCTACGGCTGGGACGCGCTGGCGCGCGCGGCCTGGCTGCAGCGATGCCGGCTGCACTACTGGGGCGACATCGACACCCACGGCTTCGCCATCCTCGACCAGTTGCGCGGCCACTTCGCGCATGTGGAGTCGTTGCTCATGGACCGGCCCACGCTGCTCGCACACCGCGAGCACTGGGGCGAGGAGCCCGAGCCCGCACGGCACGATCTGCCGCGCCTGAGCGCGCCCGAGGCGCTGCTCTACGACGAGCTGCGTTCCGACCGGCTGCAACCGCGGCTGCGCCTGGAACAGGAGCGCGTGGCCTTCGGCTGCCTGCAGCAGCGGCTGGCCGCGCTGCCGGCGTGAAGCGCCCGGCGTTTCACCGCCGCGCGCCGTTGCCGCCGTTGCCGCCGTTGCCGCCGTTGCCGGGCCGCGCAGCATCAGTGCATTCCACGACTGCCGCGCGCCGGTCCCGCCGATAGCATCGCCTGCGCCCGAGCCACGACCCACGGGGCCGGCGGCGCCAAGGCGCCGCGGCACGCCGCCGATGCGCGCCCGAACCCGGGCCCGCGCCCCGAACCGAACCCAACCCACCAGGAGCCTTCCGATGAAGTTGCTGCACAAGACCCTGGCCGCTGCCGCCGCCGCACTGCTGGCCGGTGCCGCGATGGCCGACGTGAACGTCGGCGTCACGATCTCGCTCACCGGCCCGGCCTCGGCGCTGGGCATCCCCGAGGGCAACCAGTTCAAGCTGTGGCCGGCCACCCTCGGCGGCGAGAAGCTCAACCTGATCATCCTCGACGATGCCTCCGACCCGGGCAAGGGCGTGACCAACGCGCGCCGCTTCGTCACCGAAGACAAGGTCGACCTGATCCTCGGCGGCTCGATCACGCCGGTGACCGCGGCGGTGGCGCCGGTGTCGGCCGAATCGAAGACGCCGCAGATCGCGCTGGCGCCGGTGGCCTTGCCGCCCGAGCAGGAGCGCTGGGTGTTCCGCCTGCCGCAGAGCTTCGCGGTGATGGCCTACCCGATCGTCGAGCACATGAAGAAGACGGGCGTCAAGACCGTGGGCTTCCTCGGCTACACCGACGCCTACGGCGAGCAGTGGCTGAAGGACTTCGGCGCGCTGGCCGACAAGGCCGGCATCAAGGTGATCGCGGTGGAGCGCTTCGCGCGCAGCGACACCGGCGTGACGCCGCAGGCGCTGAAGCTGGTGTCGGCCAACCCCGACGCGATCTTCATCGCGGCGTCGGGCTCGGGCGCGGCGATGCCGCACAAGGCCGTCGTCGAGCGCGGCTTCAAGGGCAAGATCTACCAGACGCACGGCGCCGCCACGCCCGACCTGGTGCGCATCGGCGGCAAGGACGTCGAAGGCTCCTTCGTCGTCAGCGGCCCGGCGGTGGTGGCCGAGCAGTTGCCCGACAGCCATCCGTCGAAGAAGGTGGCGGTCGATTTCGTCACCCAGTTCGAGAAGGCCTACGGCGCCGGCTCGCGCAACCAGTTCGCCGGCCATGCCTACGACGCGCGCATCGTGCTGGAAAAGGCGCTGCCGGCGGCCCTGCAGAAGGCCAAGCCCGGCACGGCGGAATTCCGCAGCGCGCTGCGCGACGCGATCGAAGCCATGGGCCGCACCGTGCTGGCGCACGGCGTGGTGCTGTGGACGCCCACCGACCATGCCGGCTACACCAACGAGACCGGCGTGCTGCTGACGGTGGAAGGCGGCAAGTTCGTGGTCGTGAAATGAGCTGACCGAGCGCCGCGAACGCCATGGACGCCACGGTCGCCGGCATCCTGGCCCTGGACGGCCTGACCAACGGCGCGATCTACGCGCTGCTGGCGCTGGCCACGGTGCTGGTGTTCGCGGTCACGCGCGTGATCTTCATCCCGCAAGGCGAGTTCGTCGCCTTCGGCGCGCTGACGCTGGCGCTGCTGCAGGCCGGGCGCGTGCCGGGCACGGTGTGGTTCCTGCTGGTGCTGGCCGGCGTGGTGGTGCTGCAGGATCTGGTCAACGGCGTGCGCCAGCGCCGCAGCGCGCTCCGGCTGCTGGCGCAAGCGGCGCGCACATTGGCCTGGCCGGCGGCGGTGTCGCTGCTGGCGTGGTGGGCCGCGCCGCGCAACCTGCCGATGCCGGCGCAGGCGCTGCTGACGCTGGCGCTGGTCACCCCCTTCGGCACGCTGATCTACCGCCTGGCCTACGAGTCGCTGGCCGACGCCAGCGTGCTGGTGCTGCTGATCGTCTCGGTCGGCGTGCACTTCGCGCTGGTCGGGCTGGGCCTGTATTTCTTCGGCGCCGAAGGTTTTCGCAACCCCAGCTTCTGGGACCAGCGCTTCAGCCTGGGCGGCATCACGCTGTCGGGGCAGGCGCTGATCATCTTCGCGGCGTCGGTGGCGCTGATCATCGGCTTGAGGCTGTACTTCGAGCGTTCGCTGGCCGGCAAGGCGCTGCGCGCCACCGCGGTCAACCGGCTGGGCGCGCGGCTGATGGGCATCTCCAGCAGCAGCGCCGGGCGCTTGTCGTTCACCATGGCGGCGTTCATCGGCGCGCTGTCGGGCCTGCTGATCGGCCCGACCACCACGGTGTTCTACGACAGCGGTTTTCTCATCGGCCTGAAGGGCTTCGTCGCCGCGGTGTTCGCCGGGCTGGCCAGCTACCCGCTGGCGCTGGTGGGCGCGTTGGGCGTGGGGCTGCTGGAAAGCTTCAGTTCGTTCTGGGCCAGCGCCTTCAAGGAGGTGATCGTCTTCGGCGCGATCCTGCCGGTGCTGCTGTGGCGCTCGCTGCGCGACCCGCACGCCGAGGACGACTGAATGCGGCGCTGGGCTTTTCCCGCCTTCGCCGCGGTCATGCTGGCGCTGCCGCTGCTGCCGGTGCCCGACTTCTGGATCACGCAGAGCATCTACATCGGCCTGTATGCGCTGGTCGCGCTCGGCCTGGTGCTGCTCACCGGCGTGGCCGGGCTGATCTCCTTCGGCCAGGCAGCCTTCGTCGGCGTGGGTGCGTACACCGCGGCCTTCCTCGCTGTGCGGCTGGGGCTGAGCCCGCCGCTGACCTTGCTGGCCGGGCTCGCGCTGTGCGTGGCCGCGGCGCTGCTGCTGGGCGCGCTGACGCTGCGCATGTCGGGCCACTACCTGCCGCTGGCGACCATCGCCTGGGGCCTGGCGCTGAACTACACCATGGCCAACATGGAGTGGCTGGGCAAGTACGACGGCATTCTCGGCATCCCGATGCTCAGCCTGTTCGGCGTGGAACTGGGCACCGGCCGCGGCCTGCACCCGCTGGTGTGGTCGCTGGCGCTGCTGGCGGCGCTGGGCTGCCTGCGGCTGCTCGATTCGCGCGCGGGCCGCGCGATCCGCGCGCTCAAGAGCGGCTCGACCATGGCCGAGGCGATGGGCATCTCCACCTTCCGCTGCAAGCTCACGGTGTTCGTCATCGCGGCGATGCTGGCCGGCGTGTCGGGCTGGCTGTTCGCCTACTTCCAGCGCAGCGTCAGCCCGTCGCCGTTCGGCATCAACAAGGGCATCGAATACCTGTTCATGGCGGTGCTGGGTGGCGTGGGCAAGGTCTGGGGCGCCTTTGCCGGCGCAGCCGCGGTGCGCCTGACCGAGGACCAGCTGCAAGTGCTGCTGCCGCGGCTGCTGGGCACCAGCGGCAACTTCGAGACCATCGTCTTCGGCATCGTGCTGGTGGGGGTGCTGAAGTACGCGCCCGACGGGCTGTGGAGCTTCGTCGGCCGCTGGCTGCCGGCGCCGCAGCGCCGCCGCGACTGGGCCGGCGCCAGCGCGCTGCCGCGGCGCGCGCGACCGCCGCGCGGCGAGGCCCTGCTGCAGGTGCAAGCGGTGCGCAAGCAGTTCGGCGGGCTGGTGGCGGTCAACGACGTCAGCTTCGAAGTCGCAGGCGGCGACATCGTCGCGCTGATCGGCCCCAACGGCGCCGGGAAGTCCACGCTGTTCAACCTGGTCACCGGCGTGCTGCCGCTCAGCGCCGGCGTGGTGCGCTGGCGCGGCGCCGACATCGCCGGCAAGCCGTCGCGCGTCATCGCGCGGCTGGGCATCTCGCGCACCTTCCAGCACGTGAAGATGATCCCCGAGATGACGGTGCTGGAAAACGTCGCCCTCGGCGGCTATGGCCGCACGCGCTGCGGCGCGCTGCGCGCGGTGCTGCGGCTGGACCGCGCCGAGGAGCGCCAGCTGTTCGCCGAGGCCGAAGCGCAACTGGCGCGCATCGGCCTGGCCGAACGGGCGCACGAGCCGGCCGGCAACCTGGCGCTGGGGCCGCAGCGGCTGCTGGAGATCGCACGCGCGCTGGCCACCGACCCGGCGCTGCTGCTGCTGGACGAGCCGGCCGCCGGCTTGCGTCACCACGAAAAGCAGGCGCTGGCCGCGGTGCTGCGCCAGCTCAAGGCCGACGGCATCAGCCTGCTGCTGGTCGAGCACGACATGGATTTCGTGATGGGCCTGGCCGACCGCGTGGTGGTGATGGAGTTCGGCACCAAGCTGATGGAAGGCACGCCGGCGCAGGTGCAGGCCAGCCCGGCGGTGCGCGCGGCTTATCTGGGCACCGAGCATTGAACATCGACATGACCACGCCGCTGCTGCAAGTCACCGACCTGCACGCCGGCTACGGCCGTGCCGAGGTGCTGGCCGGGCTGAACTTCCAGCTCGCCGAACGCCAGGTGGTCAGCGTGATCGGGCCCAACGGCGCCGGCAAGTCCACCACGCTGGCCGCGCTGATGGGCATGCTGCCCTCGCGCGGGCGCATCGTCTTTGCCGGGCAGGACCTGGCCGATGCCACGCTGGAAGAACGCGTGATGCTCGGGCTGGCGCTGGTGCCGGAAAAGCGCGAGCTGTTCGGCACCATGCCGGTGGAAGACAACCTGGTGCTGGGCGGCTACCGCGCGATGAAGCAGCGTGTACCGCAGTGGCGCCGGCAGATCGAGCAGGTCTACGCGCTGTTCCCGCGGCTGAAGGAGCGGCGCCTGCAGCTGGCCGGCACCCTGTCGGGCGGCGAGCGCCAGATGCTGGCGGTGGGCCGTGCGCTGATGTCGTCGCCGAAGCTGCTGATGCTCGACGAACCCAGCCTGGGGCTGGCGCCGCTGATCGTGCGCGAGATCTTCCAGATCATCGAACGGCTGCGCGCGCAGGGCACCAGCATCCTGCTGATCGAGCAGAACGCGCGCGCCGCGCTGGCGGTGTCCGACCACGGCTACGTGCTCGAGACCGGCGCGATCGTGCTCGAAGGCGCCGCCGCGCAACTGGCAGCCGACCCGCGCATCGTCGAAACCTACCTCGGCACACAACGCGGCTGAGGCGCTTGCGCGTGTCGTCGCGGCGACGTGCGCGCGGCGCGCCGGCAACGACAATCACGCCATGCCCACCCGTGCCGCTGCCCGCCGATGACGGCCGCACCGCGCCCGCGGCCCCACCTCGATGCGCTGCGCCGCCGCGGCGCCGTGCTGGCGCGGCGCTTCGGCCGCCTGGACCCCGTGCTGCAGGGGCTGGTCTGGTCGGCGGCTTCGGGGCTGGTGTTCAGCGTGCTCAATGCGCTGGTGCGCGGCCTGGCGCAGCAGCTCGACCCGTTCCAGGCGCAGTTCCTGCGCTACCTGTTCGGCCTGGGGGTGATGCTGCCGCTGCTGTGGCGCCACGGCGTGCGCGCCTACAAGCCCCAACACGTGGGCGGGCAGTTCGTGCGCGGCGCCTTGCACACGCTCGGGCTGATGCTGTGGTTCACCGCGCTGCCGAAGATCCCGCTGGCCGACATGACGGCCATCGGCTTCACCGCGCCGATCTTCATCATGATCGGCGCGTATTTCGTGTTCAAGGAGCCGATGCGCTGGGAGCGCTGGCTGGCCTCGGGCATCGGCCTGGTGGGCGTGCTGGTCGTGGTCGGCCCCAAGCTCACCGGCAGCGGCGGCTGGTACAACCTGGTGATGCTGGGCTCGGCGCCGATGTTCGCCGCTTCGTTCCTGCTGACCAAGGCGCTGACGCGCTACGAGAGCACCGGCACCATCGTGGTGTGGCAGGCGCTGACGGTGACGCTGTTCAGCCTGCCGCTGGCGCTGCTGCACTGGCAGGCCCCGACGGCGCCGCAGTGGGCCGGCTTCGCGCTGTGCGGGCTGCTCGGCAGCCTGGGGCACTACTGCCTGACGCGCTCGTTCCACGTCGCCGACATCTCGTCGACGCAGTCGGTGAAGTTCCTCGACCTGGTGTGGGCCTCGCTGATCGGCTGGCTGGTTTTTGCCGACCTGCCCTCGGGCAGCACCTTGACCGGCGGCGCGGTGATCTGCGCGGCCACGCTGTGGATCACGCGCCGCGAATCGCGCGGGCACGCGAAGCCGGCCTGAATAGAATGCGCGGCCCGCGCAGGGCGGGCCAATCAACGAACATCCCCGAGGAGCCCCGATGTCCCGCTTGCACTCCGCCGTCGCCGCGCTTTGCCTGGCCCCTGCGCTGGCCCTGGCGCAGATGGCCGCCGCGCCCTTCGAAGGCCGGCTGAAGAAGATCCACGACACCAAGACGCTGAACGTCGCCTACCGCAGCGACGCCACGCCCTTCTCCTTCGAGGACAACGACAAGAAGCCCACCGGCTACATGGTGGAGTTGTGCCGCAGCGTGATCGGCGTGATCGAAAAGCAGCTCGGCGTGGTGCCGCTGCAGGTCAAATGGGTGCCGGTGACGGCACAGACGCGCTTGTCCGCCATCGCCAGCGGCCAGGCCGACATGGAATGCGGTGCGACCACGGTGACGCTGGGCCGCATGCATGAGGTCGGCTTTTCGTCGCTGACCTTCGTCGACGGCACCGGCCTGCTGGTGCGCGCGTCGACGCCGGGCAGCTCGCTGCTCGACCTGGCCAACAAGAAGATCGCGGTCATCCCCGGCACCAGCAACGAGCGCGCGCTGAACGAAGCGCTGAAGGCCAAGGTGGTGACGGCCACCGTGGTGCCGGTGGCCTCGCGCGAAGATGGCCTGGCGCAGTTGGAGGCCGGCAGCATCGACGCGCTGGCCAGCGACCGGGTGCTGCTGGTCGGCCTGGTGGCGCGCTCCAAGGACGCGAAGGCACTGGCGCTGCTCGGCGACCCGCTGTCCTTCGAGCCCTATGCGATCGTGCTGCCGCGCGGCGACTGGGCGATGAAGCAGGCGGTCGACGCCGCGCTGTCGCAGATCTACCGCAGCCCGGCACTGCCGGAGCTCTACAACCGCTGGTTCGCTGGGCTCGGCCGGCCGTCGCCGATCCTGGAAATCATGTACGGCCTGGGGCGGCTGCCCGAGTGACCCAGCGCCGCGCCATCGGCTGGCCCATGCGCACCGCACCGCCGGGCATCCACGCCGGGTTGAACTGCAGCCCGTCGGCCGGGAACAGCAGCACCACCGTGGAGCCCAGCAGGAAGCGGCCCATCTCGGCGCCTTGCGCCAGCACGATCGGCGGCGCGGCGTCGTCGTAGCGCCATTCGCGCACCGCACCGGGGCGCGGCGGGTTGACCACGCCGTGCCACACCGTGGCCATGCTGCCGACGATGGTCGCGCCCACCAGCACCAGCGCGAAGGGCCCGGTGCCCGGCTCGGCGCCGTCGAAGGCGCACACCACGCGCTCGTTGCGCGCGAACAGCCCCGGCACGCCGCGCGCGGTGGTCGGGTTGACCGAGAACAGCGTGCCGGGCACGTGCAGCATGCGCCGCAACCGCCCGGCGCAAGGCATGTGGATGCGGTGGTAGTCCTTGGGGCTCAGGTACAGCGTGGCGAAGTGGCCGTCGTCGTAAGCGGCGGCCAGCTCGGCGTCGCCGCCGAGCAGCGCGCGCGTGCTGTAGTCGTGGCCCTTGGCCTGGAAGATCGCATCGCCGCGGATGCGGCCGAACTGGCTGATCGCGCCGTCCACCGGGCACACCAGATCGGCCCGCGCCAGCGGGCGCGCGCCGTCCTTCAGCGCGCGCGTGAAGAAGGCGTTGAAGCTGGGGTAGGCGGCGATGTCCGGCTCGGCCGCCTCGGCCATGTTCACGCCGTAGCGCGCGACGAACCAGCGGATCAGCTTCGTGGTGCGCGCGCCGCGCTCGGCGCGCGCCACCCGGCCGGCCGCACGCGTCAGCGCGGTCTTGGGCAGCAGGTATTGCGGCGCGACGGCCAGACGGTGTTTGGACATGCGGGGCGGGCGGTGCGGGGTGGCGGCGCGCGATTATCGGCCGGCATGCACGGCTGCGTACGCGGCCGGCACGACGCGTTGGGCGTGGCTTAGCATCGTTCGTCAGCGCCAGCACCCCACGACGAGGAGACCCCGATGAGCGATGCGGCACCACGCCAAGGCCCGCTGTCCCACCTGCGTGTGCTCGACCTGTCGCGCGTGCTGGCCGGGCCCTTTGCCACGCAGAACCTGGCCGACATGGGCGCCGAGGTGATCAAGGTGGAAAAGCCCGGCGAAGGCGACGACACGCGCGGCTGGGGCCCGCCCTTCGTCAAGGCCGGCCCCGGCGAGCGCGGCGACTCGGCCTACTTCCTGTCGGCCAACCGCAACAAGAAGTCGATCACCGTCGACCTGGCCAGCGCCGAGGGCCAGCAGCTGATCCGCCGGCTGGCCGAACGCAGCGACATCGTGGTCGAGAACTACAAGGTCGGCACCCTGGCGCGCTACGGCCTGGACGACGCCCGCCTGCGCACCGTCAACCCCCGGCTGGTGTACTGCTCGATCACCGGCTTCGGCCAAAGCGGCCCCTATGCGCCGCGGCCGGGCTACGACTTCGTCTTCCAGGGCATGGGCGGGCTGATGAGCATCACCGGCGTGCCCGACGGCGAGGCCGGCGCCGCACCGATGAAGGTGGGCGTGGCGGTGGCCGACCTGGTGACCGCGCTGTACGCCACCAGCGCCATCCTGGCGGCGCTCGAGCAGCGCCACGTCAGCGGCCGCGGCCAGTACATCGACATCGCGCTGCTGGACTGCCTGGTGTCGCTGACCTCGTACCAGGCGCTGAACTGGTTCGTCAGCGGCGAGGTGCCGCAGCGGCTGGGCAACGGCCACCCGAACATCGTGCCCTACCAGGTGTTCGCCTGCAAAGGGGGGCACGTCATCCTGGCGGTGGCCAACGACGGCCAGTTCCGCAGCTTCAGCCGCGCCGTGGGCAAGGGCGAGTGGGCCGACGACCCGCGTTTTGCCGCCGGTGCCGCGCGCAGCGTGAACCGCAAGCTGCTGTGCGGCATGGTGGCCGAGCTGATGCTCGAGCGCACGATGCACCAATGGATAGCGCTGCTCGAAGCCCACAACGTGCCTTGCGGGCCGATCAACAACATCGACCAGGTGTTCGACGACCCGCAGGTGCAGCACCGCGGGCTGCGCACGAACATGCAGCATCCCGGCGGGCCGATCTCGCTGCTGGCCAGCCCGCTGCGCTTCGCCGACACCCCGGTGCGCTACGAACTGCCGCCGCCGCTGCTGGGCCAGCACACCGAACAGGTGCTGCAGCAACTGCTGGGCTTGGGCGCCGATGACGTGGCTGCGCTGCGCGCGCGGCGCGTGGTGTGATCAGGCGCCGCAGGCCAGCTCCAACCCCGGCGTCGGCCCGCCGTCGATGGCGATCGGCCGGCCGCTGCCCGACAGCGTGACGTACACGGTGCGCAGCTCGCGCCCGCCGAAGCACAACTTGGTGACACAGCGGTCGGGCCGGCCGACGTGGTGCGCGCGCCGTGCATCGGGCGTCACCACGGTGATGCCGCCATGCAGCAGCGTGGCCACGCACATGTTGGTTGCCCAGCGCGTCCACCGCCATCGAATCGAAGCGCTGGCAGTGGCCGCCCGGCGACGCCGGCAGCAGCCGCGCGCGCTGCGGCGACGGCCACGGCGTGCGCCGCAGCTGCCCCGGCGCGTCCAGCTCGAAGGCCCACCGCCGCGCGCCGGCGGTTTCGGCGCAGCACAGCGTCTTGCCGTCGGGCGACCGCGCCACGCCGTCGGGGGTGAGCGCGAGGTGAGCGCGAGGTGAGCGCGGGGTGCGCGACGATGCGCGGCGCGGCACCGCCGGCCGCGGCGTAGCACTCGCCGCCGTGGTCCCTGTCCAGCGCGCGCGACTTGCCCAGGCCGGTGAAGCAGCCGCCGCCGTGCGCATCGAACACGAGGTCGTTGGGCCCGCGCAGCGCGATGCCGTCGACACGGTCGCGATCAAGGCGCGCGCGCCGCCGCCGCGGTGGCGCTCGGCACGGGCAGCGCCGCGTCGCCGCCGCGATCGTGCCAGTAGCGTGCGGCGGCGTCGCGCTCGCAGTGCGACGCGCCCGAGGCCTGCCAGGTCCACGCCCCGCAGCGGTCGCTGCGCAGCAGCTCGACGCCGAGCGCGCGGTAGCGCGCCAGCGTTTCGGCGGCCGGGTGGCCGAAGCGGTTGCGGTAGCCGGCCTGCACCAGGGCCGTGCCCGGTGCCACCGCCGCGATGAAGGCTGCGCTGGACGAGCCGCGGCTGCCGTGGTGCGGCACCAGCAGCACCTGGGCGCGCAAGGCCTGGCCGTAGCGCTCGATCAGCGCCGCCTCCTGCGCCTGGCCGATGTCGCCGGTGAGCAGCACGCTGCGCCCGTCGCGCGCCTGCACGCGCAGCACGCAGCTCAATGCGTTGGCCGGCGTCGCAGGGTGGTCATCGGCGCCGGGCGGGTGCAGCAGCTCGAAATGCACGCCGTCCCACTGCCACTGCTGGCCGGCGGCGCAGCGCCGGTGCGGCACGCCGGCGGCCAGCAGCGGGTCGCCCGCGCGCAGCGAGCTGGCCAGCGCAGCCACCGGCAGCCTCGCCAGCAGCGAGGCCGCGCCGCCGGCATGGTCGCTGTCGCCGTGGCTGAGCAGCAGCAGGTCGATGCGCTCGTCGCCGCGCGCGCGCAGCAGCGGCAGCAGCACACGCTGCGCGGCATCGCTGTCGCCCGGGTGGCGCGGGCCGGCGTCGTAGACCAGCAGGTGGGTGCGGGTGCGCAGCAGCACCGCGCTGCCCTGGCCGATGTCGGCCGCCACGAGCTCGAACTGCCCCGGCGCGGGCCGCACCACGGGTGGCGCCAGCAAGGGCAGCAGCAGCGGCAGGCCCAGCAGCCGCAGCCGCCACGGCAACGGCAGCAGCAGCAAGGCGCCGCCCAGCAGCCCGGCGGCCGCCGCCCAGGCCGGCGCGGCAGCGGCCGTCCATAGCCCCAGCGGCAGCGCCGCCAGCCAGTGCAGGCCGTGCAACATCGCCTGCACCAGCGCGCTGGCCAGCAGCCACAGCGGCGGCGCGGCGATGCCGGCCAGCGTCAGCGGCACGACGGCGAGCGTGACCAGCGGGATCGCCACCAGGTTGGCGGCGAAACCGACCAGCGACACCTGCTGGAAGAACACCAGGCTCAGCGGTGCCAGCCCGACGCTGGCCACGGCCTGCGTGCGCAGGCCGGCACGCAGCCGCCCCCGCCATGTCGTGCGGTGGCCGGTGCCGGCCGCCGGCTCGGCCGCCAGCAGCAGCGCCACCGCGGCGAAGGACAGCCAGAACCCCGGCTGCAGCAGCGCCCACGGGTCGAACAGCGCCACCACCACCGCCGCGGCCAGCAGCACCAGCAGCGCCGGCCACTGCCGCCCGATGCTGCGCAGCAGCGCCACCGTGGCCAGCATCCACAGCGTGCGCTGCGCCGGCACGCCCCAGCCGGCGAGCAATGCATAGCCGGCGGCCGCCAGCACGCCACCCCAGCGCGCCGCCAGCGGCGCCGGCACGGCCAGCATCAAGCGTGCGCTGCCGCGCCACAGCGCGCCGATCAATGCCGCCGCCAGCCACGCGAACAGCGTGACGTGCAGGCCGCTGATGCTCATCAGGTGCGCCACGCCGGTGTCGCGGAACAGGTCCCACTCGTCGCTGGCGATCGCCGCCTGGTCGCCCACCGCCAGCGCCGCAAGTACGCCGGCCGCCGCGGGGTCGGGCACGCGCAGCAGGATCGCGTCGCGCAGCCGCTGGCGCGCACGCTCGAGCGATGCGCCGGCGTGCTCGTCCAGCAGCCGGTTGGCGCTGCCGCTGCCGCCGCGCACCGTGCCGGTGGCGCCGATGCGCTGCTCGAACAGCCACAGCTCGAGGTCGAAGCCGTGCGGGTTGAGCGTGCCGTGCGGCCGGCGCAGCCGCACGCTCAGCGACCAGCGTTGCCCGGCGCGCAACGGCGGCGGCGCAGCGGCCAGCAGCGCATCGCCGTCGAAGCCGCCGTACCAGCCGAGCGCGACGCGCTCGGGTACGCGTACCGGCTGCCCCTGCAGCGACGCGCCGTCGGTGCGCAGCACGAAGCGCGTGCCCTGCGCGCCGGGCTGCGGCATGTGCTCGATCACGCCCACCAGTTGCAGCGGCTGGCCCTCGAGCGCGGCCGGCAGGCGCTCGGCCAGCCGCTGCAGCGCGCGCACGCCGGTGCCGGCAAAACCCAGCAACGCCAGCGCCAGCAGCAGGCACGGCAAACGCACAACGCGCCGCGGGCGTGGCCACGCCGCCAGCCCGAGCAGCAGCAGCGCCGCCGCCGCCATCGCCGCGTAGGCGTCCGCCGGCCACAACACCGGCTGCTGCAACTGTGCCGCGATGCCCGCCAGCCAGGCCAGCCCCGCCGCGCCGTACAGCGCCGCGCCCGCCGCCGGCGGCAGGATCGACGCCGTGACGCGGCCCGGGCTCATCGCCGCCAGTGTAGGATGCCCGTCCCCGCAGCTGCCCCCTTCGCGCCATGTCGATCCAAGCCCGACTCGATGCCCTGGGCATCACGCTTCCGCCGCTGGCCGTGCCGGCCGCCGCCTACGTGCCCTTCGTGCGCAGCGGCAACCTGGTATTCCTGTCCGGCCACATCGCGCGCAAAGACGGCAAACCCTGGGTCGGCCAGCTCGGCGCCACGATGAGCACCGACGAAGGCAAGGCCGCCGCGCGCTCGATCTGCGTCGATCTGCTGGGCACGCTGCAAGCCGGCGCCAACGGCCTGGACAACGTGGCGCGCGTGGTCAAGGTGCTCAGCCTGGTGAACAGCGCGCCCGACTACACCGAGCATCACCTGGTGACCAACGGCTGCTCGCAGCTGCTGGGCGAGGTCTTCGGCCCGCAGATCGGCGCGCATGCGCGCAGCGCCTTCGGCGTGGCGCAGCTGCCGTTCGGGGCCTGCGTGGAAATCGAGCTGATCGCGCAACTGAAGTGAGCACCGCGCCGCGGCGCAGCGCCGCGCTGGCCTTCGCGGCCGCGATCAGCCTGGTGGCGGTGGGCGTGGCGCTGTGGACGCAGCACGCGCTGGACATGCAGCCGTGCGCGTGGTGCGTGCTGCAGCGGCTGATCTTCGTCGCCATCGCGCTGGCCGCACTGCCGGGGTTGCTGTGGCAGCGCGGCTTCGTGCAGGCGCTGTCGGCCGTGCTGATGCTGGGCCTGGGCGTGGCCGGCGTGGCCGCGGCGCTGTGGCAGCACTTCGTCGCCGCCGCCAGCTCGTCGTGCAACCTGACGCTGGCCGACCGCATCGTCAGCGGCCTGCGGCTGGACGCCTGGCTGCCCGAGATCTTCCAGCCGCGCGCCAGCTGCGCCGACGCCGCGGTGCGGCTGTGGGGCCTGAGCTACGAGTTCTGGAGCCTGGCGCTGTTCATGCTGATCAGCGTGCTGGCACTGCGCCTGCTGCTGCGCCGGGCGGCCTGACGCCCGCCGGCGTCGAGACTCAGAGGTGCGGGAGGCGATTCCCGGCGCAAAGCGGCCTTCGGCCGCTTTGCGCCAAGGCGCATTGATGCGGCTCCC
>CAYZGL010000099.1:0-14883 GCA_964477985.1 uncultured Rubrivivax sp. | reverse complement strand
GGTTTGAACACCGGCGCAAGCCGCGCCGGTGCAGGCGCGCCACCGCAGCGGCCGTAGCATGCAGGCCATGCCAAGGCCGATCCCCGATGCTGCCGCCCTCGACCGCTTCGCGCAGGCGATGCCGAAGATGGAGCTGCACTGCCACCTGCTCGGCACGGTGCGGCGCAACACCTTCGAGGAGCTGGCGCGGCGCGCGCGCTCGCCGCTGTCGGCGCAGGAGATCGAAGCCTTCTACACGCGCGGCGACAAGCCGGTGGGCGTGCTGCGCGTGCTGCGCGCGCTCGACCGCTGGCTGCTGACGCGCGCCGGCGACTTCCATCGGCTGAGCTACGAATACCTGCAGGACGCGGCCAGCCACGGCGTGCGCTATGCCGAGTTCTTCTGGAACCCGACCGGCACCGCGCGGGTTTCGGGCCTGGCCTATGCCGCGGTGCTGCCGGCGATCCGCCGCGCCATCGCCGATGCGCAAGCCGACTTCGGCATCGTCGGCCGCCTGGTGCCGGCCATCGACCGTGAAGCCGGCGCGGCGGCAGCGATGGAGATGCTGCAGTGGGTGCTCGGCCAGCGCTGCGGCGAAGTGCCCGGCATCGGCATCGACTACCAGGAAGCGCTCGGCCCGCCGCAGCGGTTCGCCGAGGTCTACGCCGCCGCGCGCCGCGCCGGGCTGAAGACCACTGCGCATGCCGGCGAGTTCGGTCTGCCCGCGGCCAACGTGCGCTGCGCGATCGACGAGCTGCGCGTCGACCGTGTCGACCATGGCTACACCCTCGTCGACGACCCGGCGCTGACGCAGCAGGCCATCGACGCCGGCATTGTCTTCACCGTGGTGCCGACCAATTCGTACTACCTGCGCACGCTGCCGCCCGAGCGCTGGGCCGCCGAGCACCCGATCCGCCGCATGCGCGAACTCGGCTTGCGCGTGCACCCGAACACCGACGACCCGACGCTGCACCACGTCACGCCCACCGCCGCGTGGACGATGATGGTGCGCGACTTCGGCTACTCGATCGCCGACCTGCGCCGCTGCCTGCACAACGGCCTGGACAGCGCCTGGATCGACGCGGCGACGCGCGAAGCCTGGCGCGCCGAATGGAGCGCGCGCTTCGATGCGCTGCGCGCCGAGCAGTTGCCGAACGGTCCGCCCAGCGGGGAGCCATCTTGAACCCACACCGCCGCAAGCTGTTGTCGAGGCTGCCGGCCATGGCCTTGGGCACGGCGACCCTCTCTGCCGCAGCGCAGCCCGCCTGGCCGACGCGGCCGGTCACGCTGGTCGTGCCCTACAGCGCCGGCGGCAGCCTGGACGCGACGACGCGGCTGGTGGCGCAGAAGCTGTCGGAACGCATCGGCCAGCAGGTGCTGGTCGAGAACGTCACCGGCGCCGGCGGCGCGCTCGGCTTCGCCAAGGTGATGCAGGCCGCACCGGATGGGCTTGTCTTCCTGATGGCCGGCGACGCCCCGTTGAACCCGAACGCGCCGGCCGGCGGCCCCTACTGCAAGGTCGACGTGCTGAAGGAACTGCAGCCGGTGGTGCTGGTGAACACCGCGCCGATGGTGCTGGTGGCGCAGCCGGCGCTGCCGGCCAACAACCTGGGCGAACTGATCGCGCTGGCGAAGAAGCAGCCGGGCAAGCTGTCGTACGCCACCTCGGGCATCGGCACGTTGCCGCACCTGGCCACCGAGATGATCAAGCAGCTGGCGCAGATCCACATGGTGCACATCCCGTACCGCGGCGGCTCGCAGATCGCCAACGACGTCGCCGGCAAGCAGGTCGACCTGGCGATGCTGATCGCAGCGTCCGCCGCGCCCTACGTGCAGGCGAAGACGGTGAAGGCCATCGCGCTCACCGGCGGCAAACGCCTGGCCCTGCTGCCCGACGTGCCGGCCGCGGCCGAGACGCCCGGCCTCGAGGGCTTCGACGTCGTCAGCTGGGCCGGGCTGTACGCGCCGGCAAAGGCGCCCGCCGCCGCGGTCAACCGGATGAACCGCGAGATCGACGAGATCCTGAAGACCGCCGCGGTGCGCGACATGCTCGCCAAGCAGGGCGCGCTGCCCGGCGGCGGCACGCCGGCGGCGTTCGCCTCGTTCATCCAGCAGGACCGGGCGAAGATCGCCAAGGTGCTGCAGCTGACCTCGCTGCGCGAGTGAGCGGGCGCCGGGCGGAGGAGCCGCGATGACACCGGTCTGGCTCGACGCCGACCCCGGCTTCGACGACTGGCTGACGATGCTGATGCTGGCCGCGCACCCGCGGCTGCGCTGGCTGGGCCTGAGTGTCGCAGCCGGCAACGCGCCGCTGCCGGTGACGCTGGCCAATGCGCTGCGCATCCGCCACCACTACGGGCTGCGGGTGCCGGTGCATGCCGGCTGCGCCGAGCCGCTGGCCGGCGCGCTGGAAACCGCGCAGCGGGTGCTGGGCGCGCAGGGCATGGCCACCACCGGCCCCGCATTGCCCGAGGTGGACGACGCGGCCGATGGCCACGACGGGGTCGCCGCCATGCTTGCCGCCCTGCGCGCCAGCGAGCAGCCGGTGACGCTGCTGGCGATCGGCCCGCTGACCCACATCGCACGCGCACTGCAAGCGGCACCGGACATCGTCGAGCACATCGCCGAACTGGTGCTGATGGGCGGGTCGACCGAGCGCGGCAACCACACGCCGGCGGCCGAGTTCAACATCTATGCCGACCCCGAAGCCGCCGCCATCGTGTTCGATACACCGAGGCTGAAGCGCCGCATGTTCGGCCTGAACCTGTGCCGGCAGGTGCAACTCGAGCGCCGGCACGTGGCGCAGGTGCAGGCCTGGCCGGGCCAGCGTGCGGCCTGGCTGGCCGGCTATCTGGACGCCTACCAGCGCATCCGCAGCGCCGATGGCCATGTGCCGATGCCGCTGTACGACCCGGTGGTCGCCGCCTGGCTGTGGCAGCCCGAGCTGTTCGAGTTTGCACCCGCCCGCGTCGATGTCGAACTGCAGGGCCGCTTCACGCGCGGCATGACGGTGTGCGACTTTCGCGTCGGCGACGCGCGGCCGGCGAACGCCGAGGTCGCGATGCACGCCGATGGACCGGCGGTGATCGAGCAGGTGCTGCAGGCCACGCAGCAGGCGCTGCGGCCGTAGCCGCGGCGCGGTGCGCCAGGCGCGCGCCGCCACCTTTCGTCCAGCGCTCGATGGTGGCAACATGGCGGCCCCCAACCAGCCGCAGGAGCCCTCATGCGCATCGCTTCATTCGCCGCCCGCCTGAGCGTGGCGGCCTTCGTCGCCACCCCGCTGGCCAGCCTGGCGGCCTCGTTGGCGCCGGTGGCCGCCGAGAACGGCATGGTCGTCACCGCGCAGCACCTGGCCACCCGCGCCGGCGTCGATGTGCTGAAGGACGGCGGCAACGCGGTCGACGCCGCGGTGGCGGTGGGCTATGCGCTGGCGGTGGTCTACCCGGCCGCGGGCAACCTGGGCGGCGGCGGCTTCATGACGATCCAGCTCGCCGACGGGCGCAAGACCTTCCTCGACTTCCGCGAGAAGGCGCCGCTGGCCGCCACCGCCAACATGTACCTGGACAAGGACGGCAACGTCATCAAGGGCGCGAGCACGCACGGCTGGCTGGCGGTGGGCGTGCCCGGTTCGGTGTCGGGCATGGAGTACGCGCGCGCCAAGTACGGCACGATGCCGCGCGCGGCGCTGCTGGCGCCGGCGATCCGCTACGCCAAGGACGGCTTCGTGCTGCAGCAGGGTGACGTCGACATGCTGTGGACCGCCACCGCCGACTTCCGCAAGGACGCCCCCAGCGCGGCGATCTTCCTGGACAAGGGAGAGCCCTTCCAGGTCGGCGGCAAGCTGGTGCAAAAGGACCTGGCGCAAACGCTGCAGGCCATCAGCGACCAGGGCGAGGACGGCTTCTACAAGGGCAAGGTCGGTGCCGCCATCGTCGCCGCCAGCCGCGCCGGCGGCGGCATCATCACCCAGGCCGACCTCGACCAGTACAAGACGCGCGAGCTGAAGCCGATCGAATGCGACTACCGCGGCTACCACGTGATCTCGGCGCCGCCGCCGAGCTCGGGCGGCGTGGTCATCTGCGAGGTGCTCAACGTGCTCGAAGGCTACCCGCTGAAGGACTGGGGCTACCGCTCGGCGCAGGCGATGCACGTGCAGATCGAGGCCATGCGCCATGCCTATGTGGACCGCAACAGCTACCTCGGCGACCCCGACTTCGTGAAGAACCCGACCGATCGGCTGCTGTCCAAGGACTACGCAACCAAGCTGCGCGCGGTGATCGACCCGGCCAAGGCGGGCGTGTCCAAGGACATCAAGCCCGGCGTGGCGCCGCACGAAGGCAGCAACACCACGCACTACTCGATCGTCGACCAGTGGGGCAACGCGGTGTCGGTCACCTACACCATCAACGACTGGTTCGGCGCCAAGGTCACCGCGCCCACCACCGGCGTGCTGATGAACAACGAGATGGACGACTTCACCGCCAAGGTCGGCGTGCCCAACCTGTACGGGCTGGTGCAAGGCGAGGCCAATGCCATTGCCCCGGGCAAGCGGCCGCTGTCGTCGATGAGCCCGACCATCGTCACCAAGGACGGCAAGACGGTGATGGTGATCGGCACGCCCGGCGGCAGCCGCATCATCACCGCGGTGCTGAACACCATGGTCAACATGATCGACTACGGCATGAACGTGCAGGAGGCGGTGGACGCGCCGCGCTTCCACCAGCAGTGGCTGCCCGAGACCACCAACCTCGAGGTCTTCACGCTCAGCCCCGACACGCAAAAGATCCTCGAAGGCATGGGCCACAAGTTCGCCGGTGCGCAGCCGGCCAACCACCTGGCGGTGATCGTCGTCGGCGCGCCGTCGCTGGACGGCAAGCCGGTGGGCAAGAACCGCTACTACGGCGCCAACGACCCGCGGCGCAATACCGGGCTGGCGCTGGGGTACTGACATCGGATGCCGGCGCGGCGACGCATGCTGCTCGTCTTCGGCTCGATCAACCTGGACATCGCCTTCCACGGCGATCGGCTGCCCGCGCCCGGCGAGACCGTGCTCGCCCGAAGCTGGCACATCTCGCCGGGCGGCAAGGGTGCCAACCAGGCGCATGCGGCGCAACGCTACGGGCTGGCGACCCGCCTGGTCGGCGCGGTCGGCGACGACGCCTTTGCCGACCAGGCATTGACGCTGCTGCGCAGTGCGGGCGTGGGCCTGGACGCGCTGCAGCGCCTGCCGGGCCCCACCGGCTGCGCCGGCATCGTGGTCGATGCGCGCGGCGAGAACCAGATCGTGGTGGCGCCGGGCGTCAACCTCGACTTGCGCGCCAGCCATGTGAGCGAGACCCTGCTGTCGCAGGCGAAGGCGGTGCTGCTGCAGATGGAATGCGATGCGCAACAGAACCAGGCGCTGATCGAGCGCGCCAAGGCGCAGGGCTGCCGCGTGCTGCTGAACAACGCACCGGCCCGGGCGCTGACGCAGGACGGGCTGCGCGCGCTGGACGTGCTGATCGTCAACCTGATCGAGCTGGACGCCACCGCGCGGCGCGACGGCATCGCGCTGGCCGATGCGCCGACGCAGGTGCGCGAACTGGCGCGGCGCCACGCGCTGACCGTGGTGCTGACGCTGGGCGCGCAAGGCGTGCTGGCCAGCGCCTCGGGCGAGCCCCTGCTGCGCCTGCCGGCGCTGCCGGTGCCGGTGGCGGACACCACCGGCGCCGGCGACACCTTCGCCGGCGTCTTCGCCGCGGCGCTGGTCGAGCAGCTGTCGTTGCGCGACGCGCTGGTGCGCGGCATCGTCGCCGCCGGCCTGGCCTGCACCCGTGCCGGCGCACAGCGCTCGCAGCCCGATCGCGCCGAGATCGAAGCGGCGATGCAGGGTTACGTGGCGGCCTGACCGGCCTGACGCGCCGCTGCGGCAGGCGCCGAAGCCTTGGCTGCGCGACGGCGCAGCTTCTTCGCCGGCGCCCGCGGATGATCGTGCTGCAGCCGCTCGCGCACCAGGCGCCGGAACAGATCCAAAGCGGGCGGCACACTGCGGCCGCGCAAGCTGACCAGGGCGAAACGCGCGTGGTCCTCGAACGGCGGGGCCAGCATCAGCTCGGCCAGCGTGCCGTCGAGCAGCCCGGCGTCGGCCGCCTTCACGATACCCAGGAAGACGGCATCGGTGCGGCGCACGGTTTCGATCAGGCTGGCCACGTCCTCGCACTCGAGGCTCACCAGCTGCGCCGGGTTGGCCTGGGGCCCGTAGTGCCGCACCAGGGTCAGCGCGATGTCGTCGGACAGTGCGGTGGACGCGATCGGAAAGCGCAGCAGCTCGTCGAAGCTCACGCGCGGCCTGCCGGCCAGCGGGTGCGCGCTGCGGCAGACGAACCCGGCTCGCAGTTCGCCCACCACCTCGATGTCCAGATCGGGCGCGGGCACCAGGCCACGGTGGCTGACGGCAACGGCATCGACTTCGCGCTGGCGCAGCTGTTCCAGCTGCGCCTTGATCGGCCCGCGCGTCAGCGTCAGCTTCAGCCGCGGATGCGAGCGCGCCACGTGCTCCATCACCGGCACCATCAGCAACGCGCCCGGCCCCGAACCCAGCGCCAGCCGAAGCGAGCCGGCCTCGTGGCCGCGCAGGGCGCCGGCGCAGTGTTGCAGCTCGGCGACTTCATCGACGATGCGCCGTGCCCGGCGCAATACCTCTTCGCCCAGCGCCGTGGGCAGCACCGTCCGGCCCAGGCGATCGAACAGGCGCGCGCCGAGTTCGTCCTCCAGCGCCTGCACGCTGCGGCTCAACGCGGGCTGGGTCAGGCAGCACTGGCTCGCAGCACGGCTGAACGAGCCGCTCGCCGCCAGCGCCAGCATGTGTTCCATCTGCTTCAGGTTCATGCGCGGCATTTCGATGAGTTCAACTCATCACAATGGAACCAATTATGCATTTGACGTTGTTTCTGGAGGCTCTAACATCACCTGCCTAGACAACCACCCTACGGAGGCCGCCTTGCGTTTGAAGTCCACCCTGTGCGCGTTGTTCGCCGTCGCGACGGCACTGTTCGGCGCCCCGGCGGCGCAGGCCCAGAACTTTCCGACCAAGCCGGTGAGCCTGATCGTGCCCTACCCCGCCGGCGGCCTGTCGGATGTGATCGCGCGGCTGGTCAACGCGCCGCTGGGCAAGCTGCTCGGGCAGCCGGTGATCGTGGAGAACATCGGCGGCGTCAGCGGCGCGATCGCGGCGCAGAAGGTACTGAACGCGCCAGCCGACGGCTACAACCTGTTCCAGGGTTCGCCCAACGAACTGATCCTGGCGCCGCTGGCGATCTCGGCGGTGAAATACAAGAGCGACGACTTCCGCTTGGTGCAGATGATCAGCGTCGGCCAGCTGGCGATCTACACCCGCGCCGACCTGCCGGTGAACACGGTGGACGAACTGATCGACTACGCACGCAAGGAGGCCGCCGCCGGGCGGCCCTTGACCTACGCCAGCGTGGGGCCGGGGTCGTTCTATCACCTGCTGGGCGCGCTGCTGTCCAAGAGCACCGGCGTCCCGATGACCCACGTGCCGTACAAGGGCGGTGCGCCGGCCAACCAGGACCTGATCGGCGGCCGGGTGGACATATTCATCACCGTCTATGCCAAGACCTACGAGCAGCTGGCGCAGACCGGCAAGATCAAGGTCCTGGCCCTGCTGAACAACGAGCGGCGCGAGGGCTTCAAGCAGTACCCCGCGATCAGCGAGAGCAAGCAGGTCAAGGACTTCAGCTTCAACCTGTGGACCGGCTACTTCGTGAAGAAGGACACGCCCGAGCCGATCGTGCAGCTGCTGCACAAGTCATTGACCGAGGTTCTGGCCGAACCCGCGGTGCGCGACGGCCTGCTGGCCAACGGCAGCCAGCCGGCCAAGCCGCTGAACCTGGGCGAGGCGGCCGGCTTCTACGCCGAGCAGGCCGCCAAGTTCCGCGCCATCGCCAAGGCGATCAACCTGGAACCGCAATGAGCAGCGCACTGCAGCCCACACACGATGCGGCCGACCCGCTCGGCGCGCTGCGCTCGCAGGCCGGCGACTTCATCGCGCTGCGCCGCGACATCCACCAGCACCCGGAGCTGGGCTACCAGGAATTCCGCACCAGCGAGCTGGTGGCCGAGCAACTCGGCCGCTGGGGCTACACGGTCGCGCGCGGCCTGGGCGGCACCGGCGTGGTCGGCCAGCTGGTGCGCGGCGCGGGGGCGAAGCGGCTCGGCCTGCGCGCCGACATGGATGCGCTGCCGATCGCCGAAGCCACCGGCCTGCCGCACGCCAGCCGCCATGCCGGCGTGATGCACGCCTGCGGCCACGACGGCCACACCGCAATGCTGCTGGCCGCGGCCCGGCACATCGCCGCGAACGTCGAGTTCTCGGGCACGCTGAACCTGATCTTCCAGCCCGCCGAAGAGAGCCTGGGCGGTGCGAAGAAGATGATGGACGACGGCCTGTTCCGCCAGTTCCCGTGCGACGCGGTGTTCGGCATGCACAACATGCCGGGCTACCCCCAAGGCCATCTGGTGCTGCGCGACGGCGCCATGATGGCCTCGGCCGAGACGGTGACCATCACGCTCGAAGGCCGCGGCGGCCACGGCGCGGTGCCGCACCGCGCGGCCGACCCGGTGGTGGCCGGCGCGGCCATCGTGATGGCGCTGCAAAGCATCGTCGCGCGCAACGTCGACCCGCAGCAGATGGCGGTGATCACCGTCGGCGCCTTCAACGCCGGCACCACCGACAACGTGATTCCGCAATCGGCGACGCTGAAGCTCAGCGTGCGTGCGCTCGACCGCGAGGTGCGCGATCTGCTCGAGCAGCGCATCACCGAGCTGGTGCACGCCCAGGCGCACAGCTTCGGCGTGAGGGCCCGGATCGACTATCGGCGGCTGTACCCGGTGCTGGTGAACCATGCGCGCGAAACCGACATCGCACGCGGCGTGGCCACCGAACTGCTCGGTGCGCAGCACGTGACGCTTCAGGGCAAGGCGCTGTCGGGCAGCGAAGACTTCGCCTTCTTCCTGGAACAGGTGCCGGGCAGCTACCTGCTGATCGGCAACGGCGACGGCGCGGCCGACGGCCACGGCGCGTGCATGGTGCACAACCCGGGTTACGACTTCAACGACCACAACATCGCCATCGGCTCGGCCTTCTGGTCGCTGCTGGTGCAGCGCTACCTGGCGGGCTGAGCGCGACCATCGGGCCGCCCGCTGCGAGGCCGGCGGGCCGCCCTCGCCGCAAGACCGCCACGCGGCTCGCGCTGCAGCCGCACCGAGGCACGGCGCGCGGTGCGGCGCCGACATCAGCGGCGCCATCAACGGCGCAACACGCCGCGAGCGCGCCGCGCCAGGTCGTGCGCCAGCCCGCCGAAGGCTGCGCCCCACGCCGCCAATGCAATCACCAGGAACACCGGCGGCAAGAAGTGCAGGAACTCCAGGTCCAGCGCGTCGATCATCAGGTGCGTGCTGGCGGCGTACATGCCCAGCGGGAACACCGCGCCCCAGTACAGCGGGTCGTACTTCAGCGGGAAGCGCCGGACCACGTGGCGCCACACGCCCAGCAGCAGCAGCATCGGGATCCACCAGGTGCCGGTGGCCCAGTAGAACACCGTGAAGCCCTTGATGAACGGCAGCAGCGACTGCAGGAAGGGCGCGTCGCCCGAGTTGAGGATCAGCAGCGAGCCGGCCAGCGTGGAGATCGCCATCGCGCCCATGTTGATCCAGTACGGCGGCGACAGGTCGCCGGGCTCGAGCGTGAAGAAGGTGTAGCGGTAGAAGATCAGCGACATCATCCAGATGTAGAGCATGCCGCCCCACAACCACATCGACAGCGCCAGGAAGTTCAGCTCGAGCCGGCCCGGCTGGCCCACGTGCGCGGCCAGCAAGGCGCTGAGCGCCGCGATCGACTGCGTGGACACCACCGCCAGCAGCCAGGCGCCGTTGATGCCTTGCGCCAGCGACGGCTTCACCGGCTTGACCGTCAGCCCGGTGAAGATGGTGTAGGTCAGCGCGACCCACAGCGCCAGCGCCAGCGCCCACAGCACGAGCCCGGCGCGCTCGTCGCCCCACAGCAGCAGGGTCTGGCTGCCCAGCAGGCTGGTCGCGGCGACGACGGTGAAGAAGCCCGGGCCGCGCAGGTGGTCGAACAGGTCGCCGACGAAGCGGTGACGGTGCCGCACCAGGCGCGCCAGCGTCAGCACCCAAAGCACCAGGTACATCGCCAGGCTCAGCACAAACAGTGAACGCGCGAGGCGCGGCAGCTGCGACAGCTGCGCGGCGATGGCCACGATGCCGGTGGCCATCACCATGCCGAAGGACGCGGGCGACAGCTCGGCCAATGACGCCAATGGCCCGCCTTGCGCCGCGCCGCGGGCGTTCACGCTGTCGAGCCCGCCGCCTTGGCCCACGTGTTCGCAAGCGCTCGGCCGTGGTTCAGCCGGCGCGTGCCTCGAGCAGCAGCGGCAGCTGCGAATAACCGCTGCCCGGGTAGGCCGCACGCAGCGGCGCCCGCCCGGGTTGCGGCCGCAGCCGGCGCGCGCGCAGCAGTTCCTCGAACACCAGCTGCAGCTCGAGCCGCGCCAGCGGCGCGCCGGGGCACACGTGGATGCCGGCGCCGTACAGCAGGTTCAGCGCCGGGTCGCGGTCGAGCCTGAATTCGTCGGGGTCGCCGAAGACGGCCTCGTCGCGGTTGGCCGCGGCCCAGATCAGGCTGATGCGTTCGCCGACCTCGATGCGCCGGCCGTCGAACTCGGCCGCGTGCAGCGCCACGCGGCGGTTGGCGATCAGCGGCGCATGGATGCGCAGGATCTCGTCGATCGCCGCTGGCAGCAGTGCGCTGTCGGCGTGCAGCCGTTGCTGCAGCGCCTCGCGCTCGGCCAGGTACTGGGCGACGATGCCCACGCACGCGGCGATGGTGCCCAGCTCGCCGACGGTCCAGTTGCGCAGGATGCTGGTCAGCTCCTCGTCGTCGAGCACGCGCTCGCCGCCCGCTGCAGGCACGCGCTCGCGCATCAACTGCGTGGTGACGTCGTCGGGTGCTTCGGCACCGGCGGCGCGCCGCGCGTCCAGCTGCTCGCGCACATGGCGGTCGAAGGCCTTGGCCACCGCGGCCAGTGCGGCGCGGTCGTGCGCCAGCCGGGCCTTGTGGTTGTCGCGGATCCAGGCGCGCAGCGGCGCGCGCAGTGCGTCGGGCCAGCCAAGGAAGGCGCACTGGATGCGCAGCGCGAACTCGTCGGCAAAGTCCGCCATCAGCTCGCAGGGGCCGCCCGCCGGCAAGCGCGCGGCCAGCTCGGCCGCGATGCGCCGGCACTCGGGTGCAAACGCCGCCATGCGCGGCGCGTCGAAGTACGGTTCGATGATGCGGCGGTACAGCGTGTGCTGCGGCGGGTCCATGCCATTGGGCACCGACACGTGGCCCGACACCACGCTGCTGAAGGTGGAGGGGTCGTTCAGCACGCGCAGCACGTCGGCATGCCGGAACAGCGACCAGTGCAGGTACTCGCTGTAGGCCACCGGGCAGCCCCGGCGCATGGCGTCGTAGGCGGCGATCTGGTCGTCTAGCACCGGCTGCGAGCGCGGATCCCAGTCTTCGGGCGTGGTCATGCATCGTCTCCGATCGGTTGCTGCAGCGTGCGTGCCGGCTCGGCACGACCACGCCCTGGACGGCGAAGATTACCCCCATGTCGCCCCCTCTCCGCCAATCCACCGCCGATGCGCCGCCGATGCGCCGGCCGACTGACGCAAAATCGCCTGCCGCGCGCCGCCGGCGAACGCCGCCGGCCAGACCTTCAACCCCCGCCACTGCCCTGCCCGCACCTTCCATGCAAGCCCTTCGCGGCATTCTTGCCGGCCTGCTCCTCGCCCTGAGCACGCTGTTCTTCACATTGAGCCTGGTGCCGCCCGCGCTGCTGAAGCTGCTGCTGCCGCTGCCCGCCGTGCGCCGCATCGCCGAGCGCACTTTGGCGGCGCTGGCTTCGGGCTGGGTCGCGGTGAACAACGCCTTGATCAAGGCGGTACGCCCCGGCGCACGCTGGGACGTGCAAGGCCTCGAGGGTCTCGATGTTCGCGGCTGGTATCTGGTGGCCAGCAACCACCAGAGCTGGGTCGACATCCTGGTGCTGCAGCGCATCTTTCACGGCCGCATTCCGTTCCTCAAGTTCTTCCTGAAACGCGAGCTGATCTGGGTGCCGGTGATCGGGCTGGCGTGGTGGGCGCTGGACTTCCCGTTCATGAGCCGGGGAAAAAGCCGCGGCTCGCTGCAAAAGGACCTGCAGACCACGCGCCAGGCCTGCGAGAAGTTCAAGCGCATCCCGACTTCGGTGATGAACTTCGTCGAAGGCACGCGCGCCACGCCGGCCAAGATCGCGCAGGAGAAAAGCCCCTACCGGCACCTGCTGCGGCCCAAGGTCGGCGGGCTGTCGGTGGCGCTGGCGACGATGGGCGAGCAGTTCCAGGCGCTGGTCGACGTGACCATCGTCTACCCGGGCGGCCTGCCGACCTTCTGGGACCTGCTGTGCGGCCGCGTGGCTGCGGTGGTCGTGCGTGTGCAGCAGCGCGCGATTCCGGGCGAGCTGGTCGGCGTCGAGCACGCGATGCAGCGATCGAACGTGGTCAAGCTCGGCCGCTGGGTCGAGCAGATGTGGAAGGACAAGGACCGCCAGATCGGCGAGCTGCTGCGCGAGGCCGGCGCGGCCCAGCCGGCGCCCTGACGGCGTGCGGCCTGGCGGCCGGCGGTGTCAGCCGTCGAAGCGCGTGAACACCAGCGACGCGTTGGTGCCGCCGAAGCCGAAGCTGTTCGACATCACCGTGCCCAGGGCGCCGTCGTGGCGCTGGAGCAGCACCGGCAGCCCGGCTGCGGCGGGGTCCAGGTTGTCGATGTTGGCCGAAGCCGCGGCGAAACCCTGCTGCAGCATCAGCAGCGAATAGATCGCCTCCTGCACGCCGGCCGCACCCAGCGAGTGGCCCGACAGCGACTTGGTCGAGCTGATCATCGGCGGCTTGTCGCCGAACACGGTGCGCACCGCACCCAGTTCGGCGATGTCGCCTACCGGCGTGGAGGTGCCGTGCGCGTTGATGTAGTCCACCGGGGTGCGCACCGTGGCGATGGCCTGCTGCATGCAGCGCACGGCCCCCTCGCCCGACGGCGCCACCATGTCGTGGCCGTCGGAGGTGGCGCCGAAGCCCACCAGTTCGGCCAGGATGGTGGCGCCGCGCGCTTGCGCGTGCTCCAGCGCTTCCAGCACCAGCATGCCGCCGCCGCCGGCGATGACGAAGCCGTCGCGCGCCGTGTCGAAGGCGCGCGAGGCCTGCTCGGGGCGGTCGTTGCGGCCGCTGGACATCGCGCCCATGGCGTCGAACAGCAGCGACATCTCCCAGCTTTCTTCCTCGCCGCCGCCGGCGAAGACCACGTCCTGCAGGCCCCAGGCGATCAGCTGCGCGCCATGGCCGATGCAGTGCGCGCTGGTGGCGCAGGCCGAGCTGATCGAGTAGTTGACGCCCTTGATCGCGAAATTGGTCGCCAGGCAGGCCGACACCGTGCTGCCCATGGTGCGTGTGACCATGAACGGCCCGACGCGCTTGATGCCCTTGGCGCGCAGCGTGTCGGCCGCCCACACCTGGTTGTGGCTGGACGCGCCGCCGCTGCCGGCCACCAGCCCGGTGCGCGGGTGCGAGACCTGCCCGGCTTCGAGCCCCGAATGCTCGAGCGCCTGCTTCATCGACAGCCAGGCGTAGGCCGCGGCGTCGCCCATGAAGCGCAATGTGCGGCGGTCGACCGTGGCCTCGAGATCCAGCGCCGGGCGGCCGCTGACCTGGCAGCGCATGCCGTGCTCGGCATAACTCGGGTTGAAGCGGATGCCCGAGCGGCCTTCGCGCAGGCTGGCCGCCACTTCGTCGGTGTTGTTGCCCAGGCTCGAGACGATGCCCTGGCCGGTGATGACCACGCGCCGCATAGTCAGAAGTCCTCGGTCGAGGTGAACAGGCCCACCTTGAGATCGGTGGCGGAATAGATCTCGCGGCCGTCGGCCAGCACGCGGCCGTCGGCGATGCCCATCACCAGCTTGCGCTCGATGACGCGCTTCAGGTCGAGGTGGTAGGTTACCTTGGCCACCTTGGGCAGCACCTGGCCGAAGAACTTGATCTCGCCGGCGCCCAGGGCACGCCCGCGCCCCGGGTTGCCGCGCCAGCCCAGCCAGAAGCCCACCAGTTGCCAAAGCGCGTCCAGCCCCAGGCAGCCGGGCATGACCGGGTCGGTCTCGAAGTGGCAGCCGAAGAACCACAGCTCGGGGCGGATGTCGAGTTCGGCTTCGATGCGGCCCTTGCCGTGCGCGCCGCCGCGGTCGTCGATGTGCACGATGCGGTCGAACATCAGCATGTTGGGCAGCGGCAGCCGCGCGTTGCCCGGGCCAAACAGGTCACCGTGGCCGCAGGCGAGCAACGCCTCGCGGTCGTAGGCGTGGCGGCCGAGGCTGCTCTGGCTTTCGCTGCGGGGCGTTTGCGTCATGGCGGTGTGGTGCGTTCGGGTCTGGATCGACGACAGGGGACAGCAGTTGCGGCCGGCTCGCGCGTCGCACGGGAGCGCTATTCTGCCCGCGCTGCCAAACGACAGCGCCGGCTTTGATTCTGCGACAGCACCGGCCGCGCCGGGGCAGTGAATGCTCGGATGCCCACACGGGCTCGCACGCGGCAGGTGCGCCGCCGCTCAAGCCGGCAGCGTCGGCGCTGCCGCCGGCGCATCACCGGTGTGGGCTTCGGGCGTGGTGATCTCGCCGGGCACACGCTGGCGCGCGAGCAGCGTGTACATCGTCGGCACCACGAACAAGGTCAGCAGCGTGCCCACGCTCATGCCGCCGACGATGACCCAGCCGATCTGGCGGCGGCTTTCGGCGCCGGCACCGCTGGCCAGCGCCAGCGGCA
>CAYZGL010000098.1:0-14886 GCA_964477985.1 uncultured Rubrivivax sp. | reverse complement strand
AGTTCGGCGGCATGGGCCTGGAAGGCGCGGTCAAGCTCGGCTACCGCAAGGAGCTGCAAGCCGCGGCCGAAGGCGCGGAACGCGACGCGCTGTACCGCCGGCTGGTCGAGCAGCAGTACCAGGCCGGCTCGGCGATCAACATGGCGGCGACGCTCGAGATCGACGCGGTGATCGACCCGGCGCACACGCGCGACTGGCTGGTGCGCGGCCTGGACAGCGCGGCGCGCATGCCGCGTGCCGCGACCGGCGCTCGCTTCGTCGATACCTGGTGACCACGCGGCAACTGCGGGGTCGGCCGGGCGCACTTCGCCGCGCAGGAATGCGCGCGCAGTGCCAAGATGCAGGCGCCGCCACCGCAGGCGGCGCCACATCGACCGGGCCATGAGCGCGCACACCATCATCCCCGACCGGGGCGAGTTCATCGACGCATTGCACGCGCTGCGCAAGGGCCGGGTGCTGGTGCGCGTCAGCGACATCAGCGGCGGCTGCACGCTGGACGGTGCGCCGCTGTACAGCGCGCACCGCACGCTGCTGGCCTACGGGCTGGTGCGCGAGTTCGACAACCCGCAGGGTTTTGCCAGCGTGCGCTACTACCGGCTCAGCGAGCGCGGCCGCGACTTCGCCGAGCGCGCCTGCGAGGCCTGGCGCCGCCGTCCGCTGCTGCAGCGGCTGGCGGTGCGGCTGGCGGGCTGATGCGCACCCACGCAGGCACAATCGCCGCACCATGGGAAAACGACTGACACAGATCGCCACGCGCACCGGCGACGACGGCAGCACCGGGCTGGGCGACGGCACGCGCGTCGCCAAGGACCACCTGCGCATCCAGGCGCTGGGTGATGTCGACGAGCTGAACTCCAGCCTGGGCGTGCTGCTGGCCGAGCCGCTGCCCCCCGACGTGCGCGAGCTGCTGGGCACGATCCAGCACGAGCTGTTCAACCTGGGCGGCGAGTTGTCGATCCCGGGCTACGAACTGCTCAAGGCCGACGCCGTGCTGCGGCTGGACGAGGCGCTGGCGCAGCACAACGCCGCGCTGCCGCGGCTGCAGGAGTTCATCCTGCCCGCCGGCACGCGCGCCGCGGCGCTGGCGCACGTCAGCCGCACCGTGGCGCGCCGCGCCGAGCGCGCGCTGGTGGCGCTGGCCGCACAGGACAAGGTCAACGCCGCGCCGCGCCAGTATCTGAACCGGCTGTCCGACCTGATGTTCGTGCTGGCTCGCGTGCTCAACCGCGCCAGGCTGGACGGCATGGGCGGCGACGACGTGTACTGGAAGAGCGAGAAGCTGGCACGCGACGGCGGCTGACCGGGCCGCTCAGGCGCGCGCGCGCCGCGCCTTCACCGCGTCGCCGAGCACCCGCAGCAACTCGGCCGAATCGTCCCAGCCCAGGCAGGCGTCGGTGATGCTCTGGCCGTAGGTCAGCTTGGCCGGGTCGTCCTTGCCGGCGCTGAACTTCTGGCTGCCTTCCACCAGGTGGCTTTCGACCATCACGCCGAAGATGCAGCGGCTGCCGGCTTGCAGCTGCGCGGCCACGTCGCGCGCCACGTCCAGCTGCTTGTCGTGCTGCTTGCTGCTGTTGGCGTGGCTGCAGTCGACCATCAGCGTGCAATCGAGCTTGGCCGCCTCGACCTCCTTGCACGCCGCGGCCACGTGTGCCGCGTCGTAGTTCGGCGCCTTGCCGCCGCGCAGGATCAGGTGGCAGTCCTTGTTGCCCTTGGTCTCGACGATCGCCACCTGCCCGTTCTTGTGCACCGACAGGAAATGGTGCGGCCTCAGCGCGGCCTGGATCGCGTCGATCGCGATCTTCACGTTGCCGTCGGTGCCGTTCTTGAAACCCACCGGCGCACTCAGGCCCGAGGCCAGCTCGCGGTGCACCTGGCTTTCGGTGGTGCGCGCGCCGATCGCGCCCCAGCTGATCAGGTCGCCGATGTACTGCGGGCTGATCACGTCCAGGAACTCGCTGCCCGCCGGCATGCCCAGCCGGTTGATCTCCACCAGCAGCTGGCGTGCGATGCGCAGGCCCTCGTCGATGCGGTAGCTCTCGTCCAGGTAGGGGTCGTTGATCAGCCCCTTCCAGCCCACCGTGGTGCGCGGCTTCTCGAAGTACACGCGCATCACGATCTCGAGCGTGTCGGCGTGCTGCCGGCGCAGCGGCAGCAGCCGGCGCGCGTAGTCCAGCGCCGCGGCCGGGTCGTGGATCGAGCACGGGCCGATGATCACCAGCAGCCGGTCGTCCTTGCGCCGCATGATGTGGCGCACCGCCTCGCGGGTGTGCGTGATCAGCTTTTCCACCGGCGTGCCGGCGATCGGGAAGAAGCGGATCAGGTGCTCGGGCGGCGGCAGCGGCGTGATGTCGCGGATGCGCTGGTCGTCGGTTTCGCTGGTCTTCTCGCTCAACGCGTGGCGCACTTCGGCGCTGTGGCTGCGGGGCTGCATGGTGCGGGGGCTCCTGGGTTTGGATGCGGGCAACAAAAAACCGCCGGGGTCGCCGGCGGTTGTTCTGGATCGGGGGTGTCGCGGGGGTTACGCGCGCCACGGGGTCCAGCCGCCGGATGGGGCCGTAAACCAGTCGAACGTAAAGCGGGACAGGGCGCGATGCATGGGCGGCGACTGTAACACGCGGCACGCTGCAGCCCGCTCCCATGCCGGCTTGCCGCAGCCCGGCGGCGCCGGCGAACGCGGGGCAGGCGGTGATCGTGCGGCGCATGGGAGTGGCGAACGCGCGCCGCGGGCGTATGCTTTGCCACAGCCACAAGAGTGCCGCCGGCCGCAGCGCGCGCACCCAAACACCAAGGAGACCGCCGCATGAATTCTTCGATCGACGCGGTGCGCCGCGAGCGCAGCGATGCCGTGCTGAGCCTGGCGGCCGCACGGCTGGACGACGAGCAGCGAGCCTTGTTCGAGCCCTTCGCGCGGGCCTGCTTGCACTACCTGGACGAAGACGACCTGGCCTTGCGCTCGAACGAAGACCTGCTGGGCGCGCTGCTGTCGCACTGGCAGTGCGGCGGCGAGCGTGCGCCGGGCAAGGCGCGGCTGCGCGTGATCAGCCCGACCCTGGCCGAGCATGGCTGGGCGTCGCGGCATTCGGTGATCGAGATCGTCAACGACGACATGCCCTTCCTGGTCGATTCGGTGACGATGGAGCTCAACCGTGCCGGCCTGTCGGTGCATTTGATCGTGCATCCGGTGCTGCTGGCGCGGCGCGACGAGCACGGCCGCCTGCGGTCGCTGCGCGAGGTCGGCGCGCCGGGGCCCGATGCGCAGGGCACGCGCGAGTCGTGGATGCACATCGAGGTCGACCGCGTCGTCGACGCGGCCCAGCGTGCGCAGCTTGCCCAGGGGCTCGAGCGCGTGCTGGGCGACGTGCGCGCCGCCGTCGGCGACTGGAAGCCGATGCTGCAGCGGCTGCACGCAGCGATCGCCGAATTGCAGTCGGCGCCGCCGACGGTGCCGCCCGAGCTGGCCGCCGAATGCCGCGCCTTCCTGCAATGGTTGGCCGACGACCACATCACCCTGCTGGGCTACCGCTGTCACGACCTGGGGGTGGAGCAGGACGTGGACGTGCTGCGTCTGGTGCCCGGCAGCGGCCTGGGTGTGCTGCGCGACGCGGCGCAGCAGCGCTCGTCCAGCTTCGCCGCGCTGCCGGCGCAGGCCCGCGCGCTGGCGCGTGCGCCCACGCCGCCGCTGCTGATCACGCGCTCGAATACGCGCTCCACGGTGCACCGCCCCGGCTACACCGACTACGTCGGCGTCAAGCGCTACGACGCGGCCGGCGAGGTGGTCGGCGAGCACCGCTTCGTCGGCCTGTTCACCTCCACCGCCTACAGCGCCCGCGTCGACGAAGTGCCGCTGCTGCGCCACAAGGTGGCTGCGGTGGCGCGCCGCGCCGCGTTGCCCGAAGGCGGCCATCTGGCCAAGGCGCTGCACCACATCCTGGCGACCTATCCGCGCGACGACCTGTTCCAGATCGGCGAGGACGAGCTGTTCGAGGCCGCGCAAGGCATCCTGGCCGCAGGCGAGCGCCAGCGGCTGCGGCTGTTCGTCTGGCGCGACCCCTACGAGCGCTTCGTGTCGTGCCTGGTGTACGTGCCGCGCGACGCCTATTCGACCGACCTGCGCAAGAAGTTCCAGGCCATCCTGATGAGCGCCTTCGCCGGGCAGCGCGCCGACTTCGGCGTGCTGCTGGGCGATACGCTGCTGGCGCGGGTGAACTTCAACATCCGCACCACGCCGGGGCAGGTGGGCGCCGCCGATGTGCGCCAGGTCGAGGCGGCGCTGGCCGCGGCGGCCAGGCGCTGGGACGACGATCTGCGCGACGCGCTGGTCGACGAGCTGGGCGAAGGCCCGGGCATGGTGTTGTTCAACCGCTGGGCCGGGGCCTTCCCGCAGGTCTACCGCGCGATCCACCGCGCGCGCGTGGCCGTGCCCGACGCGCTGAAGGTCGACACCCTCACGCCCGAGCAGCCGCTGGCGGTGGCGCTGTACCGGCCGCTGGGCGGTGCCGCGCACAGCCTGGGCTTCAAGGTCTACCGGCTGGGGGCGCCGGTGGTGCTGTCGGACAGCCTGCCGATGCTCGAGCGCATGGGCGTGCGCGTGCTCGGCGAAGACAACTTCACGCTGCAGCCCACCCGCGACGATGGCCTGCGCGTGTCGCTGCACGACTTCAAGCTCGAGCTGCAGTTGCCCGAGGCGCTCGACCCGGACGCACTGTCGCGGCTGTTCGAGGACACCTTCGTGCGCGTGTTCCGCGGCGAGGTGGAAAACGACGACTTCAACCGCCTGGTGCTGCGCGCCGGCCTGGCCGCCGACGACATCGTGGTGCTGCGCGCCTACGCCAAATACTGCAGGCAGATCGGCTTCGCGTTGACGCAGGCCACGATCGAGGCCGCGCTGGCGGCGCAGCCGCACGTCGCGCGCGGCCTGGTCGAGCTGTTCCGCCTGCGGCTGCATCCGTCCGAGCACGACGAGGCCGCGGCCGCGGCGCAGGCCGCCGCCATCGAACAGGCGCTGGACCAGGTCGTCGACCTCGGCGAGGACCGGGTGCTGCGCCAGTTGCTGGGGCTGGTCGGCGCCACGCTGCGCACCAACCACTGGCGCACCGGCGTCGGCCACTCGGGCGCGGCGGGTGCGCGCCGCAGTTACCTGAGCCTGAAGTTCGACTCGGCCAAGGTGCCGGGGCTGCCCAGCCCGCGGCCGCTGTACGAGATCTTCGTGTACTCGCCGCGCTTCGAAGGCATCCACCTGCGCGGCGCCAAGGTGGCGCGCGGCGGCTTGCGCTGGAGCGACCGCCGTGAGGACTTCCGCACCGAAGTGCTGGGGCTGGTGAAGGCTCAGATGGTGAAGAACACCGTCATCGTGCCGGCCGGCAGCAAGGGCGGCTTCGTGCTGAAGAAGGCGCCGCCGGCGGCCGAGCGCGAGGCCTACCTGGCCGAAGGCGTGGCCTGCTACAAAGACTACCTGCGCGGCCTGCTCGACCTGACCGACAACCTCGCCGCCGGGCGCACCGTGCCGCCGCCGCTGGTGCACCGCATCGACGGCGACGACCCGTACCTGGTGGTGGCAGCCGACAAGGGCACCGCCAGCTTTTCCGATTACGCCAACGCGGTGTCGGCCGAATACGGCCACTGGCTGGGCGACGCCTTCGCCTCGGGCGGCAGCGTCGGCTACGACCACAAGGGCATGGGCATCACCGCGCGCGGCGCCTGGGAAAGCGTCAAGCGCCACTTCCGCGAGCTGGGTGTGGACACGCAAAGCCAGCCCTTCACCGTGGCCGGCATCGGCGACATGTCGGGCGACGTCTTCGGCAACGGCATGCTGCTGTCCAGGCACATCCGGCTGGTCGCCGCCTTCGACCACCGCCACGTGTTCATCGACCCCGACCCCGATGCGGCCGCGTCCTTCGCCGAGCGCGAGCGCATGTTCGCGCTGCCGCGTTCGTCGTGGGCCGACTACGACGCCAAGCTGATCTCCGCCGGCGGCGGCGTGTGGTCGCGCGCGGAGAAGTCGATCCCGGTGTCGCCGCAGGCGCGCGCCGCGCTGGGCATCGAGGCCGAGGGCGAAGGCTTCAGGATGGCGCCCAACGAACTGCTCAGCGCGATCCTGAAGGCGCCGGTGGACCTGCTCTACAACGGCGGCATCGGCACCTACATCAAGTCGCGCAGCCAAAGCCACGCCGACGTGGGCGACCGCGCCAACGACGCCTTGCGCGTCGACGGCGCCGCGCTGCGCTGCAAGGTGGTGGGCGAAGGCGGCAACCTGGGCTGCACCCAGCTCGGGCGCATCGAGGCGGCGCTGGCCGGGGTGCGCATCAACACCGACGCCATCGACAACTCGGCCGGCGTCGACACCTCCGACCACGAGGTCAACATCAAGATCCTGCTCGGCCTGGCGGTGGCCGACGGCGAGATGACCGAAAAGCAGCGCAACGTGCTGCTGCCGCAGATGACCGGCGACGTGGCCGCGATGGTGCTGGCCGACAACTACTACCAGACGCAGGTGCTGTCGCTGCTGCGCCGCCAAGGCGCCGCGCTGCTGGAGCAGCAGACGCGCTTCATGCGCTTGCTCGAAAAAGCCGGCCGGCTCGACCGCGCGATCGAGTTCCTGCCCAGCGACGAGCAGCTCGCCGAGCGCAAGGCGCTGGGCCAGGGCCTGACCAGCCCCGAGCTGGCGGTGCTGCTGGCCTACGGCAAGATGTGGCTGGCCGACGCGCTGCTCGAGTCCGATCTGCCCGACGACCCGTGGCTGGCCGCGGCGCTGACGCGCTACTTCCCGGCGCTGCTGCGCGAGAAGTTCGCCGCCTACATCGCGCGCCACCCGCTGAAGCGCGAGATCATCGCCACGCATGTGCTGAACCGCATGGTCAACCGCGCCGGGCCCACCTTCGTGCACCGGCTCGGCGAGATGACCGGCGCCGCGCCGGCGCAGATCGTGCGCGCCTGGCTGGTGACGCGCGAGGTGTTCGACCTGGCCGCGCTGTGGAAGCGCATCGAGGCGCTGGACAACCGCGTGGCCGACGCCGTGCAGGCGGCGATGGTGGCCCATCTGAACGAGCTGGCGCAGCGCTCGACGATCTGGCTGCTGCAGCCGCGGCGGCGCAGCCAGAGCGCACCGGCGCTGGTCGAGCGGCTGCGCCCGGCGGCGGCGATGCAGCGCGAGCGGCTGGCCGCAGGCCCGGTGGGCGCGCTGGCCGCCGAGTGGGTCGCCGCCGGTGTGCCGGGCGAACTGGCGCAGGCCGTGGCAGCCGGCGAAACGCTGCACGAGGCGCTGGACATCGCCGAGACCGCCGAATCGGCGCAGCTGCCGCTGCAGCTGGTGTGCGAGGTGCACCGCGAACTGGGCGCCAGCCTGGGCTTGGCGCGCGTGCAGCAGCAGATCGACGGCTTGCCGGCCGACGGCTACTGGGACAGCCTGGCCCGAAGCGCCCTGGCCGACGAGCTGGCCGAGCTGCAGCGCGACCTGGCCTTGCAGGTGATGAAGCTGCAAGGCGGTGGCGCGGCGCAGATGCTGCAGGCCTGGGAGGCCGGGCAGGGCGAGACGCTGCGCGGCGCGCGCCGGCTGCTGGCCGAGCTGGCCGAGGCCAAGCCGGCCGATCTGGCGATGCTGTCGGTGGCGCTGCGCAAGCTGCGCGACATGGTCTGACGGCGGCGTGGCCGTGGCCGTGCTCGAGCCGATCGCCGCCGCGGTGGGACTGGCGCTGTGCCTGGCGCTGCTGCTGCACATGGCGCTGCCGCCACGGCAGCGCCAGCGCGTCGACACTGCGCTGCGGCGTGCCTGGCACGCCGGTCGGCGCCGGCTGCGCCGCAGCGGGCGCGATGGGAACCCAGGCGCGCAAGCCGCGCAGGCCGCCGAGCAAGCCAGCGAGGTGATCCGCCGCGCGCGTCGCGCCGCACAGCAAGACGGCAACGTGATCCGCCCCGACGCATTCAACCAGCCGCGCAAGCCGCATTGAGCGCGCCGCCAGCGGCGCGCGAACTTCAGCCTGACGGGGCTACGTGCGCGACTTGCTGCGCGCCAGCTTGCGCGCCATGAACTCGCCCATCAGGGCCTGCGGCTCGCCGCTGGTGTAGGCCAACGCGAATTGGTCGATGCTGTGCTGCACCGCCTGCGTCAGCGACGCCGTCTGCCAGTGCTGCAGCAGGTGTTTTTGCTGGCGCAGCGCGTGTGGCGGCAATGCGGCCAGCGCGCTCGCGCGCTGCTGCACCAGCGTGTCGAGCCCGCCCGGCGCGCAGCGTTCGTGCACCAGGCCCCAACGTTCGGCCTGCTCGGCGCCGATGTTTTCGCAGGTCAGCAGCAGCCAGTCGGAGCGTGCCTGGCCGATCAGCCGCGGCAGCAGCGCGGCGTGGATCACCGACGGGATGCCGACCTTGACCTCGGGCATGCCGAACACCGCGCTGTCGTCGCACAAGCGCAGGTCGCAGGCCAGCGCCACCTCGAGCCCGCCGCCCAGGCACCAGCCGGTGATGCGCGCGATCACCGGCACCGGCACTTGCATCACCGCGTCGCACAGCGCCGCCAAGCCGGTGATGAAGACCTTGGCCGTGGCCGGCGTCAGCTGCGCCATCTCGCCGATGTCGGCGCCGCCGATGAAGGCGTGCTCGCTGTGGCCGCGCAGCACCAGCACGCGCAGCGCCGGCGTTGCCGCCAGCGTGTGCAACGCGGCGCGCAATTCGCCGATGGCCGGCGTGCCGACGATGTTCAGCTTGCCGGCGTCGCGCAGCTGCAGCGTGCCGATGCCGGCGTCGTCCAGCGTGGCCAGCGCGTGGCGCGAGTCGTGAATGGTTTGCATGATTTCATCCCCGTTCGCCGTGCAGATCCTCGCCCGCGTGCGGCGCGTGCGCAGGCACGCCTTCAGTTCCTCACGCGGTACCGCCCACGGTCAGGCGGTCGATGCGCAAGGTGGGCTGGCCCACGCCCACCGGCACGCTCTGGCCGTCCTTGCCGCACACGCCCACGCCGGTGTCCAGCTGCAGGTCGTTGCCGATCAGGCTGACGCGGGTCATCGCCTCGGGGCCGTTGCCGATCAGCGTGGCGCCCTTCACCGGATACTGGATCTTGCCGTTCTCGACCCAGAAGGCCTCGCTGGCCGAGAACACGAACTTGCCGCTGGTGATGTCGACCTGCCCGCCGCCGAAATTGGTGGCGTACACGCCGCGCTTCAGGCTGGCGATGATCTCTTCCTTGGGCCGCTTGCCGGCCAGCATGTAGGTGTTGGTCATGCGCGGCATCGGCACGTGTGCGTAGCTTTCGCGCCGGCCGTTGCCGGTGGGCTTGACGCGCATCAGCCGCGCGTTCAGCGTGTCCTGCAGGTAGCCCTTCAGGATGCCGTCTTCGATCAGCACGTTGCGCTGCGTGGCGTGGCCCTCGTCGTCGATGTTCAGCGAGCCGCGCCGGTCGGCGATGGTGCCGTCGTCGAGCACGGTCACGCCCTTGGCCGCCACGCGCTGGCCGATGCGCCCGGCGAAGGTGCTCGAACCCTTGCGGTTGAAGTCGCCTTCCAGGCCGTGGCCCACCGCCTCGTGCAGCAGCACGCCGGGCCAGCCGGGGCCCAGCACCACGCTCATCTCGCCGGCCGGCGTCGGGCGGGCCTCGAGGTTGGTCAGCGCGGCGTTCACCGCCTGTTCGACATAGGACTTCAGCACCTCGTCCTGGAAGTAGCCCAGGCCGAAGCGCCCGCCGCCGCCGCCGGTGCCGACTTCGCGCCGCCCGTCCTGTTCGGCGATCACCGTCACCGACACCCGCACCAGCGGGCGCACGTCGGCCGCACGCGTGCCGTCGGCGCGTGCCACCAGCACCACGTCGTGCTCGGCGGCCAGCCCGGCCATCACCTGCACGATGCGCGGATCCTTGGCGCGCGCCATCTTTTCCACGCGTTCCAGCAGCGCCACCTTGCCGGCGCTGTCCAGCGTGGCGATCGGGTCGGTGGGCGCGTACAGCACGCGGCTGGCGGCGTGGTGCGGCGCGGCGCCGACCTTCACGCGCTTGCTCTGCCCGGCCGCGGCAATGCTGCGCACGGTGCGCGCGGCGTCGAGCAGCGCGGCTTCGGACAACTCGTCGGAATAGGCGAAAGCCGTCTTCTCGCCGGCCAGCGCACGCACGCCCACGCCTTGCTCGATGCTGAAGCTGCCGCTCTTGACGATGCCTTCTTCCAGGCTCCAGCCCTCGTGGCGCGTGCTCTGGAAGTACAGGTCGGCGTCGTCGATGCGGTGCTCGCCGATGGTGGCCAGCGCGCGCGCCAGCGTGGCCTCGTTCAGGCCGTAGGGCTCGAGCAGCACACGCTCGGCCGTGGCCAGACGTTCGATGGTGGGTTCGCGGCTGATCATGGGCGGGGCTCTTTCGGTGGCAACGGGCGGCGGGGTGCGGGGTGCGGGGACGAGACGGCGAGACGGACGCGAAACATTCTAGAAGTGGGTGCGCGGCGGCGCAGCGCAAGGTCTGAGCCTCGACCGGGCTCGATTCGGCTCGATCAGCCGCGCTCGTCGCTGGCGGCCTTCAGCAGCAAAGCGGCCTGGTACAGCGCATTGCGCGGCGCCGCGCTCAGTTCGGCCGCCAGGCTCACCGCCTGCTTCAACGGCAGCTCGCGCAGCAGCACGCGCAGCGTGTTCAGCGCCGCGGCCGGCAGCGTTTGGGCGTCGTCATCCGCCGGCGCCGGCGCGTGCAGCACCAGCACGAATTCGCCACGGCGGCGGTTGGCATCGGCCGCCAGCCAGCCGGGCAGCTCGGCGGCGGGCAGCGTGTACACGGTCTCGAACTGCTTGGTCAGCTCGCGGCACAGCGTCACGCTGCGCTGCGGCGCCAGTGCCGCCAGCTCCTGCGCCAGCGCGCCGATGCGGTGTGGCGCTTCGAACAACAGCTGCGTGCGCCGGTCGTTCACCAGCGCGGCCAGCGCCGCGGCGCGCGCCGCGCCGCGTGCCGGCAGGAAACCGGCGAAGCAAAAGCCCGCCGCGCGCGCATCGCCGGCTACGCTGAGCGCGGCCAACGCGCTGCTCGCGCCGGGCAGCGGCAGCACGCGGTAGCCGCCCGCCGCCACCCGCGCCACCAGCGCGGCGCCGGGGTCGGACACCGCCGGGGTGCCGGCGTCGCTGACATAGGCCACACGCTGGCCGCCACCCAGCCGCTGCAGCACGCGCTCGGCGGCCTGCTGTTCGTTGTGCGCATGCAGCGCGAGCAGCGGCTTGTCCAGCCCGAGGTGGCGCAGCAGCGCGGCGCTGACGCGGGTGTCCTCGCAGGCCACCGCATCGACGCGCCCGAGCACGTGGATCGCGCGCAGGCTCAGGTCGGCCAGGTTGCCGATCGGCGTGGCCACGACATACAACGCGGCTGCGGGATACTGCTGCGCGCCGGCGGCTTCGGCGGCGGCGCGCTGCAGCAACGAGGAGTCGATGTTCAATGCGAAAGGCCGCGGCAGCGGCGGTGGACGCGATGAGCGCGATGAGCGCGATGAGCGCGATGAGCGCGACGGGCGCGGGGCGCGCAACACCAAGGCCATCGGCGACGAGGCCGAGGCCTTGGCGCTGGCCCATCTGCAGCGCCACGGCCTGCAGCTGGTGCAGCGCAATTATCGGGTGGCCGGCGGCGCGCACGCGCGAGGCGCCGAGGTCGACCTGATCCTGCGCGAACGCGACGGCACGCTGGTCTTCGTCGAGGTGCGTGCGCGCGCGCAGGCCGAGCACGGCGGCGCGCTGGCCAGCATCGGCGCGGCCAAGCAGCAGCGCATCGTGCGCGCGGCAAGGCACTATCTGATGCGGCTGGCCAGCGTGCCGCCGTGCCGCTTCGACGCGGTGGCCATCGACGGCGGCCAGATCCGCTGGATCAGGGGCGCCTTCGACGCCGGCTGAAGCGCCCGCCGCCGCGCCCCCGCGCGGCGCCGGCGGTGGAACCGGGCTGCGTCGACCCATGTCATATGATCCATGCTCATGCTCGAACAGCGCATCCAGCAGCAGTTCTTCGACAGCGCTGATCTCCAATACCAGACCGCCGAAACGCTCAGCCGGCCGATCGCCGAGGCCGCGCAGGCGCTGACCGGCTGCATCACCTCCGGCGGCAAGCTGCTGGTCGGCGGCACGGGTGGTGCCGCGGCGCTGGCGCAACACTTCTGCGCCGCCTTGGTCGACCGCTTCGAGCGCGAGCGCCCCGGCCTGGCGGCGCTGGCGCTGGCCGGCGACAGCGCGCTGCTCACGCGATTGCCGGCGCCGCAGGTGTTTGCCAAACAGGTGCAGGCGCTGGGGCAGGGCGGCGACGTGCTGGTGCTGATCGATGGCCACGCGGGCGACGCGCCGCACGCTCAGGTGTTCGAGGCGGCGATCGCCGCTGCGCAGGCGCGCGACATGAGCATCGTGCTGCTCGGCGCGGGCGCTGCGGCGGCGCTGCGCGGCAGATTGAAGGAAACCGACGTGCTGCTGGCGGTGCCGCACGAGCGCGCCGCGCGCGTGCTCGAGACGCAACTGCTGGCGCTGCACTGCCTGTGCGATGCGCTCGACGTGCAACTGATGGGAGAACAGGACAACGCATGAAACATCGAGCTTTGCACCGCGCCGGCGCGGGGCGTTTGCTGTGGGCCGGCGTGCTGGCGGGGGCGGTGCTCGGCGGGCTCGGCGGCTGCGTCGCGCTGGCCGGCGGGGCGGTGGCGGGCAGCGCGATGGTGGCGATGGACCGCCGCAGCAGCGGCACGCAGCTCGACGACCAGGCCATCGAACTGCGCGCCGCGGTGGCGATCGACGAAACCATCGGCCAGCGCGGCCACGTCAACGCCACCAGCTACAACCGCGTGGTGCTGCTCACCGGCGAGGTGCCGACCGAGGCCGACCGCACCAAGATCGAAGCCGAGATCGCCAAGGTGGAGAACGTGCGCACCGTGCTCAACGAGCTGGCGGTGATGCCCAACTCCACGCTGTCGCAGCGTGCCAACGACACCATCATCACCGGCAAGGTCAAGACCGCGATCTTCGACACCAAGGAATTGCAGGTGGTGTCGGTCAAGGTGGTTACCGAGCGCGGCGTGGTCTACCTGATGGGCCGCGTCACCGAGGTCGAGTCGATGGTGGCCGCGCAGGTGGTGCGCGGCGTGGGCGGCGTGCAACGCGTGGTGAAGGTCTTCGAGATCATCTCGCCGGCCGAGGCCGCGGCGATGCTGGTGCCGCCGCCGGCGGCCGCGTCGGCGCCCGCCAAGTAGCGCGGCGCTTTCAGCCGCGCAGCCGCTCGATCAGGCTGGAGCTGTCCAGCCTGCCGCCGCCCGAGCGCTGCAGGTCGCCGTAGAACTGGTCGACCAGCGCCGTCACCGGCAGCCGCGCGCCGTTGCGCCGCGCTTCGGCCAGCACCAGCCCCAGGTCCTTGCGCATCCAGTCGACCGCGAAGCCGAAGTCGAAGCGGCCTTCGATCATGGTGGGCCCGCGGTGGTCCATCTGCCAGCTCTGCGCCGCGCCCTGGCCGATGACCTCGAGCACCTGCTTCATGTCCAGCCCGGCCTTCTCGCCGAAGGCGATGGCTTCGGCCAGCCCCTGCACCAGCCCGGCGATGCAGGTCTGGTTGACCATCTTGCACAGCTGGCCGGCGCCGGGGCCGCCGACCCGTGTGACCGCGCGTGCATAGGCCAGCGCCAGCGGGCGCATCGCGTCGAAGGCCGCGGCATCACCACCGCACATCACCGTGAGCACGCCGTTGACCGCGCCGGCCTGGCCACCGGACACCGGCGCGTCGACGAACTGCAGGCCGCGCTGCAGCGCCGCGGCGTGCAGCTCGCGCGCCACCGCGGCCGATGCGGTGGTGTGGTCGACGAAGACCGCGCCCGGCGCCATGCCGGCGAAGGCGCCCGCGCTGCCGCGTTCGCCGCCCAGGTCTTCGCCGAGCGTCACGCTGCGCAGGTCGTCGTCGTTGCCGACGCAGGCGAAGACGAACTCGGCACCGTTGGCCGCCGCCGCCGGGGTGGCGGCGCGCTGGCCGCCGTACGCCGCCTGCCACTGCTCGGCCTTGGCGGCGTTGCGGTTGTAGACGGTGACGCGGTGCCCGGCGCGCGCCAGGTGCCCGGCCATCGGGTAGCCCATCACGCCCAGGCCGATGAAGGCCACGCGGCGCGGTGGCACGGGGTCGCAGGTCTTGCTCATCGCTCGAGTATGGCTTGGCGACGAATGTGTCCCCCGGGGAGAAACGTCGCCGCAGGCGGCGCGGTGCAGAGGCAGGAACGAGCGGGCCGAATCCGATCCGGGTCCGCCGATCGGGTTCGGTGCCGCCTCAGGGGGCGGCCGCCAGGCGGCCGCGGGCTCAAACGATCGTCAGGTGCTCGGTGCCCGAAGCCAGGTCGGGGTTGCGCGCACGCTGGCTGTGCAGCTTGATCTGCAGCCGCAGGTCGTTCACCGAATCGGCGTTGCGCAATGCGTCTTCGTAGGTCACCTGGTGCGCTTCGTACAGGTCGAACAGCGCCTGGTCGAAGGTCTGCATGCCCAGCTCGCGGCTGCGCTTCATCAGCTCCTTGATGTCGCCGACCTCGCCCTTGAAGATTATGTCGGCCACCAGCGGCGTGTTCAGCATGATCTCCACCGCGGCGACGCGGCCCTTGCCCTCCTGGTGCGGCAGCAGCCGCTGCGACACCAGCGCGCGCAGGTTCAGCGACAGGTCCATCAGCAGCTGCGCGCGGCGCTCTTCGGGGAAGAAGTTGATGATGCGGTCCAGCGCCTGGTTGGAGCTGTTGGCGTGCAGCGTGGCCATGCACAGGTGGCCGGTCTCGGCGAAGGCCACCGCGTGGTCCATCGTCTCGCGGTCGCGGATCTCGCCCATCAGGATCACGTCGGGCGCCTGGCGCAAGGTGTTCTTCAGCGCCGCCTCCCAGCCGTCGGTGTCCAGGCCGACCTCGCGCTGCGTGACGATGCAGTTCTTGTGCGGGTGCACGAACTCCACCGGGT
>CAYZGL010000097.1:0-14914 GCA_964477985.1 uncultured Rubrivivax sp. | reverse complement strand
CGTGATGCCGGCGTTGTTGACCAGCACGTGCAGCGCGCCGTGCTCCTTGACGATGGCTTCGACCAGCGCGTCCACGCCCGCGGCGTCGTTGACGTCCAGGCACACGCCGCGGCAGCCGGCATAGTCGGCCAGCGCCGCGCCGATGCCCTGCGCGCCGGCCTCGGTGGTGGCCGTGCCGATCACCTTGAAGCCTTGTGCGGCCAGCGTCACGGCGATGGCGCGGCCGATGCCGCGCGACGCACCGGTGACCAGCGCAACCTGTGTCTCGGTGCTCATTGCAGTGCCTCCTTGCATTCGGCCAGCGTGGCGGGGTCGTACAGCGCGAGCACCTGGGCCTCGGCGTCGATGCGCTTGACCATGCCCGCCAGCACCTTGCCCGGGCCGCATTCGACGAAGTGGCTCAAGGCCCGCGCGCGCAGCGCGCGCACCACTTCGACCCAGCGCACCGGGCCATAGGCCTGCCGGTACAACGCATCGCGGATCGCTGCGGCGTCGGTCTGCACCGCGACGTCGACGTTGTTCACCAGCGCGATGCGCGGCGCGGCGAAAGGCACTTCGGCCAGACGCTCGCGCAGCGCCTCGGCCGCGGGCTTCATCAGCGAGCAGTGGAACGGCGCCGACACCGGCAGCGGCACCACGCGCTTGGCGCCCATCGCCTTGAGCACCTCGCGCGCCTTGTCGACACCGGCGGCCGAGCCGGAGATCACGGTCTGGCGCGGGTCGTTGAAGTTGGCGGCTGCCACCACCTCGCCGCTTTCGGCCGCGGCCTTGGCACAGCCCTGCGCCACCTGCTCGGGCTCGAGCGCCAGCACCGCGGCCATCGCGCCGGCACCGACCGGCACCGCCTGCTGCATCGCCTGCGCACGAAAGCGCACCAGCCGCAGCGCATCGGCCAGCTCGAGCACCCCGGCGGCCACCAGCGCGCTGTATTCGCCCAGCGAATGCCCGGCCACCGCCGCCGGCTCGGCCCCGCCCTCGGCGCGCCAGGCGCGGTAAGCGGCGATGCCGGCGCACAGCATCACCGGCTGCGTATTGGTGGTCAGGTCGAGTTCGTCCTGTGGCCCGCCGCGCATCAGCGCACCCAGGTCCTGGCCGAGTGCGGCCGAGGCTTCGGCCAGCGTGTCGCGCACCGCCGGGTGATCACCCCAGCCGTTGAGCATGCCCACCGACTGCGAGCCCTGCCCCGGAAAGACGAATGCAAACGAAGCCATGCGCGGTCCTTGCCAGTGTCAGAAGTCGAACAGCACCGAACCCCAGGTGAAGCCGCCGCCCACGCCTTCGAGCAGCACGCTGTGCCCGGGGCGGATGCGCCCGTCGCGCACCGCCGCATCCAGCGCCAGCGGGATCGACGCCGCCGAGGTGTTGCCATGCTCGTCCACCGTCACGATGACCTTGCTCGGCGGCAGCTTCAGCTTGCGTGCGGTGGCCTGCATGATGCGGATGTTGGCCTGGTGCGGGATCAGCCAGTCGATCTGCTCGGCGCTGCGCCCGGCCTTTTCCAGCACGGTGCGCGCGGTGCTCTCGAGCACGCCCACCGCCAGCTTGAACACCGCCTGGCCGTCCATCTTCAGCAGCGGGTCGCCCAGCACCTCGCCGCCGGACACGGTGCCCGGCACGCACAGGATGTCGACATGCCGGCCGTCGGCGTGCAGGTCGGCGGCCAGGATGCCGGGCACCTCGCCCACACGCAGCACCACCGCGCCGGCGCCGTCGCCGAACAGCACGCAGGTGCCGCGGTCGTTGAAGTCGAGGATGCGCGAGAACACCTCGGTACCGACGACCAGCGCGGTATGGGCCGCGCCGGTGCGCATCATCGCGTCGGCCACGGTCAGCGCGTAGATGAAGCCGGAGCACACCGCCTGCACATCGAAGGCCGGACAGCCGTACACCCCCAGCTTGCGCTGCACGATGGCCGCCGTCGACGGGAACACCATGTCCGGCGTGGAGGTGGCGACGATGATCAGGTCCAGGTCCTCGGCGCTGCAACCGGCCGCCTGCAGCGCACGCCGCGCCGCCTGCTCGGCCAGATCGCTGGCGTTGACGCCGGCGTCGACGAAATGGCGCGCGCGAATGCCGGTGCGCTCGACGATCCACTCGTCGCTGGTCTCGATGCCGCGCTGTGCCAGCTGCTGCACCAGATCGGCGTTGGTCAGCCGGCGCGGCGGCAGATGGCTGCCGGTGCCGACGATGCGGGTGAAACGGGGTGTGCTCATGCAGCTTGTTCGGTGCCGGTGGCGGACGGCGCACCCTGCGTGCGGCTGAGTGCGATGCGCTCGCGCACGCGGTCGGTCAGGCGGTTGCGCGCGGCATCATAGGCGCGGCCGAGCGCGTGCTCGAAAGCAAAGGCATCGGCCGAGCCGTGGCTCTTGAAGACCAGCCCGCGCAGGCCCAGCAGCGCGGCGCCGTTGTAGCGGCGCGGATCGACGCGCTTCTTGAAGTGCTTCAGCACCGGCAGCGCCACCAGGGCGGCCAGCTTGCTGTAGGCGCCGCGGGTGAACTCCTGGCGGATGAATTCGGTCAGCATCGTCGCCAGCCCTTCGGACGATTTCAGCAGCACGTTGCCGACGAAGCCGTCGCACACCACGATGTCGGTGGTGCCGTTGAAGATGTCGTTGCCCTCGACGTTGCCGTGGAAGTTGATCTGCCCGCCGGCTGCCGCCGCGCGCAGCAGTTCGGCCGCGCGCTTGATGGTGTCGCTGCCCTTGATCGCCTCTTCGCCGATGTTCAGCAAGCCGACGCTGGGTTCTTCCTTGCCGTCGACGGCCGCCACCAGCGCGCTGCCCAGCACCGCGAACTGCAGCAGGTGTTCGGGCGAACAATCGACGTTGGCACCCAGGTCGAGCACCGTCGTGTAGCGGTCGGCGCGGTTGGGCATCACGGTGGCGATCGCCGGGCGGTCGATGCCTTCCAGCGTCTTCAGGATGTAGCGCGCCAGCGCCATCAGCGCGCCGGTATTGCCGGCCGACACGCACACCTGCGCCGCAGGTGGCGCGCCGTCGGCGCCGACCAGCTGGTTGATCGCCACGCGCATCGAAGAGTCCTTCTTGCGGCGCAGCGCGAGTTCGACCGGATCGTCCATTGCCACCACCTCGGTGGCCTCGACCCGTTGACAACCAGGCCAGTCTCGGGCGGCCGCCAGCGCCGCCGCGCTGCCCACCAGCACCAGCCTGGCCTGCGGGTGACGCTGCAGGAAGGCGCGGCACGCGGGCAACGTGACGCTCGGACCGTGGTCCCCGCCCATGCAATCCACCGCGATGCTGACAGCGCTCAGGGGTTCGAGTGCGGTGGGGTGTGTCACGGCAGCAAGTGACGAAGGCGCTGGGCAGTTGTTGTCGTTGGCGGCACCGAGCAAAGGTGCCCTGCGGCTACGTTAGGGCAACGCGCGGCCGCGTGCAAGGCCGCGATCCTGGCAGCGCCGTGCGCAACGCGCCCATTGCGCAGCCGACGACATCGCGCCTCAGGCGTCGGCCTTGGTCTTCAGGACCTTGCGGCCGCGGTAAAAGCCGGTCGGGCTGATGTGGTGGCGCAGGTGCACCTCGCCGGTGGTCGGCTCGATGGCCGTGCCGGGCTGGCCCAGCGCGTTGTGCGAGCGGTGCATGCCGCGCTTGGACGGCGACTTCTTGTTCTGCTGGACTGCCATGATCGGGAACTCCTGCGGGGCGCAGCCCGCGTTCGGCGCTCGGCCAGTCCGGGTGGGCACTATAGGGCCGGGCCGCGCAAAAGGTATCGAGTATATCAGCGCGACCGCGGCGGCCCGGGTGGGCCGCTCAGCCCGGCTGGCCTTGGCCGCCGGGACCGCCGCCGCGGCGCAGCGCCGCCAACGCTGCGAATGCATGGCCCGGCGGCTGCGCGGCCGCCGCGTCGGCCTGCCCGGCCGACATCGGCAGCGGCCGCGGGCAGTGCTCGTGGCGCGGCACCAGCGGCAGCGCGAGGATCAGCTCGTCCTCGATCAGCTGCTGCAGGTCCAGCGCCGTGGTCAGGGCCAGCACGTCCTCGTCGCTCTGCTCGTCCAGTGCCTCGGCTTGCTGCTCGCCACGCACGAAGCGCATCGTGGGTTGCACGTCGAGCGGCACCTCCACCGGCTGCAGGCAACGCTGGCAGCACAGCTGCAGACTCGTTCGCGCGCGCAACTGCAGCCGGATCTCGGGCTCGCCGCCCGCCACCGGCTTGCTCAGGCCGCGCGCCGACCACGCCACCGCAGCGGCCGCCTCCTCACGCGCCGGCGCGAGCGCATCCTGCAGCAGCCGCGGCATCACGCTCAGCGGCCATTGGCCCTGCACAGCCCCTGCGGCACGCGCGAACGCGGCGACGTCGAGCCGGCGCGGGTCGAAGCCTGCGGGTGCCGTCATGGCCGCGGTGCCGAGCGATCGGGGTCCATCGGGCCAGTGTAGCGGCGGTGGGACAATGCGCCGATGGCCCTGGCCGCATCGCTGATCCTGGCATCGACCTCGCGCTACCGGCGCGAGTTGCTGTCGCGCTTGCGCTTGCCCTTCGAGGTGCAGGCGCCGGCGGTCGACGAGTCGGCCCTGCCCGGCGAGACACCGCCGCAGCTGGCGTCGCGGCTGGCGCGGGCCAAGGCGCGCGCGGTGTCGCAGCAGCACCCCCGCGCCGTGGTCATCGGCTCGGACCAGGTGGCCGAGCTGGACGGGCAGGCGCTGGGCAAGCCGGGCACGCACGAGCGCGCGGTGCAGCAGTTGCTCTCGATGCGCGCACGCACGGTGCTGTTCCACACCGCGGTGGCCGTGGTGCGCGCCGACCCCGGGTTCGACCGCGCGGCACTGTGCAGCGTGCGCGTGCGCTTTCGCGAGCTGAGCGACGACGAGATCGAGCACTACCTGCGCGCCGAGCAGCCCTACGACTGCGCCGGCAGCGCCAAGTCCGAAGGCCTGGGCATCGCGCTGCTGGCTGCCATCGAATCGGACGACCCGACCGCGCTGGTCGGGCTGCCGCTGATCCGCACCGCCGAGCTGCTGCGCCAGGCCGGCATCGATGCGCTGCGCACCGCGTCGCCGTCACCGTCACCGCGAGCATGAGTCGAGGCCGCCTGCTGCTGGTGCCCAACACCCTGGACCTGGGCGCCGAGCCGGTGGATATTCGGCAGCAGCTGCCGCTGGGCGTGCTGCAGCTTGCGGCCGGCCTGTCGCACTGGCTGGCCGAAGACGCGCGCAGTGCGCGTGCCTTCCTGAAGCGCGTGCACGCGGTGCAGCCGCTGGCGTTGCCATTGCAGGCGATCGACGTGCATGAGCTGCCGCGGCCCCCCAAGGGCCGCAGCACCGCCGCGCCGCCGCCCTGGCCGCAGCTGCTGGCGCCCGCACTGGCCGGCCACGACCTGGGGCTGATCAGCGAAGCCGGGTTGCCGGCGGTGGCCGACCCCGGCGCGGCAGCGGTCGCGGCGGCGCACGCGCTGGGCATCGCGGTGCTGCCGCTGCCCGGCGCCAGCTCGCTGCTGCTGGCGCTGGCGGCCAGCGGGTTGAACGGCCAGTGCTTCGCCTTCGCCGGCTACCTGCCGCAACAGCCGCCGCAGCGCGCGGCGCGGCTGCGCGAGCTGCAGGCGCAGTCGCGGCGCCATGACCAGACCCAGTTGCTGATCGAAACGCCCTATCGCAACGGCGCACTGCTGCAAGCTCTGCTGGACACGCTGGACGCCCACACGCGGCTGTCGGTGAGCTGCGGCCTGGGCCTGCCAACGGGCTGGACGCGCAGCGAGCGCATCGCCGCGTGGCGCCAGCGGCCGCAAGCCATGCCCGAGCGCGTGCCGGCGGTGTTCGCCTTCCTCGCCGCCGGCTGAACGCGCCGGCCGCTCAGCCGCTCAGCCGCCCAGCAGCGCCGCCGTGCGCTTCTTGCTGCGGATGTTGGGCGACAGCGCGCGCGGCGGCGGCGCGGCAACGCTCTTGGCCGCCTCCCACGCCGGCGTGCCCGTGCCCGAGGGCTCGTAGGGCCGGTCGAAGAAGGGGTCGCTGACACGGGCCATCGCCGGTGCCGACGGCGTGCGCCACGCCGGGCGGCCGGAGGCATGGCGCGGCTCGTCGTCGTCGCCGCGCCGCGGCCGGCGCGGGCGCTGGTCGTCCAGCTCGAAGGCCTCGATCTCGATCTTCTTCTTGATCAGCTTTTCGATCTCGCCGACCCCGCGCATGTCGTCGCGCGCCACCAGCGTCACCGCCAGGCCGGAGGCGCCGGCGCGGCCGGTGCGGCCGATGCGATGCACGTAGTCCTCGGCATTGAAGGGCACGTCGAAGTTGAACACCGCCGGCAGGTCGGCGATGTCCAGCCCGCGCGCGGCCACGTCGGTGGCCACCAGCACGTCGACCTCGCCGCGCTTGAAGGCATCCAGCGCCTTCAGCCGTTCGTCCTGCGACTTGTCGCCGTGCAGCGCGTTGGTCTTCAGGCCGTCGCGCTCGAAGGCGCGCGCCAGCCGCGCACAGCCCAGCTTGCTGTTGACGAACACCAGCGCCTGCGCCAGCTCGCGCTGGCGCAGCACCTGCCGCACCGCACGGCGCTTGTCGTCGTCGGCCACGCTGTAGAAGTGCTGTTCGACGGTGGAGGCCGTGGCATTGGGCCGCGCCACTTCCACCGTCACCGGGTCCTGCAGGTAGCTTTGCGACAGGCGGCGGATCTCGGGCGAGAAGGTGGCCGAGAACAGCAGCGTCTGGCGCTGCCGCGGCAGGTACGACAGGATGCGCTGCAGGTCGGGCAGGAAGCCGATGTCGAGCATGCGGTCGGCTTCGTCGAGCACCACGTATTCGACCTGGTTGAGCACGCAGTTCTTGGCTTCGATGTGATCCAGCAGCCGCCCCGGCGTGGCCACCAGGATTTCGACGCCGCCCTTGAGCTGCAGCGTCTGCGGCTTCATGTCGATGCCGCCGAACACCACCGCGGTGCGCAGCTGCGTGTGCTTGGCGTAGGCCAGGATGTTGGCCGCGACCTGGTCGGCCAGCTCGCGCGTGGGCGCCAGCACCAGCGCGCGCACCGGATGGCGCGCCGGCGACATGCTGGCGTTCTCGTGCTTCAGCATCTTCTGCAGCAGCGGGATCGAGAAGGCGGCCGTCTTGCCGGTGCCGGTCTGGGCGGCGCCCATCACGTCGCGGCCCGACAGAACGATCGGGATCGCCTTGGCCTGGATCGGGGTCATCGACGCGTAGCCCTGGTCTGCGACCGCGCGCAGCAGCTTGGCGTCGAGGGGAAGGGTGCTGAACAGCGTGGGGGCGGTGTCTGCGGGTGTGGTTTCGCTCATGTGCTAGGGATTATCCCCGATGCACGCGGTCGCCGATCAGCGCCTGAACACCATCCAGCGCGGCGAGCGGAAGCGAACGATGCGCCAATACAACACCACGTAGCTGAAGCCGAACAGCAGGATCAACAGCGACAGCACCGCGGTGTTGTCCCAGAACAGCACCGATGGAATCGCCGCCATCATGCACAGCAGCCACAGATAGGGCGAAGTCATCGAGTTGCGCCGCGTCAGCGCCTTGGCGCTGCGGTTGCCCACCGCCCAGCGCATCACGCGGCGGTAGATCAGCGAATGCAGGTGGATGCCGTCGGGCATGCTCGGCGGCACCGCGCGCAGGAAACGGCGCCGGTAGATCGAGAACACGGTCTCGAACACCGGGTAGATGCACAGCAGCAGCGGGAACATCGGCGACACCGTCGGGTTGCGCGCCAGCAGCAGGATCGCCACCTCGGCCAGGTAGAAGCCCATGAAGTAGGCGCCGCCGTCGCCCAGGAAGATCAGCCCGGCGGGAAAGTTCCAGACGAAAAAACCCAGCAGCGCCCCCGCGCCGGCCAGCGCCAGCCAGGTCACCAGCAGGTCGTCGACCTGGAAGCCGACATAGGCCAGGCACAGCAGGATCAGCACGCAGCACATCGACGCCAGCCCGTTGAAGCCGTCGATGATGTTGATCGAGTTGGCCACGCCGGCCACCGCGAAGGTGGTCACCAGCGCGGCGCCGACCGGGAAGCCCACGATCCAGTCCAGCCCCGGGATCGCGGTGCGGCGGATCACCGCATCGAGCAGCCACACCGCCAGCAGCGCCGACAGCGCGGTGGCCAGCAGGCGGCGCGACGGGCTGACCTTCTTCGTCAGATCCTCGGCCAGCCCGGCCAGCAGCGCCGGCAAGCCGCAGGCCAGCAGCAGCAGCGCTTGCTGGCCCGACGGCGCGTCCTGCAGCCACAGCACCGCGGTGCCGGCGACGGCGCCGGCCAGGATGCCGAAGCCGCCGATGCGCGGCACCGGCATCGCATGAAATTTCTGCGGCCCCGACAGATCGTGGTCGTGCGACAGGTGCGCGTGGGCCTTGGCCGAACGCACGGTGATCAAGGTGATCACGAGCGACACGGCAAACGCCACGACCAGGATCAGCATGCGGCGAATTCTAGGCCGCAGCCCCGCGCGGCTAGAATGCGCGCCTTCGGCTGGCCGGCCGGGCAACCCCTGCGGTGCGGCCATTGCTCGCCGCTCGCCGCGCGCCGTGTCCATGCCGGCGCAACCCACCCGGGCTTGCCGCCCGAGGCCACCTCGCATGCACTCCATTCGCGATCATTTGTCTTTCTCGCCGCTGCCGGCATGGCTGCGTGCCGCTGCGCTGGCCTGGCTGATGCTCGGTGCCGGTGTGGCCGCGGCGCAAAGCGATCTCGACCGCAGCCGCCTGGCCGTGCCCACCGATCAAGGCGCCACCGCGCCCGACGCCATGGCACCGCGGCAGCTGCGCGCGCCGCTCGACGAGCGCACGGCGGCTCAGGAGCGCCGCGCGCGGCAGCCGCAGCGCCTCGGCGATGCCGAGGTGCGGCGCGCCGAGCGTGCGCCGGCGCTGCCCAGCGAGTTCGAGATCTACGTCAACCGCCTGGCCAATCCGGCGCTCGACCTGCGTGCGGACAATCTGCGCCCCGGCGAAGTGCTGCCGATCCGCCGTCTGGGCGCCGAGCTGATCGACGACGTGCTGCAGGACGGCGACCGCGGCGCGGTGGACTTCAGCCCGGTGGTGCCGCCCGACTACGTGATCGCGCCCGGCGACGAGCTGGTGCTGTCGGTGTGGGGCTCGGTCGATGCCGAGCTGCGCCTGATCGTCGACCGCTCGGGGCGCATCACCGTGCCGCGCGTGGGCTCGATGATGGTGTCCGGCATCCGCTACGCCGAGCTGCCCGACGCGATTCGCAAGCGCGTGGCGCAGACCTTCAGGAACTTCGAGCTCAGCGTGTCGCTGGGCCAGCTGCGCGGCGTGCGCGTGTTCGTCACCGGCTTCGTCAACCGCCCGGGGGTGTACACGGTGAGCGCGCTGTCCACCATGGCCAATGCCCTGGTGCAGGCCGGCGGGCCGTCGGCGTCGGGCAGTTTTCGCGACATCCAGCTGCGCCGCGCCAACAAGACCGTGTCGCAGCTGGACCTGTACCAGTTGCTGCTGGCCGGCAACCGCAGCGCCGACCTGATGGTGCAGGCCGGCGACGTGGTGCACGTCGGGCCCGTGGGCACGCAGGTGGCGGTGATCGGCAGCGTCAACCGCCCGGCAATCTTCGAACTCAAGCCCGGCGAAACCATGGACTATGCGTTGCGCATGGCCGGCGGCTTCTCGGCGGTGGCCGACACCACGCGGCTGATGCTCGAACGCGTGGACGACCGCGCCACGGTACGCGCGGTGCAGATCGAGATGGCGCAGGCGGCCGACACCAGGCTACAAAGCGGCGACGTGCTGCGCGCCTTCAACGCGGTGACGCTGGCCACGTCGCAGCAGCGGCAGAACAAGCGCGTGCGCGTCGAAGGCGAGGTGCTGCGCCCCGGCGACTACGTGCTACCGGCCAACAGCACGCTGGACGACGCGCTGCGTGCCGCCGGCGGCCTGGCGCCGATGGCCTTCGTGTTCGGCACCGAATTCACGCGCGAAAGCGTGCGCGTGTCGCAGCAGGAGAACTACGAGCGCGCGCTGCGCAACCTGGAAACCGAGATCTCGCTGGCCAGCTCCACGCAGCGCATCACCAGCGCCGACGAGGCCGCCGCGGTGTCTGGCCGCGCCGCAGCGACCACGCGACTGATCGACAAGCTGCGCCAGATCAAGCCCACCGGGCGCATCGTGCTGCAGATGCCGCCCGACAGCCGCGATCTGCCCAAGCTGATGCTGGAAGACGGCGACCGCCTGCTGGTGCCCGCGGTGCCCAGCAGCGTGGGCGTGTTCGGCAGCGTGTTCAATGCCGGCAGCTATCTGCGCGAGGACGGGCGCGTTCTGTCGGACTACCTGCAGCTGGCGGGCGGGCCGACGCGCGGCGCCGATGCGCGCAGCACCTTCGTGCTGCGCGCCAACGGCACCGTGGTCAGCAACCTGCAGCAATCGGGCTGGGGTGGCGGCCTGCGCGACAGCTTCGAGCGCACGCCGGCGCTGCCGGGCGACACCTTGTTCGTGCCCGAGGAGCTGGACAAGACCACCTTCGTGCAGCACGCCAAGGACTGGACGCAGATCCTCGCGCAGTTCGCGCTGGGCGTGGCCGCCTTCGTCACGCTGACCCACTGACGATGGCCGAGCACCCGCCCATCGACGGCCACGCCGTGGCCAGCGAAGACGACGACGCCGTCAGCCTGCTCGACCTGGTGCTGCCGCTGGTCGAACACTGGAAGCTGTGGCTGCTGGGATCGCTGGCCATCGGCCTGGCGGCGCTGGGCTTCGCCTTCCTGATGACCCCCAGCTACACCGCGCGCACCACCTTCCTGCCGCCGCAGCAGCAGCAAAGCGGCTTGGCCTCGGCGCTGGCCTCGCTGGGCGGGCTGGCCGGGCTGGCCGGCGCGGCCGGCAGCATCAAGAGCCCGGCCGACCAGTACGTGGCGCTGATGCAAAGCGTGTCGGCCACCGACCGGCTGATCGACCGGTTCGACTTGATGAAGGCCTACGAAGCCAAATACCGCTTCGAGGCGCGCAAGTCGCTGGAGCTGAACACGCGCATCGCCATCGGCAAGAAGGACGGGCTGATCAGCATCGAGGTCGACGACAAGAGCCCGCAGCGCGCCGCCGACATGGCCAATGCCTATGTCGACGAACTGCGCCGGCTGACCTCGGAGCTGGCGGTGAGCGAAGCGCAGCAGCGCCGCATGTTCTTCGAGAAGGAGTTGAAGGAAGCGCGCGACCAGTTGGCGCAGGCGCAACAGGCGCTGGAGGCCAGCGGCTTCAACGTCGGCGCGCTGCGCGCCGAGCCCAAGGCCGCGGCCGAAAGTTATGCGCGGCTGCGCGCCGAGATCACCGCCGCCGAGGTGCGTCTGCAGGTGCTGCGCGGCAGCATGGCCGACAGCGCACCGCAGGTGCAGCGTCAGGCCGCCGAGCTGAGCGCCCTGCGCAGCCAGCTGGCGCGGCTCGAGCGCAGCGCCGACAACGGCGCCGGCCCCGACTACCTGAGCAAGTACCGCGAGTTCAAGTACCGCGAGACGCTGTTCGATCTGTTCGCGCGGCAGTACGAACTGGCGCGCGTCGACGAAAGCCGCGAGGGCGCGCTGATCCAGGTGGTCGATGTCGCGCTGCCGCCCGAATACAAGAGCAAGCCGAAGCGCGCGCTGATCGCGGTGGGTGCGACGATGGTCAGCCTGCTGCTGCTGGGCATGTTCATCCTGCTGCGCCATGCCTGGCGCCAGACCGCCGCCGACCCCCAGGCCGCCGACAAGGTGGCGCGGCTGCGCGCCGCCTTCGGCCGGCGTTGACGCACCGCAGCGATGAAGATCCTGCTGCTGGGCAAAGGCGGCCAGGTCGGGTGGGAACTGCAGCGCTCCTTGGCGCCATTGGGTGAACTGGTGGCGCTGGACTTCGACAGCCCGGCACCGCTGCGCGCCGACTTCACCCAGCCCGAGGCGCTGGCCGCCACGGTGCGCGCGGTGGCGCCGCAGATCATCGTCAACGCTGCCGCGCACACCGCGGTCGACAAAGCCGAGGCCGAGCCCGATCTGGCACGCACGATCAACGCCGCCGCACCCGCCGTGCTGGCGCGCGAGGCGCAGGCGCTGGGCGCCTGGCTGCTCCACTACGGTACCGACTACGTGTTCGACGGCAGCGGCAGCACGCCGTGGCGCGAGGATTCACCCACCGGCCCGCTGAACGTGTACGGCCGCACCAAGCTCGAAGGCGAAGACGCGATCCGCGCCAGCGGCTGCCGGCACCTGATCCTGCGCACCAGCTGGGTCTACGCGGCGCGCGGCGGCAACTTCGCGCGCACCATGCTGCGCCTGGCGCGCCAGCAGCCGCGCCTGACCGTGATCGACGACCAGTGGGGCGCGCCCACCGGCGCCGAGCTGATCGCCGACGTCAGCGCGCACGCCATCGTGCAGCTGCGCGCGCGGCCCGACAAGGCCGGCATCTACCACCTGGCGGCGGCCGGCGAGACCAACTGGTTTTCCTATGCAAAACACGTGCTTGCGCAGGCCCAATCTGCGCAAGCAGCTATCGAATATGCAGTAAAGGACATCCTCCCGATTCCCAGCAGCGCCTACCCCGTGGCGGCCACGCGCCCGCACAATTCGCGCCTGGACACGCGCAAGCTGCGCACCGCCTTCGATCTGCACCTGCCGCCCTGGCAGGCCGGCGTGGACCGCATGCTGGCCGAAATCCTTGGACACTCCCTCGCATGACTCCACGCAAAGGCATCATCCTGGCCGGCGGCTCCGGCACCCGGCTGCACCCGGCCACCCTGGCCATGAGCAAGCAGCTGCTGCCGGTGTACGACAAGCCGATGATCTACTACCCGCTGTCCACGCTGATGCTGGCCGGCATCCGCGACATCCTGTTGATCAGCACGCCGCAGGACACGCCGCGCTTCCAGGCGCTGCTGGGCGACGGCCACCAATGGGGCGTGGACATCGCCTACTGCGTGCAGCCCAGCCCCGATGGCCTGGCGCAGGCCTTCATCCTCGGGCGTGATTTCGTCGGCGGCCGCCCCAGCGCGCTGGTGCTGGGCGACAACCTGTTCTACGGCCACGATTTCCAGCACCTGCTGCACAGCGCCGCCGCGCGCACCGACGGCGCCACGGTGTTCGCCTACCACGTGCACGACCCGCAGCGCTACGGCGTGGTCGAGTTCGACCGGAACCGGCGCGCGCTGAGCATCGAAGAAAAGCCGGCGGCGCCGAAGAGTTCGTACGCCGTCACCGGCCTGTACTTCTACGACACGCAGGTGTGCGACATCGCGGCGGACATCAAGCCCTCGGCGCGCGGCGAGCTCGAGATCACCGAAGTCAACGCGCGCTACCTGAACAAGAGCCAGCTCGAAGTCGAGATCATGGGCCGCGGCTACGCCTGGCTGGACACCGGCACGCACGACAGCCTGCTCGAAGCCTCGCAGTTCATCGCCACGCTGGAAAAGCGCCAGGGCCTGAAGGTGGCCTGCCCGGAAGAGATCGCGTTTCGCGCCGGCTGGATCACGCGCGGGCAGCTCGAGGCGCTGGCGCAGCCGATGCTGAAGAACGGCTACGGCCAGTACCTGCTCAAGCTGCTTGCAGACAAGGTGTACTGACAGCAAGGCGCCGGGCGGCACCGGCGCACATGGACGCTAATATGCGTTTGTGCGAACGACGATCGATCTGCCTGAAGCCACGCTGCGCCAGTTGAAGGCGCGCGCCGCGATGAGCGGCGTGCCGATGAAAGACCTGGTGCTCGAGTTCGTCGAGCGCGGCCTGGCGCAGCAGGCGCTGCCCAAGAGCAGCGCGCGCCGCAGCGCATTGCCGACGATCGTGCCCGACAAGCCGCTGGCGCTGCGCAACCCGAGCAACGCGAAGCTGTTGCAGGTCCTCCACGAGCAGGAGATCCGCGCCACCGCGCCGAGGCGCAGTGGGCGCTGATGCCGGCGATCTGCCGGACGTCAATGTCTGGCTGGCCCTGGCCGCGCCGTCGCACCCCCATCATGCCGCCGCGCACGACTACTGGATGCAGCCGACTTTGCCGCGCACTTGGTTCAATCGGGTGACGATGCTGGCGCTGGTGCGCCTGCTGTGCGAGCCGAAGGTCATGGGCGAAGCCAAGCTGTCGCTGTCGCGAGCGATGGATGTCTACGAGCACTTCGCCGGCCTGCCCGAGGTGGGGTTCGCCGAAGAAGCCGCGAGCTGTGGCGGGCTGCTGGCCGCGGCGACACGCAGCGCCGGGCGTTCGCCTCGGCTGTTGACCGATCTGTACCTCGCCTGCTTTGCCCAGGCCGCCCGCCTGCGCATCGTTACCTTCGACCGCGACTTCGAGCGTCTGGACTGCTGCGCGGTGCTGCGCCTGACGCCGCCGACCCGCTGAGGCGCTGATGAACGTCATCCCTACCGCGCTGCCCGGCGTGTTGATCATCGAGCCGCGCGTCTTCGGCGACGCGCGCGGCTTCTTCCTGGAAAGCTTCAACCAGAAAGCCTTCGACGCTGCCGTCGGCCACGAAGTGCGCTTCGTGCAGGACAACCACTCGCGCTCGGCCAAAGGCGTGCTGCGCGGCCTGCACTACCAGCTGCCGCCGCATGCGCAGGGCAAGCTGGTGCGCGTGACCCAAGGCGCGGTGTTCGACGTGGCGGTGGACCTGCGCCGCGGCAGCGCCAGCTTCGGCCGCTGGGTCGGCGTCGAACTCAGCGGCGACAACCACCGCCAACTGTGGCTGCCGCCGGGCCTGGCGCACGGCTTCGTGGTCACCAGCGACAGCGCCGACTTCCTCTACAAGACCACCGCCTACTACGCGCCCGAGGCCGAACGCGCCATCCGCTGGGACGACCCGGCGATTGCCATCGCCTGGCCGGCGCTGGGCAGCGCGCCGCTGTTGTCCGCCAAGGACGCCGCGGCACCGCCGCTGGCCGAAGCCGCGCTGTTCGACTGAAGGGTGCGCCGAGGCGCAACCCCGCTGCGGACGCGGGCCGCCAGGCCGCCAGGCCGCCAGGCCGTTCGTCCGTTCGTCCGTTCGTCCGTTCGTCCGTTCGTCCGTTCGTCCGTTCGTCCGTTCG
>CAYZGL010000096.1:0-14932 GCA_964477985.1 uncultured Rubrivivax sp. | reverse complement strand
GTCTACAGCCGCATCAGCAACCCGACCACCGCGGTGCTGGAAGAACGCGTGGCCGCGCTCGAAGGCGGCAGCGGCGCCATCGCCACCGCCAGCGGGCAGGCGGCGCTGCATCTGGCCATCGCCACGCTGGCCGGCGCGGGTTCGCACATCGTCGCCAGCTCGATGCTCTACGGCGGCAGCCACAACCTGCTGCACTTCACGCTGAAACGTTTCGGTATCACGACCACTTTCGTGCCGCCCGGCGACATCGACGGCTGGCGCGCGGCGATCCGCCCCGAAACCAGGCTGCTGTTCGGCGAGACGCTGGGCAACCCGGGGCTCGAGGTGCTGGACATCCCGACCGTGAGCAGCATCGCGCACGACGCCGGTCTGCCGCTGCTGGTGGACAGCACCTTCACCACGCCGTGGCTGATGAAGCCCTTCGACCACGGCGCCGATCTGGTCTACCACTCGGCCACCAAGTTCCTGAGCGGGCACGGCACGGTGATCGGCGGCGTGCTGGTCGACAGCGGCCGCTTCGACTGGAACAACAGCGCTCGCTTCCCCGAACTCACGGAACCTTACGACGGCTTCCACGGCATGGTGTTCAGCGAGGAAAGTTCGGTCGGCGCCTTCTTGCTGCGCGCACGGCGCGAAGGCCTGCGCGACTTCGGCGCGTGCATGAGCCCGCACACCGCGTGGCTGATCCTGCAGGGCATCGAGACGCTGCCGCTGCGCATGGCACGGCACGTGGACAACACGCGCAAGATCGTCGGCTTCCTCGCCGCGCAGCCCATGGTGCAGCGGGTGGGCTACCCCGAACTCGACGGCCACCCGAGCCAGGCGCTGGCGAGAAAGCTGCTGCCGCGCGGCTGCGGCTCGGTGTTCAGCTTCGACCTGAAGGGCTCGCGCCGGCAAGGGGTGGCCTTCATCGAGGCGCTCAAGCTGTTCAGCCACCTGGCCAACGTCGGCGACTGCCGCTCGCTGGTGATCCATCCGGCCAGCACCACGCACTTCCGCATGGACGACGCGGCGCTGCGCGCCGCCGGCATCGGCCCCGGCACCATCCGCCTGAGCATTGGGCTGGAAGACGCCGACGACCTGATCGACGACTTGAAGCGTGCACTGCGCGCGGCGGAGAAGGCGGCATGAAGCTCGACGTCCGAGGCCCAAATGGCTCGATGAAGGGCTCGATGAAGGCCTACGCCTACAACGGCGGCAAGCCCTTCGACCCGGCGTTGCCGTGCGTGGTCTTCATCCACGGCGCGATGCAGGACCACAGCGGCTGGACGCTGCTGGCGCGCTGGTGCGCGCACCACGGCTTCGGCGTGCTGGCGCCGGACCAGCCCGGCCACGGCCAAAGCGCCGGGCCGCCGCTGCAAAGCGTGCAGGCGCTGGCCGACTGGACGCTGGCGCTGCTCGATGCCGCCGGCGTGCGCCAGGCCACGCTGGTCGGCCACAGCATGGGCACCTTGATCGCGTTGGAAGCCGCGGCGCGCGCACCTGCGCGCGTGACCCGGCTGGTGCTGCTGGGTGCGGCGTATCCGATGAAGGTCAGCGATGCGCTGCTGAACACCGCGCGCGCAGCGCCGCTCGAGGCCATCGACATGGTCAACGCGCTGTCGATCAGCACGCTGGCCAGCAAGCCCAGCTACCCGGGCCCGGGCATGTGGGTGCACGGCAGCAACCGCGCGCTGATGCGCAACCAGCAGGCGCTGTGCAGCGGCATCAACCTGTTCGAGCACGACTTCCGCGTCTGCGACGCCTACGCCGGCGGCACGGCGGCGATGGCCAAGGTGTCTTGCCCCGCGACCTTGATCGTCGGCGCACGCGACCAGATGACGCCGCCGAAGGCCACCAGGGATCTGGCCGCGGCGCTGAAGGCGCAAGTGCTCACCGTGCCCAGCGGCCACCACCTGATGGCCGAGGCGCCGGATGCGGTGCTGGCGGGGTTGCGCACGGCGTTGGGGGCCTGAGCGCGGCGCGCCGGGCGCCGCCTTGCACCCGCGCCTTCGCGCCTGCCTCCGTCAGGGCGGCGGCGCCGGCAGCGCATCGGGCATGAGCATCTGCCCCGCCCGCCCCTGCATCCAGCGTTCGAACTCCAGCGCCAGCAGCTCGGCGTGTTCGCGCTCCTCGGCCGCCAGCTCGCGGTACAGCTCGCGTTCGCTCGGGCCTTGCGTGCGGTCGCCCGCCTGGTCGGCGAAGAAGGCTGCGGCGCGCTGCTCGAGCGCGATCGCCACGCGGAACAATTGCTCGGGCCGATCCGGCGCGCCGTGCACCCCGGCGTAGATCGTCGCGCGCGCGAGACTGAGGCTCGACCCGCTGTCCGGCGCGGCGACGTGATAACGCCGTGACAGCGTGGCCATGTGTTCGCCTTCCATTTCGGCAAAGCGCATGAACAGGTCGGTGAGCGCGGCGTCGCCCGCTTCGGCTGCCGCGCGGCGGTAGAAGTCGCGCCCGCCCAGTTCGACCTCGAAGGCGGTGCGGATCGCCTCTTGCGCTGCGGCGCCGGCGAACTTGCGCTCGCCCAGGCGCTGCAAGCCGCCGCCGCAGTGCGGGCACAACCCGAAGGGCAAGGCGAAGCCTTCGCTGAGCTTGGCGCACTGCGCGCAGCGCCACTGCAGCACTTCACCCGCACAGCAGATGTATTCGCCGTCGCCGTCGTCGTCCAGCGGCTGGCGGCACTTGGGGCACAAAGCCATGGTCGGTCTCCTGGATACGCCGCCGTCAAGCGAACTGCGCCTCGGCCGCGGCGGCCAGCGCGTGCGCCGCCGCGGCCGACACCGGCCAGCCGCGCTGCGGGTCGCGCAGGTAGGCGGCGATCGCGCTGGCGGCGCGGCGCCCGGCGCTCATCGCCAGGATCACCGTGGCGCCGCCGGTGACGATGTCGCCGCCGGCGAACACCCCCGGCAGGTTGGTCGCCTGCGTCGCCTCGTCGGCGACGATGTAGCCGCGCCGGTCCAGGCCCAGGCCGCCGGTGGAACGGCCGATGATCGGGTTGGCCTTGGTGCCCAGCGCGTAGATCACGGTGTCGCACTCCAGCTCCACCGTCTGGTCGGTGGGCTCGGGCTTGCGCCGGCCGCGCTCGTCGGGCTCGCCGAGCTGCATCAGGCGCGCGCGCAGGCCGCGCACGTCGCCTTGCGCGTCGAGCAGGATCGCCTCGGGCGCGTGCAGGAAGCAGAACTCGACCCCTTCTTCCTTGGCGTGGCGCAACTCCTCGATGCGCGCCGGCGCTTCGGCCTCGGTGCGGCGGTAGACGCAGCGCACGCTGTGGGCACCCAGGCGCTTGGCCACGCGCAGGCAGTCCATCGCGGTGTTGCCGGCGCCGATCACCACCGCGTGCCGGCCCAGGCCCACCGGCGTGCCCTGGTACGGAAACTGGTCGCCGCCCATCAGGTTGACGCGCGTCAGGAACTCGTTGGCCGACAGCACCTGGCCCGCGTTCTCGCCGGGGATGCCGAGGAAGGTGGGCGCGCCGGCGCCGGCGGCGACGAACACCGCATCGAAGCCTTTGCCTTGCATCAGCTGTGCCAGCGTGAAGGTCTTGCCGATGACCTTGTTCAGCTCGAAATGCACACCCATCTCGCCCAGGCGCCGCACTTCCTTGTCGATGATGTCGCGCGGCAGCCGGAACGCCGGGATGCCGTAGCGCAGCACGCCGCCGACCACGTGCAGCGCCTCGTACACCGTGACCTCGGCGCCGAAGCGCGCCAGGTCGGCCGCGGCGGCCAGCCCGCCCGGCCCCGAGCCGACGATCGCCACCTTGCCAAGTGCGCCAGCTGCGCCCAGCAACCGGGCCGGCCGGGCCTGGCCGTGGTCGCCGACAAAGCGCTCCAGCCGGCCGATCGCCACCGGCTCGAGCTTCTTCTTGATGATGATGCACTGCGCCTCGCACTGGCGCTCCTGCGGGCACACACGCCCGCACACCGACGGGAAGATGCTCGATTCGTTGATCGTCTCGAGCGCGCCGTCGACGTCGCGCACGATCAGCTGGCGGATGAACTTCGGGATGTCGATGCTCACCGGGCAGCCGGCGATGCACGGCGGCTTGTGGCACTGCACGCAGCGTTCGGCCTCGTACAGCGCATCGGCCCAGCCGTAGCCCAGATTCACTTCCTTGAAGTTGGCCGCGCGCTCACGCGCATTGCGCTCGGGCATCTTCGCCTGGTGCGGCGTCACCGCCGAGTACTTCTTGTAGGTGCGCTTGCCCTGCTTGATCAATGTGTCCTCGAGGCTGCACACCTGGTCGAAGTCGGCATTGGCCTGTGCCTCCTGCGCCTTGAAGCGGCGCTGGCGCGCGTTGAGTTCGGCGAAGTCGATCTGGTGCGCGTCGAAGTCGGGGCCGTCGACGCAGGCGAAGCGCACCTCGCCGTCGACGCGCACGCGGCAAGAGCCGCACATGCCGGTGCCGTCGACCATGATCGTGTTCAGCGACACCATCGTCTTCACGCCGAAGGGGCGCGTGACTTCGGCGCAGGCCTGCATCATCGGCATCGGGCCGATCGCGACCACCAAGTCGGGCTTCGGGCCGTCGCGCTCGAGCAGCTCCTGCAGCGCGCTGGTGACGAAGCCCGGCCGCCCGGCGCTGCCGTCGTCGGTGCACACGATCAGCTCGTCGCTGTGCTCGCGCAGGCGTTGGTCCCAGAAGATCAGCTCCTGGTTGCGAAACCCGACGATCGTCGTCGTGTGGTTGCCCGCTGCGCGAAACGCACGCAGCTGCGGAAAGACCGGCGCCACGCCCAGCCCGCCGCCGACCAGCACCACGTGGCCGACGCGCCCGATGTGCTGCGGCAGCCCGAGCGGGCCGGCGAGATCGGCGATCGCGTCGCCTTCGGCGTAGCGGTCGCGCATCTCGCGCGTGCTCTTGCCCAGCGCCTGGATCACCAGCGTGACGGTGCCGCGTTCGCGGTCGTAGTCGGCCACGGTCAGCGGGATGCGCTCGCTGCCCTCGTGCAGGCGCACGATCACGAAATGGCCCGGCTCGGCGGCGCTGGCGACATCGGGGGCGTGCAGCTCCCACAGGAACGAGGCGCTGGAGAACTGCTCGCGGCGAACGATGGTCACCATGTCGTCGGCTTCCTTCACGACCGGCGCCAGCGTTTGCGTCCGGTATTGTGGTATCGGGGTACCGTTTTACCGTTATGAAGATTGCCGCGGCGGCCGATCTGCGGCAAGGCTGATCTGCGTCAAGCTGCCGGGCGCCCGCCGCAGGCGCTCATTCCCGCGTGCCAGCCGCCCGCGCGGCGCTGCGAAGCCCTGGCGCGGACAATGCCTGCATGTCACGCACCCTCGTCGCACGCGCACTGTCGGTGATCGGCCACCCGGCGCTGCTGATGCCCGCCTCGATCGCCGCCGCCGCGCAGATGGCCGAGGCACCGCCGCCGCTGCTGCGTCTGGCAGTGGGCTCGGCGCTGGCCGTGGCCGCCATCGTCGGCCTGTTCAGCCTGTGGCAGGTGCGCACCGGGCGCTGGCGCCATGTGGATGCCTCGCTGCCCGGCGAGCGCCGCCAGCTGACGCGTCTGCTCGCGGCGCTGCTGTGCGCTGCCGCCGCGCTGGCCTGGGCCAGCGGGCATCCGCCACGGGCCGCGGCCGCACCGCTGCTGGTGGCACTGCCGGTGCTGGCGGCGCACCTGCTGCGCACTCGCATGAAGCTGTCGCTGCATGCCGTCTATGCGGCCTTTGCCGTGCCGCTGTTGTGGCCGCAGCCGCTGGGCGTGCTCGCCGCGGCGGCGCTGGCGCTGGGCGTGGCGTGGTCGCGGCTGATGTTGCGCCGGCACACGCGCGCCGAGGTGCTGAGCGGGCTGCTGCTCGGCGCGGCCGCCGGCGCGATGCTGAGCGCGCTGCTGCGTTGACGCGCGCCACCGCTGCCGACCCGCGCGACCTCCGCGCGGCCGGTACGCTGCAACAGCGTTCGGCGCAGCTCGCCCTGGAGCGCGCGGAACTGCCGGCGCACAACCGGCTGCGCAGGCGGCATGCTGCCGGCGCCTGCGCACGGCCTGGCCTCGGTTCAGGCAGGGAATTCTTCGGTGTCGATCTCGGCCTGCGTGGCCGCGCCGCAGCGCGCGCCGTGCACGCTGCGGCGGTGGATCAGCGCGTCCAGCCGCTGCAGCACATCGTCACCCAGCCGCACGCCGGCGGCGCCGAGGTTGTCCTCGAGGTGGGCGAGCTGCGTCGTGCCCGGCAGCGCGATCACGTCGTCGCCGCGCGACAGCACCCAGGCCAGCGCCAGCTGCGCCATGCTGCAGCCGGCGTCGCGCGCGATGGCGGCGTAAGCGTCGAGCAGCCGCAGGTTGCGCGCGCAGTTGTCGGCCTGGAAGCGCGGCATGCCGCGGCGCAGGTCCTTGTCGTGCAACGTGGCCGGGTCGCGCAGCGTGCCGGTGAGCAAGCCCCGCGCGGTCGGGCTGAAAGCCACCAGCGCCGCGCCGATGTCGCGGCAACAAGCACGCGCTTCACACCGTCGTCGAGGCCGAGCAGCACCTCGTTGGCGCCGAAGCCGTACAGCGCGGCGGTGTCGAGCATCGTCACGCCCCGGTCCAGCGCGCGGTGCAGCAGCTTCTCGGCAGCTTGCGGCGGCGGCGGCACGCCGTAGGCATGGCTCAGGTTGATGCAGCCCAGGCTGAGCGCCGAGACGGTGAAGGGGCCGATGCGGCGGTGCTTCATGGGGGTGGGCCAACGATGAGCGGGCGGCGATGGCAGCGGCGCACTCTGGGCCCGAGGAACCGAGGGGCCCCGGCAGGCTTGCAGCGAGAATCCCAATCAAGAAGGAAAGCGCCGCATGCCAGAAATCGTCTTCAAGGGCAAAGAGTACGTCTACAACCACCACCTGTCGGTGCCTTACCGGCCGCTGCTGGCGCATGCCGACAAGGGCGTCGGCGCGCCCGACCTGGCGGGCAACCTGATCATCCACGGCGACAACCTGGCGGCGCTGAAGAGTCTGCTGCCGCGCTGCGCCGGTGCCGTGGACCTGGTGTTCATCGACCCGCCATACAACACCGGCAACGAGGGCTGGTGCTACAGCGACAACGTCGACTCGCCGATCATGCGCGAGTGGTTGTCGACCAACCCGGTGGACGGCGAAGACCTGCTGCGCCACGACAAGTGGCTGTGCATGATGTGGCCGCGGCTGGTGCTGCTGCGCGACCTGCTCAGCGAACGCGGCTCGATCTGGATCACGCTCGACGACAACGAGGTGCATCGCGCGCGGATGGTGTTGGATGAGGTCTTCGGCGAGAACAACTTCGTTGCGACGTGCGTCTGGCACAAGATGGACAGCCCGAAGAACACCGCGGAGCACTTCAGCGTCGATCACGACTACGTGCTGGTCTATGCCAAGCAAGCCGCCGAATGGCGACTCAACTTGCTGCCGCGCACCGAAGAAATGCTTGCGCGCTACCAGAACCCAGACAACGACCCGCGGGGGCCTTGGCTGCTGAGCGACCTCGACGCGCGAAACGTCTACTCCAAGGGCCTGTACGCCATCACCACGCCGCGTGGCCGGCTGATCGAAGGGCCGCCGAAGGGCAAGTATTGGCGAATCAGCGAAGAGAAGTTCAACGAGTACGTTGCAGACAATCGCATCTGGTGGGGCGCTGACGGCAACGCGGCCCCAAACATCAAGCGGTTCCTGAGCGAAGTGAAGGATGGCGTCGTCCCTCAGACGCTATGGCACTGGCAGGACGTTGGCAGCACGCGCAACGCCAAGACCGAGTTGTTGCGCCTCATGTCAAGCGAGTCGGAGCACGACGTCTTCGTGACACCGAAGCCCACTGGCCTGCTGGAGCGTGTGCTCGCGATCGGCGCGCAAGACGACTCCCTCATCCTCGACTCCTTCGCCGGCTCCGGCACCACCGCGCACGCCGTGCTCCAGGCCAACGCCAAGGACGGCGGCAGCCGGCGCTTCATCCTGGTCGAAGGCGAGGACTACGCCGACACGCTGACCGCCGAGCGCGTGCGCCGTGCGATCAATGGCTATGCCTGGGCCGGCACGCAGCGCGAGACGCTGCTCGAAAAGAAGATCACCTTCACGCAGCTGAAGCAGGCCGACAAGCTGCTGGCCGAGGTCGAGGCGATCAAGGTGCGCGAAGGCCTGGCACAGGGCGATCTGGCCGACCGCGGCGGCCGCGACGACCAAGCACCGCACCGCTTCGACGCCATCGAAGCCAAGGTCGACGACGGCGTGCTGCGCGTCGAGGGTGTGCGCCGCGTGTCGCAGCATGCACCCGGCCTGGGCGGCAGCTTCACCTTCTGCACGCTCGGCGAGGCGCTCGATCTGGAGCGCATGCTCAGCGGCGAGCGGCTGCCTGCCGCCGAGGCGCTGGGCGCCTGGCTGTTCCACACCGCCACCGGCGGCACGCTGCGCAGCGCGCCGAAGGATGCACCGCCATGGTTCCTGGGCCAGACCGACGACCGCCACGTCTGGCTGGTGTACCGGCCCGAGCTGGCCTTCTTGAAGAGCACCGAGTCGGCGCTGACATTGAGCCGCGCGCGCGAGTTCGCCGCGTGGGGCGCAGCGCACGACGAGGCGGCCGGGCGGCCGCGGCGCGGCCACCTGGTGTTCGCGTCGGCCAAGTACCTGAGCCACAAGCAGTTGAAGGAGCACGGCATCGACTTCGCGCCACTGCCCTTCGCGCTGTACCGTGAAGGCTGAAGAATCATGGCCGACGATCGTTTCCAGCTCGCGCTCGGCCGCTTCAGCAGCGCGCTGGCGCGGCTGCACGAGGTGCTGGACCTGAGCGAGACCACCATCGTGCGCGACGCGCTGATCCAGCGCTTCGAGTTCACCTTCGAGGCCGGCTGGCGTGCCGCCTACCGCTGGCTGCGTGCGCGCGGTGCCGACGTGGCCGAGGAAGCCTTCGCGGTGCTGCCGCGCGCCTTCGCCAACAAGCTCATCAGCGACGAAGCCGGTTGGTCGGAAATGCGCCGCAAGCGCAACCTGACATCGCACACCTACCAGGAACAACTGGCCATCGAGGTCGCGGCCTTCGTGCGCGGCACCGGCGTGCGGCTGCTCGACGCACTGCTCGCCACGCTGCGGGCGCGGGCCGACGAATGAACGCGCCTGCCGACGCGGATTTCGGGCTGGCCGCGGCGACGGCGGCCGACCTGCGCCGCGTGTTCGCGCAAACGCCGGGCATCGATGCCGTGTGGATCTTCGGCTCGCGCGCGACCGGCCGCGCAAGGCCCGAGTCCGACATCGACCTGGCCGTCGACGCGCCCGAGCTGGCGCCGGCCGGCTTCGATGCGCTGCTGCGCCGGCTGGACGCGCTGCCCACGCTGCACAAGCTCGACGTGGTGCACTGGCAGGCCGTCGCCGACCCGGTGTTTCGCGAGTGCATCGAGCGCGACCGGCGCCGCTTCTGGGCGCACGCCGCGCCGGCCAGCGCGGCGCGCGTGGGCACGCTGGAACTCAAGCGCTTCCAGTCCGACGCCATCGACAGCCTGTCGCAATACATCGACGAACTGCTGCGCCGGCGCGCCGTGTCCGAGCAGGCGCTGCTGGCGCTGCGCGCGATGGAAGGCGTGGACGAGGAACGCCGCGCCGCCAGCGACTTCCCGCGCAAGGCCTGGGAGGCGCTGCGCGCGGCCGGCCGGCTGCCGCCGCGCTGCGCCGCACAGCCGCATTCGAGCCGCTGGGACGGCGCCGGCCGTGCCATCCCGAACGTGTGCCTGAAGGTGCCCACCGGCGGCGGCAAGACGCTGCTGGGCGCCGCCGGCATCGCGCGCGCGACCGGCCACTACCTGCGCCGCCACACCGGGCTGGTGCTGTGGATCGTGCCGAACGAGGCGATCTACCGGCAGACGCTGAAGGCGCTGCGCGACCGCGACCATGCGTATCGCCAGCTGCTCAACGTGGCCGGCGCCGGCCGCGTCAAGGTGCTGGAGAAAGACTCGCCGCTGACGCGGCTCGACACCGACAGCCACCTGTGCGTGATGCTGCTGATGCTGCAATCGGCCGCGCGCCAGAGCAAGGAGACGCTGAAGTTCTTCCGCGACCGCGGCAACGTGCTCGGCTTCCTGCCGGCCGAGGACGACATCGACGCCCACTGGGCGCTGCTGCAGGCAGTGCCGAACCTCGACGCCTATGCGCCGTGGGGGGCGAGTGCGGCCGAGGCACGGGCGACGCGCGGTTCGATCGTCAAGAGCTCGCTCGGCAACGTGATGCGGCTGCTGCAGCCGGTGGTGGTGATGGACGAGGGCCACCACGCCTACACCGAAACCGCGCTGGGCACGATCGACGGCTTCAACCCGGCGTTCATGCTCGAGCTGTCGGCCACGCCGCGCCTGAAGAGCGAGCGCGGCAGCGGCTCGAACATCCTGGTCGACGTGCGCGGCAGCGATCTCGACGAGGCCGAGATGATCAAGCTGCCGATCGAGGTCGACGTGCGCGGCTGGGCCGACTGGCAGAGCTGCCTTGGCGCGGCGGTGCACAAGCTGGACGCGCTGCAAGCCGACGCCGATGCGCTGCGCGCGCAAACGGCGCGCTACATCCGGCCGATGCTGCTGGTGCAGGTGGAGCGCACGGGCGCCGAGCAGCGCCTGGCCGGCTACATCCACGCCGAGGATGCACGCGACTACCTGAAGCAGCTCGGCTTGGCCGACGACCAGATCGCGATCAAGACGTCCGAGAAGAACGACCTGGCGGCGCCTGAGAACATCGATCTGCTGGCGCCGAGCTGCCGCGTGCGCGCCATCGTCACCAAGCAGGCATTGCAGGAAGGCTGGGACTGCCCGTTTGCCTACGTGCTGTGCTCGCTGGCCGCGGGGCGCAACCTGCGCGCGATGACACAGCTGGTGGGGCGCGTGCTGCGGCTGCCCCACGTGGCCAAGACCGGGCGCGCGGCGCTCGATGCCTGCTATGTGCTGTGCCACGACGCCGAGACCGGCGCGGTGGTGCGCGCGGTCAAGCAGTCGCTGGAGCAGGAAGGCATGGGCGACCTGGGTGTCAGCGTCAGCGGCGACGGCGGGCGCAGCGACGACGCCGTGCGCCGCGTGCAGTTGCGGCGCCGCGCGGACTTTCAGCGGCTGCGGCTGTTCGTGCCGCGGGTGGCCTGGGTGGATTCGGAGGATGGGCCGGACGGCACGCGGCGAGAACTCGACTACGACAGCGACGTGCTCGGCCAGATCTCCTGGGAACAACTCGATGCGAGCGCCTTCGCCGCCGACTGGGCGCCCGACACCACCGCCACCGCCACAGGCCAGTTCGCCATCGGCCTGGACATCCTCGAGCGCAACGAAGTGGCACGGCTCGGCGACGCGGCCGCCGCGCCGCAGCTGGACCGCGCGCGGCTGGTGCGCGCGCTGCTGGACCTGGCGCCCAACCCGTGGTGGGCATGGACCTGGGTCGACGCGACCTTGCATCGATTGCGGGCGCGCGGGCTGGCCGAGCACGCCATCGCGCGCTCGACGGCATCGCTGATCGAGCGGCTGCGCATCGACGTCGAAGCTGCGCGCGACGTGCTGGCGCAGGCGGTGTTCGAGCGGTTGCTGCACGACGGGCGCATCGAGTTCCGCCTGCGCGCGGACCGGCTGGACTACGAGCTGCCGGCGGCCGGCGAGATCACGCTAGCCAGCGAACCGACGGCGCTGACGCGCCGCAGCGACGGCCAACCGGTGGGCAAGAGCCTGCTCGAGCCGGCGCTGCTGACGCCCGACCTGAACGAGTTCGAGATCCGCGTCGCCGGCTGGCTGGACCAGCAGGCGGCGGTGCAGTGGTGGCACCGCAACGTCGCCAAGTCACAGGCGGGCCTGCAGGGCTGGAAGCGCCACAAGGTCTACCCCGACTTCGTGTTCGCGCTGCATGGCGGCGACGCGCGCCGCATCGTGCTGCTGGAAACCAAGGGGCTGCACCTGCAGGGTCAGGACACGCGCTACAAGCAGGAGCTGATGGCGCGGCTGACGCAGGCCTTCGGCGACGAGCGCGGCACGCGCATCGGCAGTCTGGAGCTTCAGACTGCGCAGCGCGAGACGGTGATCTGCGATCTGGTGTTCGACGAGGCCTGGCAGGGCGCGCTGGCGCACCGTTTCTTCAGCCCGTCGTGAGCTGCCGCTCCAGCCGGTCCAGCACCTGGTAACACGGCAGCACCTGCGCCACGCTGGCGTTGGGCTCGCGGCCTGACCGGATCGCCGCGAAGAACTCGCGGTCCTGAAGTTCGATGCCGTTCATCGACACCGCCACCTTCGACACGTCGATCTTGTGCTCCTTGCCATCGAACAGGTCGTCGTAGCGCGCCAGGTAGGTGGCGCTGTCGCCGATATAGCGGAAGAAGGTGCCCAGCGGCCCGTCGTTGTTGAAGCTCAGGCTCAGCGTGCAGATCGCGCCGTTGGCGGCCTTCAGCTGGATGCTCATGTCCATCGCGATGCCCAGCGTCGGGTGGATCGGCCCCTGGATGGCGTTGGCCTGCACGATGGGACTGCCGCACTGGTAGGCGAACAGGTCCACCGTGTGCGCCGCGTGGTGCCACAGCAGGTGGTCGGTCCAGCTGCGCGGCTGGCCCAGCGCGTTCATGTTGGTGCGGCGGAAGAAATAGGTCTGCACATCCATCTGCTGGATGTTGAACTCGCCCGCCAGGATCTTGTTGTGCACGTACTGGTGGCTGGGGTTGAAGCGCCGCGTGTGGCCGCACATCGCCACCAGCCCGGTTTTCTTCTGCAGCGCGACCACCGCTTCGCCATCGGCCAGGTTGTCGCACAGCGGAATCTCGACCTGCACATGCTTGCCGGCTTGCAGGCAGGCCTGCGCCTGCGCCGCGTGCATCTGCGTCGGCGTGCACAGGATGACGGCGTCCACCTCCTTGCGGCCCAGGCTGTCGCCCAGATCGCTGCTGGCATGGGCGATGCCGTATTTGTCGGCGACTTCCTGGGTCTTGGCCAGCTCGCGGCCGACCAGCGACACCACCTCGACGCCGTCGATCAGCTTGATGGCGTCCAGGTGCTTGATGCCGAAGGCGCCGGCACCGGCGAGCGCAACCTTGATCGTCATGCTTGGTTCTCCAAAATCAGATGGCCCACGGCGGTGTTCGACGCCGGCACGTGGAAGAAGCGGTGCGCCACCTTCGGCGCCTTGCCGCCGGCCACGTCGGCCATCGCGCCGCGTGCGATCAGCCACATCACCAGTTCGATGCCTTCGCTGCCGGCTTCGCGCACGTAGTCGATGTGCGGCATCTGCGCCAGATCGGCCGGGTCGGCGATCAGCCGGTCGAGGAAGCGGTTGTCCCACGCGGCGTTGATCAGCCCGGCGCGCGGGCCCTGCAGCTGGTGGCTCATGCCGCCGGTGCCCCAGATCTGCACCTCGAGCGGTTCGTCGTAGCTCTCGATGGCGCGGCGGATCGCCTGGCCGAGCGCGAAGCAGCGCCGGCCCGACGGCACCGGGTACTGCACCACGTTGACGGCAAAGGGAATCACCTTGCACGGCCAGGCGGGCGGCGTGCCGAACATCAGGTTCAGCGGCACCGTCAAACCGTGGTCGACCTTCAACTCGTTGACGATGGTCAGGTCGAAGTCCTGCTGGATCACCGCTTGCGCGATGTGCGAGGCCAGCTGCGAGTGGCCGATCACCTTGGGCACCAGGCGCGGCCCGTAGCCTTCGTCGGCCGGCTCGAACTCGGCCGCGGTGCCGATGGCGAAGGTGGGGATCACGCCGAGGTCGAAGTTGGTGGCGTGGTCGTTGTAGACGAGGAAGATCACGTCGGGCGTGTGCTGCTTCATCCACTGCTTGGAGAACTCGAAGCCTTTGAACATCGGCACCCAGTAAGGCTCCTGCGTCTTGCCCAGGTCGATGGCCGCGCCGATGGCCGGCACGTGCGAGCTGTAGACCGACGCGGTGATGCGCGCGTGGCCCGCGCCGGCAGCCGATGCCTGCGACGCCGCATGCGCAGACTCCACGCGCCGGGCCAGTTGCTGCTGTGCCTTGGCCTCCCACGCCTTCCACGCCGCCGACTGCGCCATCGCACCTTGCGCGTCGCCGTGCTCGCCGACCACGCGGTTGCCTTCGGGGCTGCGCCCGCCGCGCAGCATCATGTCGCGGTACTGCGCCTCGGTCATGCCGGTCATGCTGCCGGCCATCTGCTGGAACGACAGCCCGTCGGTGGCGCCCAGCTTGGACAGGAAATAGATGTTTCCTCCCGTGCGCATCATCCAGTTCAGGTCGCGCGCGCGCACCGCCGCGCGCTGCTCGTCGCTCATCGGCCATTCGGCCAGGTAGGCGTCCTCGTCGGCCTTGAAGCGCGCGCGGTTGTCGCACCTCATCAGCGACATGCAGAACTGGTTCAGCCAATAGCCCTTGCGGCTTTGGTCGGCGTCGAAGATCGTCGTGCCGGGGACATCGAGATAGGGTTTGTCGAGGGCCATCGCGCGTCTCCTTGGTGGCTGGCTCAGGCCGCTTCTTCGGGCCAGTACAGGCGCATCGGGTTGTCCACCAGCAGCTTGCGTTGCAGCCCGGGCGTGGGCGCGATGTGCGCGATGAAGTCGACCAGCAGGCCGTCGTCGGGCATGTGGTCCTTCAGGTTCGGGTGCGGCCAGTCGGTGCCCCACAGCACGCGCTCGGGGAAGGTCTGGACGAGACGCCGCGCGAAGGGCACGACATCGCGGTAGGCCGCCTGCTCGCCATTGAGCGCGCGGGGCCCCGTGACCGAAAGCCGCTCCGGACAACTCACCTTGCTCCACACGTTGGGATAGTCGCGCATGAACTTCACGAACAGCTCGAACTGCGGGCCATCGACGGGAAGGCTCACGTCCGGGCGGCCCATGTGGTCGACCACCACGGTGGTGGGCAACGCGGTGAAGAAGTCCCACAGCTCGCTCAGGTCCACGGCCTCGAAGTAGATGACCACGTGCCAGCCCAGGGGGGCGATGCGCGCGGCGATCTCCAGCAGTTCGTCCTTGGGCGTGAAGTCGACCAGGCGCTTGACGAAGTTGAAGCGCACGCCGCGCACGCCGGCCGCGTGCAGCGCCTGCA
>CAYZGL010000095.1:0-15156 GCA_964477985.1 uncultured Rubrivivax sp. | reverse complement strand
GCGCCAGGATCGATGCCGTCCACCGGCGCAGCGTCTTCGTCTTCATCGTGCAACCCGCCTTCGCGGCCTGTTCATGGTTCGCATCGCACCCGCACCCATGCGTCGCGTGCCGCCTTCGGGCAGGCCGCGAGTTTGCCATGCGCGCCACGGCGCTCGCGGCCGCAGCGGGGGCGGTGGGGGCGGGGGCGATGGCGTGACCTGAGCACGGCAGCGGCCGGCTGCGCTCGCCGTGCCGCGACGGCGGCAGCGATGCGATCGGCTGCAAGCACCGCGCCGCCGGCGTGGGCTGCAGCGAACGGATCGCCGCCGGCCGGTTCAACCCAAGCCGCGCACCGCCACGCGTGCGGGTGCCGGCTGCAGCCGCCGCGCCAGCTCGGGCGTGCATTGCACGCGCGTGTCTTCACCCACCAGCAGCGCCTGCGTCACGCCGCAGCGCTCGAGCAGGCCGGCGGCCTGCGCAGGGCCGGCCACCATCGCGGCCGCCCCCAGCGCATTGACCGCCTGCACCGTCGGCGCGACCAGCGTCACGCCATGCAGGCCGCGGCTGGGCCGGCCCGTGACCGGATCGATGATGTGGTGGTAGCGCTGCCCGCCGCGGTCGACGAAGCGCTCGTAGTCGCCCGACGAGGCCACCACGCCGCCGCGCAGCGGCAGCACCGCCAGCAACTCGTCGGGCGCGGCGGGGTCGCGGATGCCGATGCGCCAGTCGCGCCCGTCGGGCCGCGGTGTGGCCAGCACGTCGCCGCCACCGTTGATCAGCACACCGCGCAGGCCATGCTCGCGCAACACCTCGAGCCCGGCTTGCAGGATCGGCAGCTTGGCCACGCCGCCCAGGTCGATGCGCGTGGCGCTGTCGGTGATCCACGCCTGCTGCCTTGCGGCATCCAGGCGCAGCCGCGCATGGCCGATATGCGCGCGCGCCTCGCGCACCCGAGCGTCGGACGGCAGCTCGCCGTCGGCGATGCCGTCCACGCCGCGCGTCAGGCGCCCGACCGTCGCATCGAAACGGCCGGCGCTGCGCTGCGCGGCCTGCTGCGCCAGCTGCAGCATCGCCAGCAGTTCGGGCGCCACCGGTTGCGGCCCCAGGCCCGCGGCACGGTTCAGCGCCGACAGCGCGCTGGCCGGGTCGTGATGGCTGAGCAGCCGCTCGAGGCGCTGCATCTGCGCGAACGCCGCAGCCAGCGCGCTTTCGGCCAGCGGGTGCTCGGGTCCGGCCAGGTCGATCGTGACCCAGGTGCCCAGCAGCGGCCGGCCGCGCGCCGCGCGTGGCGCATTCGCGCCGGCACGCGCCGGCAGCAGCAGCAGCGGGCCTGCCGCCGCGGCCGCAAAGCCCTGAAGCAGCGCACGGCGCGCCGATGCATGGCCCGCCGCAGCACTGTTCACCCCGCTGTTCACCCTCGTGTGTCGTGGATCCATGACGCATGCTCGCTATCGACAAGTTGCCTTCGACCGCCTCGAGCGCGCCACCGGTGCGCGCGCACCGCACGCGGCGCCAGCGCCATCGGCGCGGCGCCGCATGCCAGCCGATTCTAGGAACGCGCGGGCGGGCTGTGCCGATGCGGCGTCGGCGCGGGGCCACGGGCGGGCCGCGATCCGCGGCTTTCATGATCCGTGTCATGTATTTCGGCACTGCAGCGCCGCAACATCGCAGCGCGGTGTCGCGCCGCTGCGCCGCACGCCGGGCCGCAGTCGGCCCCGATGTGCGCGCCGCCGACCCTGCCCACGCCACCCAGCCCCCGAAGGGTTCATGCCATGAGCGAGAACAGCAACCGCGTGACCGACACATCCGAGCCGCCGCCGCGCCGCAGGTTCCTCAACCAGGCCGCCGCGGCCGGCTTGGCCGGCGTCGGCCTGGCCGCCTGCCAGGACAAGCAGCCCGCCGCGGCATCCACCGCGGCAGCGCCAGCGGCCGCGGCCTCCCCTGCGGCGGCTGCGGCCGCCAGCCACGGCGGCGCGGGTTCGCCGCACCTCAAGCCCGGCGAGCTCGACACCTACTACGGCCTGTGGAGCGGCGGCCACACCGGCGACATGCGCGTGCTGGGCATGCCGTCGGGGCGCGAGATCCTGCGCATCCCGTGCTTCGTGCCCGATGCGCTGGTGGGCTGGGGCATCACCAACGAGAGCAAGGCCGTGATGGGCACCAAGCCCGACGGCAGCCTGCGCTACACGGTCGGCGACACCCACCACACGCACGCCTCGTACAAGGACGGCGACTACGACGGGCGCTACGCCTGGATCAACGACAAGATCAACTCGCGCCTCGCGCGCATCCGGCTCGACTACTTCGTGTGCGACAAGATCACCGAGCTGCCCAACGTGCAGGGCTTCCACGGCATCTTCCCGGACAAGCGCGACCCGGTCGACGAGAAGATCAACTACACCACGCGCGTGTTCTGCGGCGGCGAGTTCCACATCCCGTTGAGTGGCAAGCCGGGCGACCTGCTCAAGCCCGAGACCTACCGCGCGATGTTCTCCTGCGTCGACGCCGAGACGATGCAGGTGCGCTGGCAGGTGCTGATCGACGGCAACTGCGACCTGGTGGCCACCTCGTTCGACGGCAAACTGGCGGCGAGCAACCAGTACAACACCGAGAACGGCGTGACCTTCGCCGAGATGATGTCGGCCGAGCGCGACGCGTGCATCTTCTTCAACGTCGCGCGCATCGAAGCCGCGGTGAAGGCGGGCCAGTTCAAGACCATCGGCGACAGCAAGGTGCCGGTGGTCGACGGCACGCGCGAGGCGAACAAGGACCCGGCCACGGCGCTGGTTGCGACGGTCAGCGTGCCCAAGAACCCGCACGGCGTGAACGCCAGCCCCGACGGCAAATATTTCATCTGCGCCGGCAAGCTGTCGCCTACCGCCACCGTGATCGAGCTGTCCAAGGTGCTCGACTGGTTCGACGGCAAGCTGCCCGACATCGACCAGGCCATCGTCGCCGAGGTCGAACTCGGCCTCGGGCCGCTGCACACCGCCTTCGACGGCCGCGGCAACGCCTACACCACCTTGTTCCTCGACAGCCAGCTGGTGAAGTGGAACGTCGCCGAGGCCATCAAGTTTCACGGCGGCGACAAGAACGCCAAGTACGTGGTCGACCGGGCCGACCTGCACTTCCAGCCCGGCCACGTCAACGCCTCGCAATCCGAGACCGTCAAGGCCGACGGCAAGTGGCTGGCGGTGGGCTGCAAGTTCTCCAAGGACCGCTTCCTGCCGGTGGGCCCGCTGCACCCCGAGAACGAACAGCTGATCGACATCACGGGCGACAAGATGGTGCACGTGGCCGACCACCCGGTGCGCGGCGAGCCGCACGACTTCATCATCTTCAAGCGCGAGCTGCTGCGCCCGAAGCAGGTGTACGACCTGGCCGACTTCCCCAATGCGGTGACCGACCCGGCGCAATCCGGCGTCACGCGCAACGGCAAGAAGGTGCTGGTCAAGCTCACCTCGCAGGCACCGAGCTTCAGCCTGTCCGAGGTGAAGGTGAAGAAGGGCGACGAGGTCACCATCGTGTGGACCAACCTCGACAAGATCGAGGACCTGACGCACGGCCTGGCGATCCCGAAGTACAACATCAACTTCATCACCAACCCGCAGGAAACCAAGTCGGTGACCTTCGTCGCCGACCAGCCGGGCGTGTTCTGGATGTACTGCACGCACTTCTGCCATGCGCTGCACCTGGAGATGCGCTCGCGCCTGATCGTCGAGCCCTGAACGGCGTGCCGCGGGCCGGGCGGCGCCCGGCCGCGGCGCGCGGCCGCGGCGCGCGGTGGGCGATCGGCACTGGGAGGATGCAACCCGATGAGCCTGCTGCGACGTTGCCTGATGCTGCTTGCGCTGGCCTTGGTCTGGCTGGGCCCCACCGCGGCCCGGGCCGCAGGGGCCTACGAGGCGAAGTTGCCCGACCACCTCGCCACCGCGCCCGACCTGTGCGCGCTGGTGCCGTGCCAGGAAGTGCTGCCCGGAGCCACGCACTTCTCGCAGCGCAAGGGGCAGCCGCCTTTCGTCGAGGGTTTTGCCGGCGAGGGCGCCGAGCGCAAGCGGGTGGGCTACGTGATGCTGTCCACCGACATCACCGACACGCCGGCCTATTCGGGCAAGCCGGTGATCACGCTGATCGGCATCGACACGCAGGGGCGTTATGTCGGCGTCAAGGTGCTCAAGCACAGCGAACCCATCCTGCTGCTGGGCATCCCCGAGTCGGCGCTGGACAAGTTCAACGCGCAGTACCTGGGCAAGACGGTGCACGACCGCATCGAGGTCGGCCCGTCGCGCCCCACCGAAAACGTGCTGGGCGTGGACGCGATCTCCGGCGCCACCGTCACCGTGATCGCGCAGAACCAGGTCATCACCACCAGCGCCCATGCGGTGGCGCGGCAGGTCGGGCTGCTGCAGCCGGTGGTGCGCGATGCGGCGCGCTTTGCGCCGGTGCCGGGGCCGTTGGACTGGGCCGCGCTGGTCAAGGCCGGGGCAGTGCAGCGGCTGGTGGTGCGAGCCGAGCAGGTGGGGCTGCAGCGTTCGTCCGAGCCCTTCATCGAGCTGTGGTTCGGCGACCTGAACCAGCCCGACTTCGGCCGTGCGCTGCTCGGCGTGGCCGCCTGGGACAACCTGCATGCGCGGCTGCAGCCGCACGAGAACGCGATCTTCATCGTCCGCACCGCGGGCGCCGAGTCGTTCAAGGGTTCGGGTTTCGTGCGCGGCGGCCTGTTCGACCGCATCCAGGTGCGCCAGGGCGACGACATCTTCACCTTCCGCGACCTGGACTACCTGAACCTGTACGGCCTGCAGGCCGCAGGCGCGCCGGCCTACACCGAGTCGGGCATCTTCATCATCCGCTCCAAGGCCTTTTCGGCCGCCTACCCCTGGGAGCTGAACTTCCTGGGCAACCGTGTCGACCGCGCCACCGGCCAGCGCAGCTTCGCCAACTTCGATGCCAAGTTCTGGCTGCCGGCGGCGGCGCTCGAAGGCGGGCGGCCCAAGGTGCAGACGGCCGAGCGCGCGTGGCAGCGCGTGTGGAAGAACCGCGCGGTCGAGATCGCGCTGTTCGCGCTGCTGCTGGTGGCGGTGACAGTGGTCTATGCGCTGCGCGAGAAGCTCACGCGCCGCTCGAGTTTTCGCAACAAGTGGCCGGTCAACGCCTTCAAGTACAGCGCCTGGGTGCTCAGCCTGGTGTTCGTCGGCTACGCCGCGATGGCGCAGCCCTCGATCACGCAGGTGCTGACCTGGTTCCACTCGCTGCTGTTCAAGTGGCAGTGGGAGTTGTTCCTGAGCGACCCGTTCATCTTCCTGTTCTGGATCTTCATCATCGTCACCGTGTTCGTCTTCGGGCGCGGGCTGTTCTGCGGCTGGATGTGCCCGTTCGGCTCGCTGCAGGAGATCATCCACAAGGTCGCGGCCAGGCTGGGGCTGAAGCGCTGGCAGTTCAAGCTGCCGCAGCGCTGGCACGACCGGCTGAAGTGGCTGAAGTACGCGATCTTCGGCGGCCTGCTCGCGGTGTCGATGTTCTCGATGGTGCTGGCCGAGGTGCTGGCCGAGGTCGAGCCGTTCAAGACCACCTTCCTCGTCGGCCCGCTGAACCGCGCCTGGCCCTACGGGCTGTTCGTGGCGGTGCTGCTGGGCCTGTCGATCTTCATCGAGCGGCCCTACTGCAAGTACCTGTGCCCGCTGGGCGCCGCGCTGGCGATGCCCAGCACCTTCCGCTGGTACGGCCTGAAGCGCAAGCCCGACTGCAACACCTGCAAGGCCTGCGCACGCGGCTGCGGCTCGCAGGCGATCGACGCGGACGGCCGCATCGACCACCGCGAATGCCTGCATTGCCTGGATTGCATGGTGCTGTACACCGACCCCAAGGGCTGCCCGCCGCTGGGCCGCGAGCGCAAGCGGCGCGAGCGCGCCGGCCTGCCGCTGACGCCGATCGCCGCCGACGGCTACTACATCCCGATCATGCCGATCATGGCGGCCGGCCAACCGGCGCTGGCGGCCAGCGGCGCCCTCGGCGGCGCCCTCAGCGGCGCTCCAGCCAGCTTCGAAGGCGTCGACCCGCGCCTGCCCACGCCGGCGGTGGCGCCGGTGTACGTGGGCAAGGGCTGGTTCGCCTGGCTGCTGGGCGAGCTGCGCGACCATCTGTGGCCGTGGAGCCACGTGCGCGGCGCGCACCACCGCGGCCTCAAGGCGCTCGGCATCGGGCTGGCGGTGGCGGCGTCGGTGGTGTGGCTGCTCGCCGCCGATGGCCGCATGACCCAGGTCGGCGTGATGGGCTGGTGGTTCGGCTGGAGCGTGTACGAGGTGATCGTGCGCATGGAAGGCAAGCGCCACGTGAAGGACGGCGTCTGGTGGGGCCGCACCTGGCGCGAGGCCAACCTGATGGACATGCTCAGCTACGTCGGCTTCAAGAACCTGCTGATCGGCGCCACGCTGTTCCTGCTGCTGAAGGGCGCAGGCCTGCTGGTCGCGTGATGCCGCAGCGCTGCGCATCCACCCTGGCCCGGTTCGCCGCGGGCACGGCGCTGTGCATGGCGTGCGTGGCCGCCGCGCCCAGCCTCGCAGCCACCGTACGCATCGGGCCCGGACAAGACCTGCAGCAAGCGATCGACGCCGCCGCGCCGGGCGACACCGTGGTGCTGGGCGCGGGCCACTACAGCGCCAACCTGCACATCGCCAAGCCGCTGACACTGCGCGGCGAAGGCCGCCCCACGCTCAGCGGCGAGTTGCACGGCGACGTGATCCGCGTGCGCTCGCCCGACGTGGTGATCGAAGGCCTGATCGTGCGCGACTCGGGCGACAGCCTGAAGGAGCAGAACGCCGGCATCTACATCGAGCCCGGCGCGCACCGCGCGGTGGTGCGCCGCTGCGACCTGACCTACAACCTGTTCGGGCTGTGGATCGAGAAGGCCAACGACGTGCGCGTCGAGGACAACCTGATCACCGGCAAGCGCGACTACGCCAGCTCGCAGCGCGGCAACGGCATCCAGCTGTACAACACCACCGGCGCGCGCATCGAGCGCAACCGCATCGGCTTCGTGCGCGATGCGCTGTACGTGGACGTGTCGCACCAGGCGATCTTCCGCGGCAACCGGCTGCACCACAGCCGCTACGGCACGCACTACATGAACTCGTACCACAACCTGTGGGAGGACAACGACACCTGGTCCAACCGCGGCGGGCTGGCGCTGATGGAGGTGCGTGACCAGGTGGTGCGCAACAACCGCGCCTGGGACAACACCGACCACGGCATCATGCTGCGCACGCTGCAGGACAGCGTGATCGAGGACAACGTCGTGATGGGCAACGCGCGCGGCTTTTTCATCTACGACGTCGAGTACGCCACGCTGCGTGGCAACCTGGTGCTCGACAACGCGATCGGCGTGCACCTGTCGGCCGGCTCCACGCGCAACACGGTCGACGGCAACGACTTCATCGCCAACCGCGAGCAGGTGAAGTACGTCGGCGCGCGCGACGAGCGCTGGGGCGGCGCGCAAGGCAACTTCTGGAGCAACTACCTGGGCTGGGACCGCGACGGCGACGGCCGCGGCGACGTCGCCTACGAAGCCAACGACGTGGTCGACCGCCTGAGCTGGCAGCACCCGACGATGAAGCTGCTGCTGGGCAGCCCTGCGGTGCAGGCGCTGCGCCTGGTAGGCCAGCAGTTCCCGGTGCTGCGCGTGCCCAGCGTGGTCGAACCCGCACCGCGCATGGAACCCGGTCATCGCGACTGGCTGCACTGGCGCGAACAGCCGCAGGCGTCGCAGGCGTCGCAGGCGTCGCAGGCGTCGCAGGGGGCGCAGCGCGATGCGCGCTGAACGCGCAGCGCCGGCCCTGGTCCGGGTCGAAGCGGTGGGCGAAGCGGTGATCGCGCTGCGCCAGGTGGTGCGCCGCTTCGGCGCGCTGACCGCGGTCGACCATGTCGACCTGCAGGTGCGCCGTGGTGAGGTGTTCGGCCTGATCGGCCACAACGGCGCGGGCAAGAGCACGCTGTTCAAGCTGATGCTGGGGCTGCTCGCGCCCAGCGCCGGCGAACTGCGGGTGATCGGCGAGTCGGTGACCGGGCCGCGCTTCAGGCAGGTGCGCCGGCGCATGGGCTACCTGCCCGAGAACGTCGTGCTGTGGGACAACCTGAGCGGCCTCGAGACGCTGCGCTTCTTCGCCCGTCTGAAGGGTGCGGCGCCAGCCGAGTGCGAGCCGCTGCTGGCGCGCGTCGGCCTGGCCGACGCCGCGAAGCGGCCGGTGCGCGAGTATTCCAAGGGCATGCGCCAGCGGCTGGGCTTCGCGCAGGCGCTGCTGGGGCAGCCGCAGGTGCTGTTCCTCGACGAACCCACCAGCGGGCTGGATCCGCACGCCATCCGCGCCTTCTGGGACACGCTGGCCGAGCTGCGCGAGCGCGGCGTCACGATGGTGCTCAGCTCGCACATCCTGGCCGAGTTGCAGCACCGCGTCGATCGGCTGGCGGTGATGGTCGATGGCCGCATCGAGGCGCTGGGCTCGGTGCAGGCGCTGCGCGAGCAGCGCGACCTGCCGCTGCAGATCACGCTCGGCCTCGAGCCGGCCGCCTTGGCCGCTGCCGGCGCGGCGCTGCAGCCGCTGGCCGCCGCCTGGCCGCGCCTGCAGTGGCAACCCTCACCCGGCGGGCTGCTGCTGCAATGCCCGCGCGCGGCGAAGATGGCCGTGCTGCAAGCGCTGCTGCCGCTGGGCCCGGGGCTGGTCGACGTGCAGGTGGCCGAACCTTCGCTCACCGACCTGTTCTTCGGCGCACCCGCGCAGGCCGCAGCGGCATGAAGCCCGCGGCCCTCGCCGCCCCGTCGTGCCCCGCGGCCACAATGCCACGCACCGCCGCCGCCGCACCGCCGATGTCTGCCGCTTCGCGCTTCAGCCCCCTACAGGTCGCCGCCCTCGCCGCCAAGGAACTGCGCGACCGCCTGCGCAACCGCTGGGTGCTGGCCGTGGCGCTGGTGTTCGCGGTGTTCTCCGCGCTCATCACCTGGGGCGGCGGCGCGCAGCAAGGCGCGGTCGGCCTGCGCTCGCTCGAGTTCACCATCACCAGCCTGGTCAGCCTGGTGATCTACCTGGTGCCGCTGGTGGCGCTGCTGCTGGGCTTCGACGCGGTGGTCGGCGAGCGCGAACGCGGCTCGCTCGACCTGCTGCTGGCCTTGCCGATCACCCGGCTCGAGCTGCTGCTGGGCAAGTACCTGGGCCTGGCCGCGGCGCTGGCGCTGGCGATGCTGGGCGGGCTGGCGGCCGTGGGCATCGCGCTGGGGCAGCAGTTCGGCCGCGCCGGCTGGTTCCACTACGGCGGCTTCGTGCTCACCAGCCTGCTGCTCGGGCTGGCCTTCCTGAGCCTGGCGCTGCTGCTGTCGGTGCTGGCGCGCGACCGCACACAGGCCTCGGGCCTGGCGATCGCGCTGTGGTTCCTGTTCGTGCTGGTGTTCGACCTGGCGCTGCTGGGGCTGCTGGTGGCCAGCGGCGGGCGCTGGGGCGGCGTGTGGTTGCCCTACCTGCTGCTGCTGAATCCGGCCGACGTGTTTCGCATCCTGAACGTGTTCTCGCTCGACGACATGCGCCGCGTCTTCGGCCTGGCGGCGATCGTGCCGCCGGCGCTGGGCCAGCCCTGGCTGCTGGGCGCGGCCATGGCGGCCTGGATCGCCGTGCCGCTGGCGCTGGCGAGCTGGAGGTTCAAGCCATGAAACAACCGCTGCCCGCCTGCGCCTGCCGCCGCCGTTTGTTGGGCCTGGGCGCGCTGGGCGCGCTGGGCGCACTCGGCGCACTCGGCACGCTGGCCGGCTGCTCGCCGCGCGAGTCCGGCGCCGGCGCTGCCGCGCCGCAGGAGATCACCGCGGCCACGGTGTGCGAGCTGGACGGCATGCTGCTGGCCGACTACCCCGGGCCGAAGGCGCAGATCCATCGCGTCGGCGCGACGACGCCGGAGTTCTACTGCGACACGGTCGAGCTGTTCGCCACGCTGCTGCGGCCCGAGGCGGTGCACGCGGTGGCGGCGGCCTACGTGCAGGACATGGGCCGCGCCGACTGGGAGCGCCCGCAGGGCCAGTGGATCGACGCGCGCCAGGCCTTCTACGTGCGCGGCAGCAAACGCCGCGGCTCGATGGGCCCCACCCTGGCCAGCTTCGCCACCGAAGCCGACGCGCAGCGCTTCGCCGCGCAGTGGGGCGGCACGCTGCTGCGCTACGCCGACATCAAGCCCGAGATGGTCGATCTCAGCGGCGGCACCAAGGGCGACGGCCGCATGTGAGCGCCGCCGCGCCAAGGAGATCGCCTTCGCCGCCGGCACGGCCTGGTGCAGGCGCGCAGGCCGGGCGCTCACGGCGCCAAGCCGTCGTCCTGCGTTCGTCTGCGGTGAAGGCTGCTGCGGTGAAGGCGGTTGGCATTCGGCCGCTGTGCGGCGACGGCGGCGCTGCACTGCCATGCGGTCGGCCGCGACAGCGCATCAGACCTGCATGTTCATGATCTCGCTGTAGGCCGCCACCAGGCGGTTGCGCACCTGCAGCGTGGCCTGGAAGCCCAGTTGGGCCTTTTGCATCGCCACCATCGTCTGCTCCAGGCTGACGGCCGGGTTGTCCAGCTGCAGTTCGCGCTGCAGCGTCTGCGCTTCGGTCTGCGTGCGGCTGACCGCCTGCAGCGCGTCGGCCATCGCCGTGCGGAAGCTGGCGCTGCCGGCCGCTTCGGCACCGCGCGCCAGCGGCGAACCGTCGGGGCGCAGCCCGGCGCGCGCCGCGGCCTGCGCGAAGTCGAAGGGTTTGAGTTTCAGGTCCATGGCCGACGCCGTACCGACAGTGCGTGCGGCAAGTCTAGGCAGCGGCGCGCCCGGCGATCGGCCGCAACTGCAGGCGCTTTGTGCGGCTTCTTGCCGCATGGCCGGCGCCGTGCTGCCGAACAATCGACGCCGATCGTGGCCCTGGCCCGACCGAGCGCGCGAGCGCCCGAGCGAGCCGCGAGCCGCGAGCCACGGGCCACGAGCCGCGGGCCCCACGCACCGTCCCGGGTGCACGGCCCGCCTTCCGGAGTTCACTCGTCTTCATGGACAACGCCGTCGCGCCCACCGCGCCGCAGACCCTGGTTCCGCTGCACGCCGCGCCCGCGGGCTGGGTCGCGCGCATCGGCGCGCTGCCGGCGAAGTCGCTGCTCGGCCTGGCCATCGGCGTGGCGCTGCTGCTGGCCATCGCGGTGGCGCTGACGCTGCGCCAGGCCGAAGGCGAATACCGCGTGCTGTTCGCCGGCCTGTCCGACAAGGACGGCGGCGCGGTGCTGGCGCAGCTGTCGCAGATGAACATCCCGTACAAGCACGCCGACGGCGGCAACGCCATTCTGGTGCCGGCCGACAAGGTGCACGACGTGCGGCTGCGGCTGGCCTCGGCCGGGCTGCCCAAGGGCGCGGTCGGCGGCTTCGAGCTGCTGGACAAATCGCCGTTCGGGCAGACGCAGTTCCAGGAGCGGCTGAACTTCCAGCGCGCATTGCAAGGCGAGCTCGAGCGCTCGATCGCCTCGCTGGCCGCGGTGCAGGCGGCGCGCGTGCATCTGGCGCTGCCCAACCAGAACGGCTTTTTTCGCGAGCAGCAAAAACCCAGCGCCTCGGTGCTGCTGACGCTGCACCCGGGGCGCACGCTGGAGCGCGCGCAGATCGCCGGCATCGTGCACCTGGTGTCCAGCAGCGTGCCCGAACTGAACCCCAAGGCGGTCAGCGTGCTCGACGGCAGCGGCACGCTGCTGTCGGGCGCCGACGGCGACGGCCGCGGCCTGGACGCGCAGCAGCTGCAGTACGTGCAGCAGGTCGAGGCCGGTTACCTGAAGCGCGTGATCGACATCCTCGAGCCGGTGGTCGGGCGCGACAACCTGCGCGCCAACGTCACCGCCGACATCGACTTCACGCAAAGCGAGGCCACCAGCGAGGAGTTCAAGCCGAACCAGGGCCCCAACCACAGCGATCTGCCGGCGGCGGTCAAGCTGGTGCAGCGCAACGAGTCCGGCGGCCCCGGCGCGGGCGTGCCCAGCGGCGTGCCCGGCGCGGCCAGCAACCAGCCGCCCGCGGCCGCGACCGCGCCGCTCAGCGGCGGCGCGGCGCCGCTGCAGGCGGCGCAAGGCGGCTACGCCGGCGCCGCCACGAAGCGCGACGCGCTGACGCAGTACGAGGTCGACAAGACGGTGCGCGTGACGCGCCACGCCAGCGGCACGCTCAGGCGGCTGAACGCGGCGGTGGTCGTCAACCACCGCGTCACGACCGACGCCAAGGGCAAGACCACGAGCACGCCGCTGTCGGCCGAGGAGCTGGACAAGATCACCGCGCTGGTGCAGCAAAGCGTGGGCTTCGACAAAGAGCGCGGCGACTCGGTGCGCGTGATCAATGCGCCGTTCCGCGCCGAGCCGGCGCCGAAGATCGAGCCGGCGCCGATCTACCAGCAACCCTGGGTCATGGACTTGCTGCGTGCCGCCGCCGCGCCGCTGGCGCTGGCGCTGGTGGCGCTGGTGGTGGTGTTCAAGCTGATCCGCCCGGCGCTGGACGCCGCCAAGGCGCCGCCGGCCGCGGCGCCGGGGGGCCGGCTCGACGTGGTGGCCGGCGACGCGCCCGGCGCGCCGGCCTTGCCGGGCGCGGCGGCGATGGCGCTGCCCGCGCTGTCAGCGCCGTCGGGCGCGCAGACCAACCACAAGCTGGACAGCGCGCGCAGCTTCGCCCAGCACAACCCGGCCGCGGTGGCGCAGATCGTCAAGGACTGGGTCGGCGGCCCGGCGGCGTGACACATGGCGATGGACGAACAGGGCCTGGAGAACGCCGCGATCCTGCTGATGTCGCTGGGCGAGGAGCAGGCCAGCGAGGTCTTCAAGCACCTGGCGCCCAAGGAGGTGCAGCGCGTGGGCGAGACCATCGCGCGCATGAAGAGCATCACGCACGAGCGGCTGAACCAGGTGCTGGACAAGTTCGCCGCGGTGGCCGGCGACAAGAGCATGCTGGTGGAGGACACCGACGAATACGTGCGCTCGGTGCTCAAGCGTGCGCTGGGCGAGGACAAGGCCAATCTGCTGCTCGACCGCATCCTGCAAGGCGCCGACGTCAGCGGCATCGAGAGCCTGAAGTTCATGGACCCGTCGGCGGTGGCCGAGCTGATGCGCCACGAACACCCGCAGATCGTCGCCGCGATCCTGGTGCACCTGGAAGCCGAGCACGCGGCCGCGGTGATCAAGCTGTTCAGCGAGCGCCAGCGCAACGAGGTGCTGGTGCGCGTGGCCACGCTGGACGGCATCCAGCCCTCGGCGATGCGCGACCTGAACGAGGTGCTGAACCAGGTGCTGGCCGGCGCCGACCGCGTGAAGAAGTCCAACCTCGGCGGCGTGAAGCCCGCGGCCGAGATCCTGAACATGCTCGGCGCTTCGGTCGAGACCTCGGTGCTGGACTTCATCCGCGCCAACGACAACGACCTGGCGCAGAAGATCCTGGACAACATGTTCACCTTCGACGACCTGGAGCGGCTGGACGACAAGGCGGTGCAGTCGCTGCTGAAGGAAGTGCAGACCGAGTCGCTGGTGATCGCGCTGAAGGGCGCCACCCCCGAGCTGCGCGAAAAAGTCCTGAAGAACATGTCCACGCGCGCGGCCGAAACGCTGCGCGAGGACATCGAATCGCGCGGCCCGGTGCGCGTGTCCGAGGTCGAGGCCGAACAGAAGGAGCTGCTGAAGGTGGTGCGGCGGCTGTCCGACGAAGGGGTGATCGCGATGGGAGGCGGCGGTGATGACGAGTTCGTCTAAGGCCCCGCGGCGCGGGCCGGGCGGCGCCGGCACGGCGCGCGCGGCCACGCCGTATTCGCGCTTCATCCCGCGCGAGGAGCTGGGCAGCTTTGCCGCCTGGAGCCCCGACACGCTGAACCCCGAGCGGGACGCGGCGCCGCCCGCCGAGGCCGCGCGCGCGCCGCAGGCGCACGGCGCGGCCGCGCCGGCCGAGGCCGGCGCGCCATCGGCGCAGTTGGCCGCGGCGCGCCAGGCCGGCTACCAGGACGGCTACCGCGACGGCCTGGTCGGGCTGGACAATTTCAAGCAGTCGTTCGCCGTGCAGCTGAGCGCACAACTGGGCGAGTTGCTGCGCAGCTTCGATACCCAGATCGCCGCGCTCGAGCAGCAGATGGCGCAGGCGCTGGCGCGGGCCGCGGTGCAGCTGGCGCGGCGCGTGGTGCGCGCCGAGCTGCAAAGCCACCCCGAGCAGGTGGCGCACGCGGCGGCGCAGGCGCTGGCCGCGGTGCTGCAAAGCGCGCGCCGGATCCGCGTGCTGGTGCATCCCGACGACCACGCGCTGGTCGCCGCCGGCGCCGCCGAGGCGCTGCACGCGCGCGGCGCGCAGCTGGTGGCGCAGCCGGGCATCGAGCGCGGCGGCTGCCTGGTGGAGTCGGATCTCGGCCAGGTCGATGCACGCATCGCCGCGCGTTGGCAACAGGCGGCCGCCGTGCTGGGCAGCGAGCTGCGCTGGCACGACGGCGGCGGCGAGGCCGCACGGTGATGGCGCCGGCCGGCGGCGAGGCCGCACGGTAATGGCGCCGGCCGACGCCGCCGCCGCGCGCGCCGAGCGCTGGGCGCGTTATCTGGCCGATCTGCAGGACTACGCCGCGCTGGCGCAGCCGCTGCCCAGCAGCGGCACGCTGGTGCGCGTCACCGGGCTGGTGCTCGAGGCCGCCGGCGTGCGTGTGCCGGTGGGCTCGGTGTGCGAGGTGCGCAGCGACGGCCAGCCGGCGGTGCTGGCCGAGGTGGTGGGCTTCCACGGCGACCGCGCCTTCCTGATGCCCACCGGCGAACTGCAGGGCCTGACCAGCGGCGCGCTGGTGCAGCCGCTGCCGCCACCGCACGCGCCGCCGGCCTTCGGCGCGCCGCGCCACCCGTGGCGGCGCAGCGAGGACCGCGGGTTGCACCTGCCGGTGGGCGACGGCCTGCTCGGCCGCGTCATCGACGCCCACGGCAAGCCGCTGGACCGCCTGGGCCCGCTGCAGCGCGTGCACACCGAGCCGATGGTGCGCCGCGCCATCAACGCGATGGACCGCGACCCGGTGCGCCAGCCGCTGGACACCGGGGTGCGCGCGATCAACGCGCTGCTCACCGTCGGCCGCGGCCAGCGCCTGGGCCTGTTCGCCGGCACCGGCGTGGGCAAGAGCGTGCTGCTGGGCATGATGGCGCGCTACACCG
>CAYZGL010000094.1:0-15206 GCA_964477985.1 uncultured Rubrivivax sp. | reverse complement strand
TGGTGCGCCACCATGCGCCAGCCGTGCGCGGTCTTGACGTAGACGTTGGTGGCCAGCACCCAGGCGCTGCGCGCACCCCGCTCGTCGACCAGGCCGATGCGCTCGCTCACGTGGTGCACCGCGCAGCCCAGCGCCTGCAGCCGGCGCACGCCGTGCGGCTGCAGCGGCACCGGCCCCTTGGCGAAGATGGCCTCGAAGCTGGCGCGGATCGCCGCCGCGCCGCTGAGCCGCGCGCCGCCCGGGTGCACGCAGGCGATGTCGTCGTCGTCGGACCACACCGCCATCAGCTTGTCGACGTCGCCGTGCTGCAGCGCTTCGTAGAACTGGGCCTCGACGTCGTCGGGCGAGGCCAGCAGCGCAGCCGGCGGCGGGACCCTGGGGCGCGCCATCGCGTCGCGGCCCCTCAGCGAAAGACCACGCTCTTGTGGCCGTTCATCAGCACGCGGCGCTCGACGTGCCAGCGCACCGCGCGCGCCAGCACCACGCATTCGATGTCGCGGCCGACCGCGCTGAAGTCCTCGGCCGACATCGCGTGGTCCACGCGCTGCACGTCCTGCTCGATGATCGGGCCCTCGTCGAGTTCGGGGGTGACGTAGTGCGCGGTGGCGCCGATCAGCTTGACGCCGCGCGCGTGCGCCTGGAAGTACGGCCGCGCGCCCTTGAAGCTGGGCAGGAAGCTGTGGTGGATGTTGATCGCGCGGCCGCGCAAACGCTCGCAGAACTCGGCGCTCAGGATCTGCATGTAGCGCGCCAGCACCACCAGGTCGACACGCTCGCGTTCGATCAGCGCTTCGATCTCGCTCTCCTGCGCGCGCTTGGCCGCGGCGTCGCTGCCCGGCGGCAGCGGCAGGTGGTGGAAGGCGATGCCATAGCTGCGCGCCAGTTCGCCGAAGTCGGGGTGGTTGGACACGATGGCCGCGATGTCCACCTCGAGCTGGCCGCTGCGCCAGCGGAACAGCAGGTCGTTCAGGCAGTGCCCGTGCTGGCTGACCATCAGCAGCACACGCGCGCGCTGTGCCACCGGGTACAGCTGCAGCTGCATGCCGAACTGCGCCTGGGTGTGCGCGAACAGCGTGTGCAGTGCGGCGGTGTGGGCCAGGTGCGCCGGCGCGGCGAAGTGCACGCGCATGAAGAACAGCCCGGTGGCGTCGTCGCCCTGCAGGTCGCCGAACTGCTGCGAATCGATGATGTTGCAGCCGCCTTGGTACAGCAGCCCGGACACCGCATAGACGATGCCGGTGGCATCGCGGCACGACAGCGTCAGGATGTACTCGTGGTCGTTCGGCATGAGCGGCATTGTAGGGACGCGGCCGTGCCGCTCGCGCCGCGCGTACACTGCGCCGTTCGACTTCAAATTCCAATTCATCGCATGCCCCGGCCCGCGCCCCGTTCCGCCGCCCAGGGCCGCCCGACGCGGGGCGCGCCGCGCGCGCACGGCGAAGCGACGCGCTCGCACCTGCTGGACACCGCCGGCCAGGTCTTTGCCGAACGCGGCTTTGCCGGCACCACCAGCAAGGAGATCTGTGCGCGCGCCGGCACGCCGCTGGCGTCGGTGAACTACCACTTCGGCAGCCGCGATGCGCTGTACGAGGCGGTGCTGATCGAAGCGCACCGGCAGCTGATCGCGCTGGACGACATCGCGGCGCTGACACGCGAACTGGACGCGCCGCAGGACAAGCTGCGCGCCATCGTGAGCCACCTGGTGGCGCTGGCCACGCAGCCGTCCACGCCCTGGGGCTTTCGCGTGATGTTGCGCGAGTTCCTGTCGCCGTCGCCGGCGATCCCGGCGCTGATCGACAAGGCGCTGCGGCCGAAGGCGCGCTGGCTGCTCGGCCTGATGGCCGAGTTGCTGGGCCTGCCGCCGCAGCACGCGGCGGTGCAGCGCGGCGTGATGCTGTCGGTGCTGCCGTGCGTGGCCTTCATGGTGGCGCCGCGCGAGGTGCCGGCGCGGCTGCTGCCGAACGCGGCCAAGGACCGCGACGCGCTGGCCGCGGATTTCGTGTGCTTCGTGATGGCCGGGCTGGACGCGCTGGCGCAGGCCCACCGGCCGGGCGCGCGCCGGGCTCAGCCGCCGCCGACGCGCAGCGCCTTGTAGACCGCCACCAGCGCCAGGCCCTGCTGCGCGTGGCTGATCGCGGCCTCGCGCTCGGCGTCCAGCTGCGTGCGCTGCGCATCCAGCAGCGGCGTCTCGTCGCTCAGGCCGCGCTCGAAGCGCACGCGCGCCAGCACGAAGGCCTCGCCGCTGGCGGCCAGCTTGCGCTGCAGCTCGCCGCCACGCCGGCGCTCGGCCTCGTAGCGCGCCACCGCGGCGTCGACGTCGTGCCAGGCGGCGACCACGCTTTGGCGGAAGGCCACCGCCGCCTGCTGCAGCTGCAGCTCGCGTTGCGTCAGCGCGGCGCGGCGGCGGCCGCCGTCGAACAGCGGCAGGTCCAGCGCGGCGCCGAACCACCATTGCTGGCTGGGGCCGCTGCCGAAGGCCGACGAGCCCACCGCGACACTGCCGTAGCCGGCGCCGAGCATGATGCGCGGGTACAGCTCGGCCACCGCCACGCCCACCGACGCGGTGGCGGCATGCAGCCGCGCAGCGGCCGCGGCGATGTCGGGCCGCCGCGCCGCCAGCGTCGACGGCAGGCCCAGCGCCAGCGCTGGCCACGGCGCAGCCGGCGCGGGCGCAGCGAGCTGCGCCGCAAGATCGCCCGGCATGTCGCCGCACAGCAGTTCGATGCGCCGCCAGGCGCCGGCTTCGGCTTCGAGCAGCGGCGGCAGCCGCGCCGCCAGCTCGTCGACCACGCCGCGCTGGCGCAGCGCGGCGCTGGCATCGGCCAGGCCGTGGCGCTGCCGCGCCGACAACAGCGCCAGCAGCTCGGCCGCGCTGGCGCGCTGGCGCTCGAGCACGCCGATCTGCTGGCGCGCCGCCGCAAGCTCGAGCCAGGCGCGGGCCAGCTCGGCGTCGATGCTGCTGTGCAGGTCGGCCAGCAGCGCCGCGGCGGCGTCGGTGTCGGCATCGGCGGCCTCGATGCTGCGGCGCACGCGGCCCCACAGGTCAGGCTCCCACGACGCGTCGAAACCGGCCTGGTATTGCGTGTAGGGTGCGCCGATGATGTCCAGCGCCTGCTGCTGCGAAGCCGGCGGGAAGATTTCGAACACGCGCGTCGACGCGTCGGTCTGGCTCTGGCGCCGGCGCTGCGCCGCCGCGCCCACGCCCAGCGCAGGCGCGGCCCGGCTGGCCGCCACGTCGCGCTGCGTGCGTGCCTGCGCCAGTTGCAGCGCGGCGCCGGCGAGCTCGGCGTTGCGCTCGCGCGCGCGCTGCTGCAGCGCCTTCAGCGGCTCGCCGCCCAGCGCGCCCCAGGGGTCGGCCGGCAGCGCGGCGGCATCGGCGGCGGGCGGCGCCGCCAGCAGCGGCGAGCCGGCATGGCGCTGGGCATAGGTGGCCGGCGCGCCGGCGGCCAGCGGCGGCGCGGCGTAGTCGGGGCCGACGGTGGTGCAGGCGGCGCACAGTGCGGCGATGGCCAGGGCCACCGCATGGGGCATCGGGATCTTCATCGGCGCATCCTTCTGCGGACGGTTCTCATGCCGGTGGCTCCAGCGCGACGCACGGACCGGACACGTCGCGCAAGCGCCGCGGAACCGGCTTTGCCGGGCCGCCAGCGGTACCAGCAGGTGGACACTGCTGGCGCTCGTAGGCGAAGAACAGTCCGCAGGGGGTGGTTCATACCAAACGGTTGCGGAACAGCCAGGCCGCCAGCGGCAGCGTCGCGGCGGCCATCGCCAGCATCGGCACCAGGTCGGGCCACAGCGTCGCCAGGCCCACGCCTTCCAGGTAGACGCGGCGCACGAAGTCGATGCCGAAGCGCAGCGGGTTCACGTAGGTCGCCAACTGCAGCCCACGCGGCATGTTGGCCACCGGCGTGGCCAGGCCGGACAGCAGCATCATCGGCAGCAGCAGCACGAAGGCGAAGAACATCGCCTGCTGCATCGTCGCCGACAGCGCGCTGATCGCCAGCCCGATGCCCACGCCGGCCAGCATGAAGCTGACCAGCCCGACGTACAGCGCGGCCAGCGAGCCGGCCATCGGGATGCGGAACCACGCCAGCGCGACGCCGAGCACCAGCGTGGCCTGCACCAGCCCGATCAGCAGCGGCGGCAGCGCCTTGCCCACCATGATCTCGGCCGGCGTCATCGGCGTCACCAGCAGCTGGTCGAAGGTGCCCTGCTCGCGTTCGCGCGCCACCGACAGCGCGGTCAGCATCAGCGTTTGCAGCATGCTCAACGCGGCGATCAGCGCCGGCACGAAGTTCCAGCGCGTCTGCAGCTGCGGGTTGAACCAGGCGCGCGTCTCGATGCGCAGCGGCGCCGCCGCGCCCAGGCCGGCGCGCACGCGCTGCTCGGCGTTGAAGCTCTCGACGATGGTGCCCAGGTAGGCGGACGCGGTACCCGCGGTGGTGGAGTTGCGCGCGTCCAGGATCAGCTGCAGCGGCACCGTCTCGCCGCCGGCCAGGCCGGCCTCCAGCCGCTGCGGGATGTGCAGCACCATCAGCACCTTGCCGCGGTCGACCAGCGGCCCGATCTGCGGCACCGCGTCGAGGTTGGCCACGCGCTGGAACAGCGCGGTGCCGTCGATGCGCGCCAGCAGCGCGGCCGAGGTGGGGCTGCGGCTGGCATCGAGCACCGCGTAGGGCACGCGGCTCAGGTCGAAGGTGGCGGCATAGCCGAAGATCAGCGTCTGCATGATCGCCGGGCCGACCATGATGATGCGCGTGGCGCGGTCGCTGAGGATGGCGAGCAACTCCTTGCGCACCAGTGCGGCGACGCGGCGAAGCAGGGCCACCATGGCTTTCAGTCCAGCCGCTTCTTCGTCACCGCCAGTGCGGCGGCGAAGAACAGCAGCAAATAGCCCACCAGCAGCGCCGCCTCGGGCAGCACCAGCGACGGCACGTTGCCGGCCAGGAACAGCGTCTTCACCACGGTCATGAAGTGCGTCGCCGGCAGCAGGTTGCCGACGACCCACACCGGGGCCGGCACGTTGCGCAGGTCGAACAGGAAGCCCGACAGCATCAGCGCCGGCAGGAAGCTGGTGAGCAGCGCCACCTGGCTGGCGACGAACTGGTTGCGCGTGACCGACGAGATGAACAGCCCGATGCCCAGCGCCACCAGCAGGTACAGCACCGATACCGCCACCAGCAGCGCCAGCGAGCCCTGCAGCGGCACGCCGAACAGCCAGCGCGCCGCGGCCAGGCACATCAGGAAGCCGAGCATGCCGACGGCGAAATACGGCACCAGCTTGGCGAACAGGATCTCCGCCGGCCGCGCCGGCGTGACGAACAGCGCCTCGAGCGTGCCGCGCTCCCATTCGCGCGCCACCACCAGCGAGGTGAGGAAGGCGCCGACCAAGGTGATGATGATGACGATCAGCCCCGGCACCAGGTACCAGCTGCTGGTGTTGGCGCTGTTGAACCACAGCCGCGGCTGCAGCTGCACCGCGCCGGCGGCCGCGCTCGCGCCGCGGTGTGCGGCCGCGTCGGCGCGGCGCGCCGCGGCCTGCGCGAAGGCGCCGGCCACGTAGGACTGCACGGTGCGCGCGGTGGCCGCGTCGCTGCCGTGCAGCAGCAGCTGCACCACGGCGTCGCCGCCGGCCAGCCGCGCGCTGAAGTCGCCGGGGATGTTGACGATGGCCAGGACCTCGGCGTTGCGCATCAGCGCCTCGGCGGCGGGCATCGAATCGACCCAGCGCGGCGCCAGATACGGCGACAGCGCCAGCCCCGAGGCGGCGTCGCGCGCACCCGGCGACGTGTCCTGCAGCACCACCGCCACCGGCGCGTGCTGCACGTCCATCGACAGCCCATAGCCGAACAGCAGCGTCAGCAGCCCCGGCAGCACGATGCCCAGCGCCAGGTTGCTGCGGTCGCGCAGCAGCTGGCGCATTTCCTTGCGCACCAGCGCCAGCACACGGCGCAGCCTGTTCATGCGGCCTCTTGCAGCCCGCGGCGCGCGGCCTCGACCACGCCGATGAAGGCCTGCTCCATGGTCGTCGCCGCACCGCCGCCGCCGCCGGCCGAGGCGCGCACTTCGGCCGGCGTGCCCAGCGCCAGCACGCGCCCGGCGTCCTGGATCACGATGCGGTCGCAGTATTCGGCCTCCTCCATGAAATGCGTGGTCACCACCACCGTGGTGCCGGCGGCGGCCAGTGCGGTGATGCGCCGCCAGAAGGCGCGGCGCGCATGCGGGTCGGCGCCGCTGGTGGGTTCGTCCAGGAACAGGATCTCGGGTTCGTGCAGCAGCGCCGCCGCCATCGCCAGCCGCTGGCGGAAGCCCCCGGGCAGCTGGCCGCTGGGCAAACGCTTGACCTGCTGCAGATCGAATTCGGCATAGGCGCGCTGCAGCTGGCGCTGCAGCGCGGCGCCGGCCAGGCCGTAGGCGCCGGCGAAGAAGCGCAGGTTGTCTTCGACCGACAGGTTGGCGTAGAGCGCGAACTTCTGCGACACGTAGCCGATGTGGCGCCGCGCCGCGGCGCGCGCATGGCGCATGTCCACGCCGGCCACGCTCAAGCGCCCGCTGCTGGGCGGCAGCAGCCCGCACAGCATGCGGAAGGTGGTGGTCTTGCCGGCGCCGTTGGGGCCGAGCAGGCCGAAGACCTCGCCGCGCCGCACCTCGAAGCTGGTGTCGGCGACGGCGACGAAGTCGCCGAAGCGCCGCGTCAGGTGCTGCACGCTGATCACCGGGGCCGCGGGCTGCGCCGCGACCGCGGGCGCGGCGATGGCTGCGGCGGCGGCGCGCGGCGCCGTGTCGGCGGCGTCGAGCAGCAGCATGAAACCGTCCTCGAGCCGCGCCTGGACGCTGTGCGAGCGCGCCAGCGCGAGGCCCGCGCCGCCGCGGCGGATGAAGCGCACCGCGCCGGCCTCGGGCACCGCATCGACGACGCGCGCGCGGTCGTCGAGCAGCCGCGCCTGCAGCAGCCGCGGGGCTTCGCCCGCGGCCGGCTCGGCGACCTGCACCAGGCCGCTGGCGCGTTCGCGCAATTCGGCCGGCGTGCCGCCGGCCAGCAGCCGGCCTTCGCGCAGCAGGTAGACACGCGCGCAGCGCTCGGCCTCGTCGAGGTAGGCGGTGGCGACGAGCACGCTGACCTGCTCGCCCTGGATCAGCTGCTCGACGATCTGCCACAGCTCGCGCCGCGACAGCGGGTCGACGCCGACGGTGGGCTCGTCCAGCAGCAGCAGCTGCGGCGAGCGCACCAGCGTGCAGGCCAGGCCCAGCTTCTGCTTCATGCCGCCGGACAGCTTGCCGGCCAGGCGCGAGCGGAAGGGGTTCAGGTCGGTCATCTCCATCAGCCGTGCATAGCGGGCCTGGCGCACGGCGCGCGGCACGCCGTGCAGGTCGGCGTACAGGTCCAGGTTCTCCTGCACCGACAGGTCCTCGTACAGGCCGAAGCGCTGCGGCATGTAGCTGATGCGGTCCTGCACCGCCTGGGGGTCGCGCGCCACGTCCAGGCCCAGCACCTGCAGGCGGCCGCGGTCGGGCCGCAGCAGCCCGGCGGCCAGGCGGATGAAGGTGGTCTTGCCCGCGCCGTCGGGGCCGACCAGCGCGGTGATCGATCCGGCCGGCACCTCCAGCGACAGCTCGGCCAGCGCCGCGACCTTGGCCTTGGCGCCGGGCGCGGGGAAGTCCTTGCCCAGGCCCTGCGCCACGATCGCGCTTGCGCTCATGGAACAGCGATGCGCACCGTGGCCGGCATGCCCAGGCGCAGCGAGTCTTGCGGGTCGTCGACCTCGATGCGCACCTCGTAGACCAGGCTGCTGCGCAGCTCCTCGGTCTGCACCGTCTTCGGCGTGAATTCGGCCACCGAGGCGATGAAGCCGATGCGCCCGCTCAGCGGTTTGGCCGGCGCGCTGTCGGTGCGGACCTGCGCCGCCATGCCGGCGCGGATCTGCGACAGCCGCGGCTCGGGCACGAAGGCGCGCACCCACTTGGGCTGCATGATCGCCAGCGTGAACACCGGCCGCTGCGGCGAGGCCAGGTCGCCGGGTTCGAGCAGGCGCGCGCGCACGACGGCGGCGATCGGTGCGTGCAGGTCCGATTCCTCGAGCTGGCGTTCGGCCAGCGCCAGTTCGGCGCGTGCCGCGGCGAGTTGCGCCTCGGCCTGGGCGATGTCCTCGCGGCGCGGCCCGGCGACGGCCAGCGCCAGCGCCTTGTCGGCGCGCTCGCGCTGCGCCTGGGCCACCTTGCGCCGGGCGACGGCGGCGTCCAGGTCCTGCGGGGCGACGCCGCGCCCGGCGGTGTCGTCGCGCGCGGCCTGCAGCCGCGCCAGCTGCTGCGCCGCCAAGTCCGCGTCGGCCTGCGCCGCGGCGGCGGCGGCGCGCGCCTGTGCGACTTCCTCGGGCCGCGTGCCGGCCTGCAGCCGCTTCAGCGCTTGTTCGGCCACACCGATGTGCGCCTGGGCCTGCGCCACGCGCAACTGCGATGTGCGCCGGTCCAGCCGGCCCAACAGCTGGCCGGGGCTGACGCGCTCGCCCTCGTGCACCGTCAGCTCGGTGATGCGCTCGGCCGTGTTGAAGGCGAGCGCGACCTGTCGCTGGTCGACGTTGCCGTACAGCACCAGCGTGTGCGCGTCGTCGTCGGCCGCGCGGCGCTGCCACCCGACCCAGGCCAGTGCGGCAGCGCCCAGCAGCACGAGCGCGGCGGCGAGCGCGGCACGGCGCCGGGAGCGCGGCGCGGGCGGGGAAGCGGAGGTGTTCATCGCAGCAGGCTCGCAGTGCTCGGTGGGGCGGCGGCGGGGAGGCTCGACGCGATGCCGGATCATACGGCAATTGAAATTCAAATTTCAACTTGACCCGCCCGCGCGGGCGGCCGCCTGATGCCGACTTGCATTCGACACGAAGCATCGAATGGCCGCTCGCGGCGCAAAGCGGCCGTAGGCCGCTTTGCGCCGGCAGCGGGCGCGCTTCTTACTGCCTCGACCGCGGACTCGTCGCAGGCGGCGGGCAGCGCGGTCTCGAAGCGCGTGCCTGCGCCCGGACGGCGATATGCCAGCCGCTGCCCGCCCATCGGCACGACCCGAACGCGCAGCGGGCTCAGGCCGGTGCCCGGGCCCACGGCCGCCGCGCATGTACCCAGCATGCGCGGCGCGCAGCGGCAGCCCAGCCGCCGCGCCGCGCGCGTCAGTGCGCCGCTTGCAGCCTCTCGCCGGCCTTCAGCCGGTACTGCGTGCTGCAGTAGGGGCAGCGGCCTTCGCCGGTGGTGGCCACGTCGATGTAGACGCGCGGATGGCTGCTCCACAGCGGCATCTTCGGGTTCGGGCAGTAGACCACGCCCGGGCCCAGCAGCTCGGCGGCGCTGAGCTCGACCACGTCGACCGGCTTGCTCATGGCATGGGCCCCTTCGCTCGAAGCCTGCTCAGACCTTGGTCAGCCATGCGGCGTACTTCGGATTGCGCCCGTTGACGATGTCGAAGAAGGCGGCCTGGATCTTCTCGGTGATGGGGCCGCGCGCGCCGGCGCCCAGCGGCACGCGGTCGAGTTCGCGGATCGGCGTGACCTCGGCCGCGGTGCCGGTGAAGAAGGCCTCGTCGCTGATGTAGACCTCGTCGCGCGTGATGCGCTTTTCCTTCAGCGTCAGCCCCAGGTCGGAGCACACCGCGAAGATGGTGTCGCGCGTGATGCCGTTGAGCGCGCCGGCCGACAGGTCGGGCGTGTAGACCACGCCCTTCTTCACGATGAAGACGTTCTCGCCCGCGCCTTCGGAGACGAAGCCGGCGGAGTCGAGCAGCAGCGCTTCGTCGTAGCCGTCGTCGGTGGCCTCGGTATTGGCCAGGATCGAGTTGCTGTAGTTGCTCACCGCCTTGGCCTGCGTCATCGTGATGTTGACGTGGTGGCGCGTGTAGCTGCTGGTCTTGACGCGGATGCCGCGCTTCATGCCCTCTTCGCCCAGGTAGGCGCCCCAGGCCCAGGCCGCGACCATCAGGTGGATGCGGTTGCCCTTGGGGCTGACGCCGAGCTTCTCGTCGCCGATCCACACCAGCGGGCGCAGGTAGCAGCTGTCGAGCTTGTTGGCACGCACCACGTCGAGCTGCGCCTGTTCCACCTGTTCCAGGCTGAACGGGATCTTCATGCGCAGGATCTTGGCGCTGTTGAACAGCCGTTCGGTGTGCTCACGCAGCCGGAAGATCGCGGTGCCGCCCACGGTGTGGTAGGCCCGCACCCCTTCGAAGGCGCCGCAGCCGTAGTGCAGCGAGTGCGTCAGCACGTGGATCCTGGCGTCGCGCCATTCGATCAACTCGCCGTCCATCCAGATCTTGCCGTCGCGGTCGGACATCGACATGGTTACGCTCCTTTGCGCCGTGGGGGGGGGTGGACGGCGATTCTAGTTCGCGCCCGCCGGCGAGCGGTCCGTCTCGGCGGCGGCGCGGCCGAGTTCCCACGAGCGCAGCTTGCCGCGTTCGAACAGCAGGGCCACGCGCGCGCCACTGGCGTCGGCCCAGCCCCAGCGCTCGGGCGCGTCGCCGAGCCTGGTGCCCAGGCTGCGCGTGAGCGCCAGCACCTGCAGCAGCGTCATGCCGGCGTGCAGCTTGCTGTGCAGCATGACCGCGCTGGCCACATGGCCCACCGGCGCGCCCGACGCGTTCTTCAGCACTCGCAGCGAGCGGTTGAACTGCAGCAGCAGCCCGAACACGGCCACGGTGACGCCCAGCACCACGCCGCGCCAGCCCCAGCCTGCATAGCCGGCGGCGATCAGCAGCACGATCAGCACCCAGCCGACGATCGGATTCATGCCCTCGAGATCCCCCAGCGTCGCCTGCCCTGGCCAAGCCGGTTAAGTCAGCTCACGCACGACGTCGATGGCCTGCTCCACGCGTTCCACCGCGTGGAGGGTCAGACCTTCGATGGCCTTCTTCGGCGCATTGGCCTTGGGCACCACGGCCACGCTGAAGCCCAGCTTGGCGGCTTCCTTCAGCCGCTCCTGACCGCGCGGCGCCGGGCGCACTTCGCCGGCCAGGCCGACCTCGCCGAAAGCGACGAAGCCGCGCGGCAGCGCCTTGCCGCGCAGCGAGCCGTGGATCGCCAGCAGCACCGCCAGGTCGGCGGCGGGCTCGCTGATGCGTACGCCGCCCACGGCGTTGACGAACACGTCCTGGTCCGCACACGCCACGCCGGCGTGGCGGTGCAGCACCGCCAGCAGCATCGCCAGCCGGTCGCGCTCCAGCCCCACCGACAGCCGGCGCGGGCTGGGCCCGCCGGCATCCACCAGCGCCTGCACCTCCACCAGCAGCGGGCGCGTGCCTTCCAGCGTGACAAGCACGCAGCTGCCCGGCACCGGCTCGCCATGCGTGGACAAAAAGATCGCGCTCGGGTTGGCCACGCCCTTCAGGCCCCTTTCGGTCATGGCGAACACGCCGATCTCGTTGATCGCACCGAAGCGGTTCTTGATCGCGCGCACCAGGCGGAAGCTGCTGTGCGTGTCGCCCTCGAAGTACAGCACGGTGTCGACGATGTGCTCCAGCACACGCGGGCCGGCAAGCGTGCCGTCCTTGGTCACATGGCCGACCAGCACCAGGCTGGTGCCGACCGACTTGGCATGGCGCGTGAGCTGCGCCGCGCACTCGCGCACCTGCGCCACCGAGCCCGGCGCCGAGGTCAGCGCGGACGAATACAGCGTCTGGATCGAGTCGATGACGCAGAAGTCCGGCGCTTCGTCGTGCAGGGCGTGCACGATGCGCTCCAGCGAGATCTCGGCCAGCACGCGCACGCGCTGCCCGTCCAGCCCGAGCCGGCGCGCGCGCAAAGCGACCTGCGCACCGCTTTCCTCGCCGGTGATGTACAGCACCTTCAACGCACGCGACAGGCTGTCGGCAGCCTGCAGCAGCAGTGTGCTTTTGCCGATGCCGGGGTCGCCGCCGATCAGCACCACGCCGCCGGGCACGATGCCGCCGCCGAGCGCGCGGTCCAACTCGTCCTGCCCGGTGGGCGTGCGCGGCACTTCGGCAGCGACGATCTCGCTGAGCGTGGCCACCGGCTGCGTGCCGGCCAGCGCGGCGAAGCGGTGTGCGCCGGCGCCGGCGCCAGCGCCAGCGCCAGCTTCGTCGCGCACTTCCTGCAGCGTGTTCCAGGCCTCGCACTGCGGGCACTTGCCCAGCCACTTCGGGCTGCTGCCGCCGCACTCGCTGCACTGGAAACGCGTCTTGTCCCTGGCCATGCGGCGATTGTCGCCGCCGGCTCGGGACCGAACGGCGTCAATCGGCGGCGGGCCGAGCGCGCAGCGCCTTGAGCTTGCCGCGCTGCGCCTTGCCCTGCAGCCGGCGCCGCTGCGAGGCCACGGTGGGCTGCGTCGCGCGGCGCAGGCGCGGCACCGCGGCGGCGGCCTGCACCATCGCCTGCAGCCGCTGCAGCGCCTCGCTGCGGTTGCGCGGCAGGCTGCGGTGCTGCTGCGCCTTGATCACGACCACGCCATCGGCGCCGACGCGCCGGTCGGCGCTGCGCAACAGCCGCTGCTTGACGTCTTCGGGCAGCGACGAGGCGCGCACGTCGAAGCGCAGGTGCACCGCATTCGCCACCTTGTTGACGTTCTGCCCGCCGGCGCCTTGCGCCCGGATCGCGCTGAACTCGACCTCGGCCGGGTCGACCTGCACCCGGCACTGCATGGAGCTTCAGCCGCGCAGCTTCTGCGCCACGAACAGCAGCACCACCGCACCGGCGATCGACGCCAGCCAGCCCGCGCCCTGCCCGGCGACGTACCAGCCCATCTGCTGGCCGGCGAAGCCCGCCGCCAGCGAGCCGCCCACGCCGAGCAGGCAGGTCATGATCCAGCCCATCTTCTGCTCGCCGGGCAGCACGAAGCGCGCGATCGCGCCGACGATGAGGCCGACGAAGAGGGTGCCGACGAGTCCCATGGCCTGCTCCTTGGCGTTCAGTCCACCACCCGCACCGGCACGCGCTGGGCCAGCGCGCACATCAGTTCGTAGCCGATCGTGCCGGCCGCGCGCGCGACCTCGTCGATCGGCAGGCGCGAGCCGCGCGGGCCTTCGCCCCACAGCGTGACCTCGCTGCCCGGCGCCGCGCCCGCGATGCCCTGCAGGTCCACGCACAGCATGTCCATCGACACGCGCCCCAGCGTGCGCGTGCGCACGCCGTCGACCAGCACCGGCGTGCCGGTGGGGCAGCAGCGCGGGTAGCCGTCGGCATAACCGCAGGCGACGATGCCGATGCGCATCGGCGCGTCGGCGGCGAAGCTGCCGCCGTAGCCGACGTGCTCGCCGCGCTCGAGCGTCTGCACCGCGATCAGCCGCGAACAAAGGCTCATGGTCGGGCGCAGCTGCCAGTGCGCGATGTCGTGCTGCGGGTAGTCGGGCGCGCTGCCGTACAGCAAGATGCCGGGGCGCAGCCAGTCGGCCGCCACCGCCGCGTCGCTGGCGTGGCGCAAGGTGGCGGCGCTGTTGCACAGGCTGCGTTCGCCGGGCAGATCGCGCGTGGCCGCGTCGAAGCGCGCCACGGCCTGGGCGATGCCGCGCTGCCCGTCGGCGTCGGCGAAGTGCGTCATCAGCGAGATCTCGCCCACCTGCGGCAGCGCATTCAGCCGCGCCCAGGCCGCACGCAGCGCGCCGGCGCCGAAGCCCAGCCGGTTCATGCCGCTGTTCATCTTCAGGAAGACGCGGTGCGGCGCATGCGTCTTGTGCGCGGCCAGCCAGTCGATCTGCGCGTCGCTGTGCACGGTGTGCCACAGCTGCAGCCGCGAGCAGACCTCCAGGTCGCGCGCCTCGAAGCAGCCTTCCAGCAGCAGCACCGGCCCGCGCCAGCCGAGCGCGCGCACACGCTCGGCTTCGTCCAGGTCCAGCAGTGCAAAACCGTCGGCGCCGCGCAGGCCGGCATAGACGCGCTCGATGCCGTGGCCGTAGGCGTTGGCCTTGACCACCGCCCACACGCGCGCATCCGGCGCCGCGCGGCGCGCTCGCGCCAGGTTGTGGGCCAGCGCGCGGGTGTGGATCAGCGCTTCGATCGGACGCGGCACTCGCAACTCCTTCGATGCATCGTGCCGGCCCGGCTCGCGCCGGCACGCTCGTGCGGCATTCTGCCAGCGCGCCGGCCGCGGTGCGCGTGCTATAAACCCCGGCCACTTTTGCTGGAGACGAGCCCGCGCCCCACGCCCATCGGTGCCGCTCACAACGATGCGCTGCGCATGAAAAAAGGCTTCTCCACCATCATGTCGGCGCAGTTCTTCAGCTCGCTGGCCGACAACGCGCTGCTGGTGGCGGCCATCGAACTGCTGAATACCTCCAAGGCGCCGAGTTGGCACGTCGCCGCGCTGCCGTCGATGTTCGCGCTGTTCTATGTGCTGCTGGCGCCCTTCGTCGGCGCCTTTGCCGACGCCGTGCCGAAGGGCAAGGTGATGTTCGCCGCCAATGCCATCAAGGTGGTGGGCTGCCTGATGATGGCCTTCGGTGCGCACCCGCTGGTGTCGTATGCCATCGTCGGCCTGGGCGCCGCGGCCTATTCGCCGGCCAAGTACGGCATCCTGACCGAACTGCTGCCGCCGTCGCAGCTGGTGCGCGCCAACGGCTGGATCGAGGGCCTGACCATCCTGTCGGTGATCCTGGGCATCGTGCTGGGCGGGCAGCTGGTGGGCCAGCGCGTGTCCAGCGTGCTGCTGGGCATCGACCTGCCGCTGATCGACACCGGCATCCACACGCCGGCCGAAGCCGCGATCACCGCGATCATGGTGCTGTACGCGGTGGCGGCGGTGTTCAACCTGTACATCCCGCGCACCGAGGCGCCGCTGCAACCGCTGCCGCGCCAGCCGGTGACGCTGGTGCGCGACTTCGCCGGCTGCAACGCGCGGCTGTGGAGCGACAAGCTCGGCCAGATCTCGCTGGCCACCACCACGCTGTTCTGGGGCATCGGCGGCAACATGCGCGTCATCGTCTTCCCCTGGGCCGCGGCGGCGCTGGGCTACAACGTGACGCAGGCCTCGTCGCTGGGCGCGGTGGTGGCCATCGGCACCGCGGGCGGCGCGGTGCTCGCCGCGATGGTGACCCGGCTGGACAAGGCCACCGGCACCATCCCGATGGGCATCGCGATGGGCCTGTTGATCGCCGGGCTGAACTTCGTCACGCACATCTGGGTGGCCGTGCCGTTCCTGATCCTGCTGGGCGCGGTCAGCGGCTACCTGGTGGTGCCGATGAACGCGCTGCTGCAGCACCGCGGCCACAACCTGATGGGCGCCGG
>CAYZGL010000093.1:6754-15331 GCA_964477985.1 uncultured Rubrivivax sp. | reverse complement strand
AACGACGCCAACCAGGCGGCGATCCTGCGGCTGATGAACGAGCTGCAGACCGTGGCCGAAGGCGACCTGACGCAGCAGGCCACCGTCACCGAGGACATCACCGGCGCCATCGCCGACTCGGTGAACTACACGGTGGAAGAGCTGCGCACGCTGGTGTCGGCGGTGCAGCACACGGTGGGGCGCGTGACCGACACCACGCAGCAGGTGGAGCAGACCTCGACCGAGCTGCTGGCCACCTCGACCGAGCAGCTGCGCGAGATCCGCGACACCGGCGAATCGGTGCTGCGCATGGCCGGGCGCATCAACGAGGTGTCCGAGCAGGCGCAGCGCACCGCGCAGGTGGCCGAGCAGTCGCTGCAGGTGGCGCACACCGGGTTGACCGCGGTGCAGAACACCATCGGCGGCATGAACTCGATCCGCGACCAGATCCAGGACACATCCAAGCGCATCAAGCGGCTGGGCGAGTCGTCGCAGGAGATCGGCGAGATCACCGAGCTGATCGGCGACATCACCGAGCAGACCAACGTGCTGGCGCTGAACGCGGCGATCCAGGCGGCGTCGGCCGGCGAGGCCGGGCGCGGCTTCTCGGTGGTGGCCGAGGAAGTGCAGCGCCTGGCCGAACGCTCGGGCGAGGCGACCAAGCAGATCGCGGTGCTGGTGCGCACCATCCAGACCGACACGCAGGAAGCGGTGGCGGCGATGGAGCGTTCGACCCACGGCGTGGTCGAAGGCGCCAAGCTGTCCGACGCCGCCGGCAGCGCGCTGGCCGACATCGACCGCGTCACGCGCGAGCTGTCCGAGCTGATCGCGCGCATCTCGCAGCAGGCGCTGCAGGAGGCGCGCTCGGCCAACGTGGTGGCCTCGAACATCCAGCACATCTTTGCCGTCACCGAGCAGACCGGCGACGGCACGCGCTCGACCGCGCAGATGGTGCGCGAGCTGTCGCGCACCGCCGAGGAGCTGAAGCAGTCGGTGGCGCGCTTCAAGGTGGCCTGACGAACCGTTGCCATGGCGAGCGAGCCGATGAATATGCTGCACGACCTGGCCGCCCTGGCCGATTTGGCCGACCCGGCCGACCCGGCCCACCCGGGCGACGGCGCCGACGCCGCGCACGACGATCTCAGCACCCTGGCCTGGGTGCACGACGAGCTGCGCCGCTCGCTGGAGGCCGCGCACAAGGCGCTGCGCCGCCACTTGAAGGAAGCGCAGTCGCTGTCGGGCTCCGACGTCGATGCGGTCGACCCGGCGGTGCTGCGCGGTGCGCGCGCGCAGCTGCACCAGGCGATCGGCGCGCTGCAGATGGTCGGCCTGCCGGGCCCGGCGCGCGTGCTGCAGGCCAGCGAGGCCGCGGTGCAGCGCTTCATCGCGCGCCCCAAGCTGCTGACGCGCGAGGCCTTCGCGGCGGTCGAAGCGGCCTCCTTCGGCGTGCTCGACTACCTGGGCCGCAAGCTGGCCGGCAAGGGCTTGCCGACGCTGGCGCTGTTTCCGCAGTACCGCGCGCTGCAGGAATGGGCCGGCGCCGACCGCGTGCACCCGGCCGACCTGTGGCGCGAGGAGCGGCCGTGGCTGCCGCTGGGGCTGCCGGCCAGCGCCGCGCCGATCGCCGCCGACGCGGGCGCACGCAGCGCGATGGAAACGCTGGTGCTGGCCACCATGCGCGGCGCCGACGACGCGGCGCTGCAGCGGCTGAGCGAGCTGTGCGCCGGCCTGGGCGCCGGCGGCGGCGAGCGGCCCGCCGAATTGTGGAAGCTGGCCGCGGCCTTCTACGAAGCGCAGGCCTGCGGCCTGTTGCAAGCCGACGTCTACGCCAAGCGGCTGGGTTCGCGGCTGCTGGCGCAACTGCGCCTGGCCATCGGCGGCCAAGGCGAGGTCTCGGACCGGCTGGCGCAGGACGTGCTGTTCTTCTGCGCGCAGGCCGGCGAGCCGGCGGCGGCCGCCGCCGCGCCGCGCCTGCAGGCGGTGCGCGAGCGCTACGGGCTGCAGGCCGCGGCCGCCTTCGACTACCAGGCCGCCAGCCTGGGCCGCTTCGATCCCGCCTGGACGGCGCAGGCGCGCAAGCGCGTGGCCGCGGCCAAGGACGCCTGGTCGGCCGTCGCCGGCGGCGACACCCCGTTCGCCGCCAGCCTGGGCGAGCCCTTCGCGCTGGTCGGTGATTCGCTGAAGCGGCTGTACGCCTCGGGCGAGCTGCTGGCCGACGCCTTGCAGGCCGCGATCGCGCAGACGCAGGCGGCGGCGCAGCCGCCGCGGCCGGCGCTGGCGATGGAAGTGGCCACCAGCGTGCTGTATGTCGAGGCCTCGCTCGAGGACGGCGACTTCGACCACCCGCAAACCGGCACGCGCATGCGGCGCCTGGCGCAGCGCATCCGCGAGGCCGCCAACGGCGGTGCGCCGCAGCCGCTCGAGCCGTGGATGGAGGAGCTGTACCGGCGCGTGTCCGACCGGCAGACCATGGGCAGCGTGGTGCACGAACTGCGCAGCGCGCTGTCGGAGGTCGAAAAGCAGATCGACCAGTACTTCCGAGACCCGGCGCAGCGCGCCCTGCTGATCCCGGTGCCGGCGCAGCTGCAGGCGATGCGCGGCGTGCTGTCGGTGCTGGACATCGAGCAGGCCTCGCACGCGGTGCGGCGCATGAGCGAGGACGTCGACGCGCTGGCCGCCACCGACATCGACCCGCAGCACGCCGCCGAGCTGGGCACCTTCACGCGGCTGGCCGACAACCTGGGCGCGCTGAGCTTCATGATCGACATGCTCAGCGTGCAGCCGCGCATGGCGCGTTCGCTGTTCCGCTGGGACCCCGCCAGCGGCAGCCTGAGCGCGGTGATGGGCCGGCGCAGCGCGCGGCTGTCGGGCTTCGGCGAGCTGGACGCGCCGCAGGGCGCCGCCGCGCCGCGGCTGGTGGACCAGGCGCGCTCGCTGGCGCGCGCCGCCGCCGAGCCCGGCGTGGCCGACGACACCTTGCAGCGCGAACTCGCGCGGCTGTCGCAGCAAGCGCTGCTGGCCGACCAGCGCGCGCTGGCGCAGAGCATGGCCTCGGCGCAGCAGGCGCTGCAGCGCGCCAGCGGCGGCGCGCAGCGCGAGCAGGCGCGCAGCGAGCTGGCGCGCTCGGTGGCCGACCTGTCGGCACCGGCCGAGCCGCTGCCGCTGCCGTTGCCGCCGGCGCGCATCACCCCCGAGCCGCAAGCGCAGCAGCCGGGCAGCACCGGGCTCGAGGAGGACGCCGAGATGCGCGACGTCTTCATCGAGGAAGCGCGCGAGGTGGTCGACGGCGCGGCGCAGGCGCTGCAGCGGCTGGCGCATTCGAGCGACGCGCTGGCCGACATGACGCTGATCCGCCGCGCCTTCCACACCTTGAAGGGCAGCTCGCGCATGGTCGGGCTGAAGCCCTTCGGCGAAGCCGCCTGGTCGTGCGAGCAGCTGTACAACGCGCGGCTGGCCGACAGCGCGTGCGTGGATGCCGAACTGGCCGGCTGCACGGCCGATGCGCTGCGCGAACTCGCCGCGTGGATCGAGGACATCGCCGCCGGCCGCGGCAGCGGGCGCGACGGCGCCGCGCTGATCGCGCGCGCCGATGCGCTGCGCCAGCGCGAAGCCGGCGCGCCGCCACCGCTGCAAAGCGCGCAGGCCGGCGCCGAACTGCTGCAGCGCGTGCCCGATCTGCCCAGCGCCGACGATCTGCAACTGGACTTCGGGCCGGCCGCCGATGCCGATGCCAGCCTGGATTTCCTGCTCGACCTGGGCGACGGCGAGGCCGTGCCGGCCGCCGCGGCCGAGCCGCCGCAGGCCGTGCTGCCACAGGCCGTGCTGTCACAGGCCGTGCTGTCACAGGCCGTGCTGCCACAGGCCGATCCGCTGCAGGCCGAGCCGCTGCCAGCCGAGCCCGTGGCGCAAGCCGGGTCGACCGACCCCGCCGACGCGGTGGACTGGGCCAGCCTGCAGGACCCGGCGCTGCCGCCGGCGGCGATCGAGGCAAGCGACGCAATCGAGACGATCGAGACGATCGAGACGATCGAATCCGACGCGCAGCCGATGCCGCCCGCCGCCGCCAGCCCGAGCGGCGACGCACCGGCCGACGACGAGCAGTTCAAGCACATCGGCCCGCTGCGCATCGGCATCGCGCTGTTCAACATCTACCTGGGCGAGGCCGACGAGCTGTCGCGCCGGTTGTGCACCGAGTTGGCCGCGTGGTCGCTGCAGCCCGAGCGTGCGCTCGACGAGAGCACCGCCGCGCTGGCGCATTCGCTGGCCGGCAGTTCGGCCACCGTCGGCTACGCCGAGCTGTCGGCACTGGCGCGTGCGCTCGAGCATGCGCTGATGCGCACGGCGGCGGCCGGTGTGGCCGCGCCCGACGAACCGCAGCTGTTCCAGGACGCAGCCGAGGAGATCCGCCGCCTGCTGCACCAGTTCGCGGCCGGTTTCCTGCGCGGCGTGCCCGCCGGCCTGATGCAGCGCCTGGCGCAGCACGAGCGCGCCGCGCCGCCGCCGGCCGCCGCTGTCGCCGCGGCGCCGCCCGATGCCGAGGCGGCGCAGCCGCAGCTCGACGTGCGGCCGGCGCCGCCCGCGCCGTGGTGCGACGACGCCGGCGACGACGACATCGAGGCCGTCGATGCGCTCGACGACGAGCTGTTCCCGATCTTCTGCGAGGAAGGCGGCGAGCTGCTGCCGCAACTGCACGCGCAGTTGCGCGACTGGGCGCTGCACCCGGGCGAGCACGCCGCCGCGGCCGCGTGCCTGCGCACGCTGCATACCTTCAAGGGCGGCGCGCGGCTGGCCGGTGCGATGCGTGCGGGCGAGATGGCGCACCGGCTGGAAACCGCGATCGAGCGGCTGCTCGCGCGCGGCCATGCCGCAGCGGCCGACATCGACGAGCTGCTGGCGCGCGCGGACAGCCTGAGCGCCCACTTCGAGGCGCTGGGCGCCAGCGCCGCCGCCATCGTGCCGCCGCCGGCCGCCGCGGCCGCCGCGGCCGCCGCCGCCGCGGTGCCGCGGTCTGCCGTGCCGGCCGAGTCCGGCGGGCCTGCGATCCCCGTGGCCTCCGTGGTGCCGGCGATGTCAGCGGTGCCGATGGTGCCGACGGTGTCGACGGTGCCGACGGTGCCGACGGTGCCGACGGTGCCGATGGTGCCTGTGCGGCCGGCGCTGCCGGGCACCGCCGCGGGCATCGACTGGTCGCGCTTCAGCGCCGCGCCGGCGCCGGCCTTGCCGGCGGCCGAGCGGCCGCTGGCCGCCGCCGCGGCGGTGCGGGTGCGTGCGCCGCTGCTCGACCGGCTGGTCAACCAGGCCGGCGAAGTCAGCATCACGCGTTCGCGCATCGAATCCGACGTCGGCCAGATCAAGGGCTCGCTGGCCGACCTGAGCGAGAACCTCGAGCGGCTGCGCCGCCAGCTGCGCGACCTCGAGCTGCAGGCCGAGACGCAGATCGCTTCGCGCATGGAAGCCGCCAAGGCGGCGTCGCAGCAGTTCGACCCGCTGGAGATGGACCGCTTCACGCGCTTCCAGGAACTCACGCGCATGATGGCCGAGTCGGTGAACGACGTGGCCACCGTGCAGCGCGGGCTGCAGCGCTCGCTGCAGGCCACCGAGGACGAGCTGGCGTCGCAGGCGCGGCTGACGCGCGAACTGCAGGACGACCTGCTGCGCACGCGCATGGTCGAGTTCGACAGCCTGGCCGACCGGCTGTACCGCGTGGTGCGGCTGGCGGCCAAGGAGTGCGCCAAGCAGGTGCGGCTGGACATCGTCGGCGGCGCGATCGAAATCGACCGCGGCGTGCTCGACCGCATGACCGGGCCCTTCGAGCACCTGCTGCGCAACAGCGTGGCCCACGGCATCGAGCCGGCCGCGCGGCGCAGCGCCGCGGGCAAGGACGCCACCGGCACCATCGCCATCCAGCTGACGCAGGAAGGCAACGAGGTGGCGGTGGAGTTCCGCGACGACGGCGCGGGCCTGGATCTGGCGCGCATCCGCGCACGCGGCATTGCCACGGGCCTGATCGGCGCCGAGGCCCGGCCCGACGACGCCGAGCTGGCCCAGCTGATCTTCGCCAGCGGCTTCAGCACCGCCGACAGCGTGTCGGAGCTGGCCGGGCGCGGCGTCGGCATGGACGTGGTGCGTGCCGAGGTCGACGCCATGGGCGGGCGCATCGAGACCACCACCGCGGCCGGCGCGGGCACCCGCTTCCGCCTGGTGCTGCCGCTGACGACCGCGGTGACGCAGGTGGTGATGCTGCGCGCCGGCGAACTGCGCGTGGCGGTGCCGTCGACGCTGGTCGAAGTGGTGCGCCGCGTCGGCGGCGGCGAGATCGAGCGCGGCCACGCCGGCGGCAGCATCGAGCTGGACGGCAAGCCGCTGCCCTTGTTCTGGCTGGGCGCACTGCTCGATCGCGGTGCGCCCGGCGCAACGGCGCAGCGCGCGCAGCCGGTGGTGGTGATCCGCAGCGCCGCGCAGCGCGTCGCGCTGCACGTGGACGAAGTGCTGGGCAACCAGGAAGTGGTGGTGAAGAACCTGGGCCCGCAACTGGCGCGGCTGCCGGGGCTGGCCGGCATCACGCTGCTGCCCAGCGGCGAGGTGGCCCTGATCTACAACCCGGTGGCGCTGGCCACGCTGTACGGCGAGCGTGCGCGCGCGCGCTGCAACGTGGTGGTGCAGCCAGCCGCGCAAGACGCCAGCGCGGGCACCGAAGCGCCGCTGGTGCTGGTGGTCGACGATTCGCTGACCGTGCGCCGCGTCACGCAGCGCCTGCTGCAGCGCGAGGGCTACCGCGTCGCGCTGGCCAAGGACGGGCTGGATGCGCTGGACAAGCTCGGCGATGAACTGCCGGCGGTGGTGTTGTCCGACATCGAGATGCCGCGCATGGACGGTTTCGACCTGCTGCGCAACATCCGCGGCGACGCCCGCCTGGCCGGCCTGCCGGTGATCATGATCACCTCGCGCATCGCGCAAAAGCACCGCGACTACGCGGCGCAGCTGGGCGCCAACCACTACCTGGGCAAGCCGTACTCCGAGGAGGAGCTGCTGGCGCGCGTGGCCGGCTGCGCCTCGGCCGCGGCGGTCGTGCACTGATACCGGCCGGCGCTCGAGCGCGTGCCGGCGGCTGCTGCCGGCGCTTTGACGTCACCCGTCGCCGTCGGTCAAGCCGGCGTTCGAGCGTTCAGCGTGGCGGGCGCAGCGGGCCCGCGTTCTCCGGCCCACGCTCGCGGGCCCGCAGCTTGGTCCGCCCACGTGACCTCGTCAGCACCGGCCAGGCAGGCACGGGTCCAGCGTGCCGCGAATGGGGCCTGCGCCCGCAGACCCGCAGCACCCGCCCTGCCGCCATCGCGTTGTTCGTGCAGGCGAACCGCCAACGTCCGTTGTAGTGCGATGGGGGTGCCTGCGGGCGCAGGCCCCATTCGCGGCACGCTGGTCGCTGGCGCGCTTGGCCGGTGGCGGCGAGGCAATGGCGGCGCACCACAGCCGTCACGCCCGCGAGCGTGGGCCGGAGAACGCGGGCGCCACCAGCGCGCTACCGCAGCCGACTCGGCATGCCGGCCTGCGCAATGCCACCAACCAAGCCAAGGGCAGCAATGCGCCGACAGCCGCTTCCCGGTGCGCTTCGTCCGGCCGCGCATCGGCACGAAGCGCCGTGGTGCGGCGGCGGGAATAAAATCCTGCGCATGGGCGCCGGCAGCTTCAATCTCAGCAACCAGTTCCTGATCGCCATGCCGGGCATGCTGGACGACAGCTTCGCCGGCTCCGTGGTCTACCTGTGCGAGCACAGCGAACGCGGCGCGCTGGGCTTGGTGATCAACAAGCCCATCGACATCAACCTGGGCAAGCTGTTCGACAGGGTGGAACTGCGCCTCGAGCGCGAGGAGCTGGCGGTGCAGCCGGTGTTCTACGGCGGGCCGGTGCAGACCGAACGCGGCTTCGTGCTGCACGACAAACGCGCGGCCGACGCCGCCAAGTACAACTCCACGCTGTCGGTGCCGGGCGGGCTGGACATGACCACCAGCAAGGACGTGCTCGAGGATCTGGCCAACGGCGCCGGGCCCAGCCGCGTGCTGGTCACGCTGGGCTACAGCGGCTGGTCGGCCGGGCAGCTCGAAGACGAGTTGAGCCGCAACGGCTGGCTCACCGTCAACGCCGATCCGGCCATCGTCTTCGACACGCCGATCGAGCTGCGCTACGAGCGCGCGCTGTCGCTGCTGGGAATCGACCCGCGCATGCTGTCGCAGGACGCCGGGCACGCATGAGCCTGCCGGGCCGCCCCAAGGGCGAATACCGCAGGGCGCAGCCCGAAGCTGCCCCAGTGGGCGCCGTGGGCGCCGTGGCCGCCGCGCCGTCTCGGGTGCAATCCTTCCTGGCCTTCGACTACGGCGTGCGCCGCGTCGGCGTGGCGGTGGGCAACTCGCTGTTGCGCCGGGCGCAGCCGCTGAAGACCGTGGCGGCCGAGGGCAGCGCACGCTTCACCGCGATCGAGGCCCTGGTGCGCGAATGGCAGCCCGATGCGCTGGTGGTCGGTGTGCCGTTTCACCCCGACGGCGCCGCACACGACAACACGCAGCGCGCGCGCCGCTTCGGCCGTCAGCTGCATGGGCGCTTGCG
>CAYZGL010000093.1:0-6654 GCA_964477985.1 uncultured Rubrivivax sp. | reverse complement strand
AGGCGCTGTACCTGAAGCTGCGCGACGGCGTGCGCGCGCTGCTGCGCCCGGGCACCGTGCTGGTGGGCATCTGGTCGGGCGGCGCCTGGCTGGCCGAGCGGCTGCACGCCGAGCTGCAGTGCGAAGGCGCGGTCGGCGTCATCTCCAGCACATTGCACCGCGACGACTTCGGCGCGCGCGGCATGGCCAGCGGCACCGATGCCACCAAGCTGCCCTTTGCGATCGAGGGCAGCCACATCCTGCTGATCGACGACGTGCTGTACACCGGGCGCACGATCCGTGCGGTGATCAACGAGCTGTACGACTTCGGCCGCCCGGCGCGCGTCGATCTGGCGGTGCTGGTCGACCGCGGCGGGCGCGAGCTGCCGATCGAGCCCGCCTTTGCCGCGGCGCGCATCGAACTGCCCGCCGCGCGCAAATTGGCGTTGGCGCGCGACGCGGCCGGGTGCTTCAGCTTCAGCGTGCGCGAGGCCTGATGCTGTCGCGCCGCAACCCGCAGCTCAATGCCCACGGCGAGCTGATCCACCTGCTGTCGATCGAGGGCCTGCCCAGGGACGTGCTGACGCAGATTCTCGACACCGCCGGCACCTTCCTCAGCGTCAACGACCGCGAGGTGAAGAAGGTGCCGCTGCTGCGGGGCAAGAGCGTGTTCAACCTGTTCTTCGAGAACTCCACCCGCACGCGCACGACTTTCGAGATCGCCGCCAAGCGGCTGAGCGCCGATGTCATCAACCTGGACATCGCGCGTTCCAGCGCGGCCAAGGGCGAGAGCCTGCTGGACACCATCGCCAACCTGTCGGCGATGCATGCCGACATGTTCGTCGTGCGCCACAGCGAAAGCGGCGCGCCGTACCTGATCGCCCAGCACTGCGCGCCGCACGTGCACGTGGTCAATGCCGGCGACGGCCGCCACGCGCATCCGACGCAGGCGCTGCTCGACATGTACACCATCCGCCACTACAAGCAGGACTTTTCCGGGCTGGTGGTGGCGGTGGTCGGCGACATCGTGCATTCGCGCGTCGCACGTTCCGACATCCACGCGCTGTCCACGCTGGGCGCGGCCGAGATCCGCGTGGTCGGCCCGAAGACACTGGTGCCCGGCGACCTGGCGCCGATGGGCGTGCGCGTGTGCCACGACCTGGCCAGCGGCTTGCGCGATGCCGACGTGGTGATCATGCTGCGGCTGCAGAACGAACGCATGAGCGGCGCGCTGCTGCCCAGCGCCGCCGAGTTCGCCAAGAGCTACGGCCTGAGCCCCGACAAGCTCGCGCTGGCCAAACCCGACGTGATCGTGATGCACCCGGGGCCGATCAACCGCGGCATCGAGATCGATTCGGCGGTGGCCGACGGCGCGCACAGCGTGATCCTGCCGCAGGTCACCTTCGGCATCGCGGTGCGCATGGCGGTGATGTCGATCATTGCCGGCAACGAGGCATGAAATGACGCCCGCTCGGCTACTGCGCGCCCCGATCTTGAGCCTGCGCTGCTCGCCGTACGGGTGTACGGCTGCGCTGCTCGACTCAACCTCGGCGCGCTCGCTACGCCGCTCGGACGCCATTTGCGTAGCTTCAGAATGAAAATCCTCATCCGCAACGGCCGCGTCATCGACCCGGCCTCGGGCCGCGACGAACGGGCCGACGTGGCCATCGCGTCGGGGCGCATCGTGGGCATCGGGCGCGTCGGCGACTTCGCGCCCGAGCGCGAGCTCGACGCCACCGGCCTGGTCGTGGCGCCGGGGCTGGTCGACCTGGCGGCGCGGCTGCGCGAGCCCGGCCGCGAGCATCAGGGCATGCTGGAAAGCGAGCTGCAGGCCGCGGCCGCCGGCGGCGTCACCAGCCTGGTGTGCCCGCCCGACACCGAGCCGCCGCTGGACGAGCCGGGCCTGGTGGAGATGCTCAAGTTCCGCGCGCGCAAGCTGTCGCGCTGCCGGCTGTTCCCGCTGGGCGCGCTGACGCGCGCGCTGCAGGGCGAAGCGCTGACCGAAATGGCCGAGTTGACCGAGGCCGGCTGCATCGGTTTTTCGCAGGCCGACGTGCCGGTGCGCGACACCCTGGTGCTGCAGCGCGCGATGCAATATGCGGCGACCTACGGCTATGCGGTGTGGCTGCGCCCGCAGGACGCGCATCTGGGCACCGGCGTGGCCGCCAGCGGCGCGCTGGCCACCAGGCTGGGGCTGTCGGGCGTGCCGGTGGCGGCCGAGACCATCGCGCTGCACACCGTGTTCGAGCTGATGCGCGCCACCGGCGCGCGCGTGCACCTGTGCCGGCTGAGCAGCGCCGCCGGCGTGGCGCTGCTGCGCGCCGCCAAGGCCGAGGGCCTGCCGCTGACGGCCGACGTCAGCATCAACTCGCTGCACCTGAGCGACGTGGACATCGGCTACTTCAACGCCGACATGCGGCTGACGCCGCCGCTGCGCCAGGGCAAGGACCGCGCTGCGCTGCGCGCCGCGCTGGCCGACGGCACGATCGACGCGCTGGTGTCGGACCACAACCCGGTGGACGACGACGCCAAGGCGCTGCCCTTCGGCGAGGCCGAGCCCGGCGCCACCGGGCTCGAGCTGCTGCTCAGCCTGGCGCTGAAGTGGGCCGCCGACGACCGCGTCGCGCTGCCGCAGGCGCTGGCGCGCGTGACCAGCGCGCCGGTGCGCGTGCTCGGCGAGGCACTGGGTTCGCTGGCCGCCAGCGCCGGGCGCCTGGTCGAAGGCGGCGTGGCCGACGTGTGCGTGTTCGACCCGCACTGCACCTGGCGGCTGCAGCCGGGCATGCTGCTCAGCCAGGGCAACCATACGCCGTTCAGCTTCGCCCACACCGGCATGGCGCTGCCGGCGCGCGTGCGCGCCACGCTGGTGGCCGGCACCATCGCCTACGAGTCGCGTGCGGGCTGATGCGCGGGCTGATGCGCCGGCTGCGCGCGTCGTGGCGGGCGCTGCGCGTGCTGCTGCATCTGCTGCACGGCCTGGCCGTGCTGGCGCTGCGCTTGCCGCTGCTGGATGAGGCCGCGCGCCGCCGGCGCGTGCAAGGGTGGTCGGCCCGGCTGCTGCGGCTGGCCGGGCTGCAGCTGCGCGTCAGCGGCACGCCGCGCCCCGGCGCCACGCTGCTGCTGGCCAACCACGTGTCGTGGCTGGACATCGCCGCGATCCATGCGGCGGCGCCGCACGCGCGCTTCGTCGCCAAGGCCGAGCTGCGCCGCTGGCCCTTGCTGGGCTGGATGAGCCACGCCGCGGGCACGCTGTTCATCGAACGCGCCCACAAGCGCGACGCCTTGCGCGTGGTGCACCGCCTGGCGCAGGCGCTGCGCGACGGCGACAGCGTGGTGGTCTTTCCCGAAGGCACCACCGGCGACGGCCGCACGCTGCTGCCCTTCCATGGCAACTTGCTGCAAGCCGCGATCGCCACCGGCACGCCGGTGCAGCCGGTGGTGCTGCGCTACAGCGACGGCGCGCACCGCTTCAGCCCGGCGGTGCAGTACCTGGGCGCGACCACGCTGCTGCAAAGCGCCTGGCGCGTGCTGTCGGCGCAGGATCTGTGCGTGCACGTGCAGCTGCTGGTGCCGTTGGGCGCGCGCCATGCCGACCGGCGCGCGCTGGCCGCACGCGTGCGCGGGCAGATCCAGCAGCAACTGCGCGGCTGAGCTTGGATCGTGCCGCGCGCGCGCTCCGTGCCGCGCTGCGCACGCTGCGCACGCGCCCATTCAAGTCCGGCGCGGCGGCTGCCGAAATCGCAAGGGCCGGCCGCAGACGGTGCCGGCCTGGCGAACCACGGGAAGCCGACCATGGCAGGCACGATCGACGTCGAACAGTTGCGTGTGGGCATGTTCATCCATCTCGACCTGAGCTGGATGCAGCACCCGTTCCCGGTGGGCAGCTTTCGCATCACCCATGCGCAGCAGATCGACCGCATCCGCGGCCTGGGGCTCAAGCAACTGCGCTGGTCGCCCGACAAGAGCCTGCTGGCCGGCGAGCCCGGCGCGGCCACGGGCTTCGACGACGCGCTCGGGCCGCCGCTGCCCCCGGTGCCGGACGCGCAGATGCCGCAGGCCGACGCCGCGGCCGCGCCCGCGGTGGAAACCGCGGCGCAGGCGGCCGAGCGCGAGCGCCGCGCGCTGCTGGCGGCGCAGCGCGCCGCGGCCGAGCTGTGCCAGAAACAGTTCGACGAAGCCGGCCAGGCCTGGCGTGCGGCGCTGGACCACGTGGCCGCACGCCCCGAACAGGCGCGGCGCGACAGCGAGCACCTGACCCGCGCGCTGCTGGACAAGATGCTCGGCGACGGCGACATGTGCATCCGGCTGCTCAGCGGCAACGCCGGCGACAGCGCCAGCGCGCATGCCATGAACGTGGCCGTGATCTCGCTGCTGATGGGCCGCGTGCTGGGCCTGGGCGACGAGGAAATGCTCGACCTGGGGCTGGGCGCGCTGATGCACGACGTCGGCAAGATCGACTTGCCCGAGCGCTTGCGCCACGCCGGCGAGCGCCACTCCAAGGACGAGCTGGCCGACTACCGCAGCCATGTGGCGCACGGCGTAGCGCACGGCAAACGCATGGGGCTGGCGCCCGGTGCGCTGCTGGTGCTGGCGCAGCACCACGAGCACGCCGACGGCAGCGGCTTTCCGCTGCGGCTGAAGCTCGAGCGCATGTCGATCCCGGCGCGCATCGTCTCGCTGGTCAACCGCTACGACAGCCTGTGCAACCCGCCGGCGCTGGCGCACGCGCATACGCCGCACGAGGCGCTGTCGCTGCTGTTCTCGCAGTCGCGCTCGCAGTTCGACACCAGCTTGCTCAACGCCTTCATCCGCATGATGGGGGTGTACCCGGCCGGCTCGGTGGTGCAGCTCACCGACGAGCGCTACGCGCTGGTGGTCAGCGTGAACTCGACGCGCCCGCTCAAGCCCAACGTGCTGGTGCACGACCCGGCGCTGCCGCGCGAGCAGGCCTTGCACCTGAACCTGATGGAACTGCCCGACCTGGGCATCCGGCGCAGCCTGAAGCCTACGCAGCTGCCGCGCGACGCGCTGGACTTCCTGGCGCCGCGCCCGCGCGTGGCGTACTTCTTCGAGTCGGCGCGCGCGGGCGTGGTGCACGAAGAGGAGTTCGACGCGGCATGACCGATCGGCTGCTGCCGGCCAGCGCAGCGCAGGCGCCGCAGCCGGCCTGGGCCGCGCTGCTCGAGGCGCTGGCCGACGCCTGCTGGATCGTCGATGCGCACAGCCGCCTCGTGGTGGCCGACAACGCCGCCGCGCGCCGGCTGGTCGGCGCGGGCGGCGCGGGCGGCGCGGGCGGCGCCAGCCTGGTCGGCACGCCGGCCGATGCGCTGCTCGCCACCCCCGAGGACCTGGCCTTCTGGGACGAGGCCGCCGCCGGCGGCGCCGGCAGCCTGCAGTCCGACACCACGCTGTGCGCGGCCGACGGCCGCATGCTGCACGTCACGCGCAGCATCCGCGCGCTGCGTGAGCCGCCCGGCGGCGGCGCCGCGCGCCACTACGCGGTCGTGGTCGGCGACCGCAGCGCGCAGCGCCGCGCCGAGGACGAGCGCGAGCAACTGGTGGCCGAGCTGCAGGCGACGCTGGAATCCACCGCCGACGGCATCCTGGTGACCGACCTGCTGGGGCGCATCCGCGCCTTCAACCGCCGCTTCGCGCTGATCTGGGGCATCCCCGAGGACCTGCTGCGCTCGCACCAGGACGACGCGGTGCACGACTGGATGCGCCGCAGCGTGGCCGACGCCGACGGCTACCAGCGGCGGCTGCAGCTGGTCCAGGAAGCGGCGCTGCAAAGCGCCAGCGAAAGGCTGCAGCTGCAGTCGGGCCAGGTGCTCGAGCGCGTGACGCGGCCGCTGTGGTGCCGCGGCCAGGCGCAGGGGCGCGTGTATTCGTTCCGCGACCTCAGCGCGCAGTTGGCGGCGCAGCAGCGCATCGAGCAGCTCGAGCTGAGCGATGCGCTGACCGGCCTGCCGAACCGGCGCCGGCTGGCCGAACAGGTGGCGCAGGCCAGCGCGCGCTCGCGCCGCGACGGCAGCAGCTTCGCGCTGCTGTTGATCGACCTGGACCGCTTCCGCCACATCAACGACAGCCTGGGCCACGAGGCCGGCGACCGCGTGCTGGCCGACGTGGCGCAGCGCATCGCGGCGGGCATGCGCAGCGAGGACCTGCTGGCGCGCGTCGGCGGCGACCAGTTCGCGCTGCTGCTCGAAGGCGCCGACGCCGCCGCGGCCGAGGCCGCCGCGCGGCGCGTGCTCGATGCGGTGGCCGCGCCGTACAGCCTGGACGGCGCGCAGTTCACGCTGACCTGCAGCATCGGCGGCGCGCTGTGCCCGGCCAACGGCCACGGCGCCGACGAACTGCTGCGCCACGCCGAAGCCGCGGTGCTCGCGGTGAAGGAGGGCGGCCGCGGCAGCTACCGCGTGCCCAACGGCCGGCGCCGCAGCGACCACCGCGCCGACATCCAGCTCGACCATGCGATGCGCCAGGCGCTGGCCGCCGGGCGCTTCAGGCTGCAGTACCAGCCGCAGGTCGAACTGCGCAGCGGGCGCGTCGTCGGCGCCGAGGCGCTGATCCGCTGGCGCGACCCGGGGCTGGGCGAGATTTCGCCGGCGCGCTTCGTGCCCGTGGCCGAGGACTCGGGCTTCATCGTCGCCATCGGCGACTGGGTGCTCGAGCAGG
>CAYZGL010000092.1:0-15337 GCA_964477985.1 uncultured Rubrivivax sp. | reverse complement strand
GGCGGCGACATCAAGAGCCTGCTCGAAGCCGACCCGATCGTGATCCTCGAGCGCCACACCGAGCGTGTGTGGGCGCCGATCCAGCACTGCCCCAAGCCGGTGATCGCCGCGGTGTGCGGCTACGCCTTCGGCGGCGGCGCCGAGCTGGCGATGCACTGCGACATCATCGTCGCGGGCGAGGGCGCCAGCTTCGCCCAGCCCGAGATCCGCATCGGCATCATGCCCGGCATCGGCGGCACGCAGCGTCTGGTGCGCGCGGTGGGCAAGTTCAACGCGATGAAGATGCTGCTCACCGGCGCCCCGGTGGGCGCAGCCCAGGCTCAGGCGATGGGGCTGGTCAGCGACGTCGTGCCCGACACCGAGGTGCTGGCGCACGCGCTGAAGATGGCGCAGCGCATCGCCGCGATGCCGCCGCTGGCGGTGCAGCAGATCAAGGAAGTGGTGCTGGCCGGCGTCGATGCGTCGCTCGAGACCGCGCTGGCGCTCGAGCGCAAGGCCAACCAGCTGCTGTTCGCCACGCGCGACCAGAAAGAGGGCATGCAGGCCTTCGTCGACAAGCGCAAGCCGCGCTTCGAGGGGCGTTAGCGCCAATACGGAGCGGATGCGAAGCTGCGGCAGCGGCGGCTGCCGCTGGAGCATTGACGGGCCGCGATGGCGGACGCGGCCGTCGAGCCTCCTGCGCTCGATCGCACGCGCCGCGTGCGTGGGTCGTGACGGGCAGGGCGCCGGCCGCCGCTGCGGTGCACGGCGCCACCGAGCCGGCGCAGGCTGCGCTGATCACCGTCAAGGTCGCGCGCAGACACGGCGCACAGAATGCGTTGCCTTGCGCCCGACGGCGCTTGCTGCGTTGTGGCCGTCACCTGATCGGGGCGATGGCCCGGAATCGAGGTCGATCGCTTCGAGGAGGCCCGGATGTTGCGTGCTTGGCGGCGGATGCGTGAGCCCGAGACCGGGGCGGCGAACACGCCGCGGCTCGGCCGGCCCCCGCGGTGCGGGGACGGCGCAGCGCATCGGCCGCGTCGTGGCCGATGCGCGAGCGCGCACCTCAGATGAGCACCGGTCGCGCCGGGCAGGTGACCGCCGTGCGCGGAGCGGTGCTCGACCTGCGGTTTGCGCAACCGCCCTTGCCCGCGGCCGGCGAGGCGGTGCAGGTCGTGCGCGAAGACGGCACGACGCTGCTGGCCGAGGTGGCGTCGCAGCTGTCGACGATCGACGTGCGCGCCGTGGCGCTGCAACCGACCGAGGGTTTGGCGCGCGGGCTCGCGGCGCACGCGCTCGGACAGCCGTTGCAGGTGCCGGTGGGCCCTGCGGTGCTCGGGCGGCTGCTCGACGTCACCGGGCGCCCCGGCGATGGCGGCGCCGCGCTGCCCGGCGACGTGCCGCGGCGTTCGATCCACCGCGCGCCGCCGCCGCTGGTCGCGCACTCGGGCAGCAGCACGCTGTTCGCGACGGGGCTGAAGGTGATCGACCTGCTCACGCCGCTGGTGCAAGGCGGCAAGGCGGCGATGTTCGGCGGCGCCGGCGTCGGCAAGACCGTGCTGGTGATGGAGCTGATCCGCGCGATGGTCGAGCGCTACAAGGGCATCTCGATCTTCGCCGGCGTCGGCGAACGCTCGCGCGAAGGCCACGAGATGCTGCTCGACATGCGCCGCTCGGGCGTCATCGGCCACACGGTGCTCGTCTATGGGCAGATGAGCGAACCGCCCGGCGCGCGCTGGCGTGTGCCGTTCACCGCGCTGGCAATGGCCGAGCATTTTCGCGACGAGCGGCAGCAGAATGTGCTGCTGCTGATGGACAACATCTTCCGCTTCGTCCAGGCCGGCGCCGAGGTCTCGGGGCTGCTCGGGCGCATGCCCTCGCGCGTCGGCTACCAGCCGACGCTGGCCGACGAGATCGCGGCGCTGCAGGAGCGCATCGTCTCGGTCAACGGCATCGGCGTCACTGCGATCGAGGCGGTGTACGTGCCGGCCGACGACTTCACCGATCCGGCGGTCACGTCGCTGGCCGCGCACATCGACAGCATGGTGGTGCTGTCGCGCGAGATGGCGGCGCAGGGCATGTATCCGGCGGTCGATCCGATCGCTTCGTCGTCGGTCATGCTCGACGCCGCGGTGCTCGGCGAGCGCCACGTGCGCATCGCCACCGAAGTGCGCCGCGTGATCGAACACTACCGCCAGTTGCAGGACGTGATCGCGCTGCTGGGTGTCGAGGAGCTCGGCGTGGAGGATCGGCGGCTGGTCGAACGCGCGCGGCGGCTGCAGCGCTTCCTGACCCAGCCGTTCACCGTCACCGAGGCGTTCACCGGCATGCCGGGGCGCAGCGTCGCGCTGGCCGACACGCTCGACGGCTGCGATGCCATCCTCGACGGGCGTTGCGACGGCTGGAGCGAGAACTCGCTGTACATGATCGGCACGCTGGACGAGGCGCAGGCCAAGGAAGCCGCAGCACTGAAGGCGGCCGCATGAAGCGGCCCTTGCACCTCGTGCTGACGACCGCGCAGCAGGTCTTGCTCGACGCCGAGGACGTGGTGGCGGTGCGCGCCGAGGACGCGAGCGGCAGCTTCGGCATCCTGCCGGGGCACGCCGACCTGATCACGGTGCTGGTGCCCAGCGTGCTGCGTTGGCAACGCGCCGGCGGAGAAAGGGGCTGCTGCGCGCTGGGCGGCGGCGTGCTGAGGATGAGCGGCGGCTCGCAGCTGCACGTGGCCTGTCGCGATGCGGTGCGCAGCCAGAGCATCGGCGAGATGGAAGCCGCCGTGCGCTTGGCGCGCGCCGAGCAGCTGAACGAAGAACGCCGCGCGCGCGTCGAGCAGCTGCAGCTGCACACGCGCACGCTGCGCACGCTGGTGCGCTGCCTGCATCCGGCGACCAGGCACGTCGAGCCATGAGCGCGCCCAGCCCGCCCGCACCACCGGAACCACCGGACACCGAGGCCGATGCGGTCACGGCGGCGGCCGAGCGTGCGCGCCGGCGCGAGCAGGCCGAGCGCGACAACCCGGCCACGCCGGTCACCTTGCGGCTGGTGCAGATCGGCGTGCTCGGCTGGACCATCGTCACACCGATGCTGCTCGGCGCCTACGGCGGGCATCTGCTCGACCGCTGGGCGCATACCGGGGTGACTTTTTCTGCCGGTTTGCTGGTGGCAGGTGCTGCGCTCGGCCTGTGGCTGGCCTGGCGCTGGATGCACCGTCAATGAGGGGCGCCGCGTGATCGTGCCGATCGTCCCATTGGCCGCTGGCCCGGCGATCGGCCTCGGGCTGCTCGTGGGCGGGTTCGCCGGCCTCGTGCATTTCACGCAGCTTCGCCATGCGTTGCGTCTGCTGACCGACGGGCGCACCGGCCTGGCGCTGGCGGCGCTGTTGCTGCGCGTCGCGCTGAGCGCGGTGCTGCTCGCGGCGCTGATGCGCTGCGGGCTCGCCGCGCTGGCGGCGGGCTTCGCGGGCTTCCTGATCGCGCGCAGCTGGGCGCTGCAGCGGGAGCGGCCGCCATGACCGGCTCACCGTTGGCGGCCGAGGCGCTGTGGCAACTCGGCCCGGTGCCGATCAGCAGCGCCGTCGTCGCCACCTGGGTCATCATGCTGGTGCTGGTGCTGGGCGCACGGCTGGCGACTTTGCGGCTGTCGCTGCGGCCGTCGCGGCTGCAGGCGGCGCTCGAGCTGCTGGTGGACACGCTGGATGCCCAGATCCGCGAGACGGTGCAGTCCGATCCGGCGCCGTACCGGGCGCTGATCGGCACCCTCTTCGTCTACGTGCTGGCGGCGAACTGGTCGTCGCTGGTGCCCGGCGTCGAGCCGCCCACCGCACGCCTGGAGACCGATGCCGCGCTGGCCGGCATCGTCTTCTTCGCCACCATCGTCTACGGGCTGCGTGCGCACGGCCTGCGCGGCTACCTGGCGTCGTTCGCCGAGCCCGGCCTGCTGATGGTGCCGCTGAACCTCGTCGAGCAGATCACGCGCGTCTTCTCGCTGATGGTGCGTCTGTTCGGCAACGTCGTCGCCGGCGTCTTCGTCGTCGGCATCGCGCTGTCCCTGGCCGGCTTGTTCGTGCCGATTCCGTTCATGGCGCTGGAGCTGCTGATCGGTGCGATCCAGGCCTACATCTTCAGCGTGCTGGCGATGGTGTTCATCGGCGCCGCCGTCCAGCAGGAAGGGGCCGCGCCCGCCGGCCGCGAGCCGTCACAAACCACGAACCGGAGAGAACTCCCATGAACGACCTCGTTGCCGTCGTCAGCATGATGGCTGCCGCGATTGCGGTCAGCTTCGGCGCCATCGGCCCCGCGCTGGGCCAGGGGCGTGCCGTGGCTGCGGCGCTGGACGCCATCGCGCGCCAGCCCGAGTCCGCGGGCACGATCTCGCGCACGCTGTTCGTCGGCCTGGCCATGATCGAGACGATGGCGATCTACTGTCTCGTGATCGCCATCCTGCTGTTGTTCGCCAATCCGTTCGTCAAGTGAGCGCACGCGCGCGATGAAGTTCGACTGGTGGACGCTGGCGCTGCAGGCGCTCAACGCGCTGATACTGATCTGGCTGCTGTCGCGCGTGCTGTACCGGCCGGTGGCCCGCGTCATCGCCGAGCGGGGCGCAGCGGCGGCGAAGCTGCTGGCCGACGCCGGCGCCGAACGCGAGCGCGCCCGCCGCGCGGCCGACGCGGTCGCGGCGCAGCAGGCCGAGATCGCGGCGGCGCGCGATGCGGCGCTGGCGGCCGCCGAAGCCGAAGCGCATGCCGCGCGCACGCACATGCTGGCGGCAGTCCAGGCCGACGCCGATCGGCTGCGCCGGCAAGCGCTGGCCGAGCTCGACCGCCTGCGCAGCGAGCAGCAGCGGGCCAACGACGAGCGCGCTGCGGCGCTGGCGATCGACATCGCCGCGAAGCTGCTCGAGCGGCTGCCGGCAGCGCTGCGGGTCGGCGCCTTCGTCGACGGATTGGCAACCATGCTGCGCGCGCTGCCGCCGCACCAGCGCCGCGAGCTGGCCGACGCAGACATGCCGCTGGAGCTGGTCGTGCCGCGCCCGCTCGAGCCCGACGAATTGCAGGCCTGCACGGCAGCGGTCAACGGCGCGCTCGAGCGGCATGTGCCGCTCGAGCCAGTCGTCGATGCGGCGCTGATCGCCGGCGTCGAGCTGCGCAGCCGCAGCCTGGTGGTCAGCAACCACTGGCGCGCCGATCTCGCACGACTTCACGCTGCGCTCCAGCGTGCCGCTGAACATGGTTGACGCCGGCAACGGGGGCTGGCTCGAGCGCAGCCGCGAGGTGGTCGCACGCACCCCGCTGGGCGCGCAGGCGCTGGGCATCGGCCGCGTCATGCGCGCGGCCGATGGCATCGCCGTGGTTTCGGGCCTGGCGCAGGCGCGGCTGCACGAGCTGCTGCGTTTCGAGCACGACCGCATGGGCTTCGTGCTGTCGCTGGACGAGCACTCGCTCGACGCCGTGCTGCTGGACGACGCCCCGCGCGTGCGCTGCGGCTCGGTGGTGCGCGGCACCGGCGAGGTGCTGCGCGTGCCGGTGGGTCCGGGCCTGCTCGGGCGCGTCGTCGACCCGCTGGGCCGGCCGCTGGACCGCGACGAGCCGGTGGCGGCCGAGGATTTCCTGCCCGTCGAACGCCCGGCGCCGGCGATCGTCGAGCGCGACCTGGTGAGCGAGCCGCTGGCCACCGGCGTGCTCACGGTGGACGCCATGTTCCCGATCGGCCGCGGGCAGCGCGAACTGCTGATCGGCGACCGCGCCACAGGCAAGACGGCGCTGGCCGTCGACGCGATCGTCAACCAGAAGCACAGCGATGTGGTCTGCGTCTACGTGTCGATCGGCCAGCGAGCGCACGCGGTGCAGCAGGTGATCGACGCGGTGCGCGAGCACGGCGCGCCGCAACGTTGCGTGTTCGTGATCGCCTCGGCGGCGTCTTCGGCGGGGCTGCAATGGGTGGCACCGTTTGCCGGCTTCAGCATCGCCGAGTACTTCCGCGACCGAGGACGGCACGCGCTCGTCGTCGTCGACGACTTGAGCAAGCACGCCGCCACGCATCGCCAGCTCGCGCTGCTGACGCGCCAGCCGGCCGGCCGCGAGGCCTATCCCGGCGACGTGTTCTACCTGCATGCGCGGCTGCTGGAGCGCGCGGCCAAGCTGAGTGCGGCCCAGGGCGGCGGCTCGCTCACCGCGCTGCCGATCGCGCAGACCGAGGCGGGCAACCTCGCGGCGTACATCCCGACCAACCTGATCTCGATCACCGACGGCCAGATCGTGTTCGACTCCGGCTTGTTCGCCGCCAACCAGCGCCCCGCCATCGACGTCGGTCTGTCGGTGAGCCGGGTCGGCGGCAAGGCGCAGCAGGCGGCGCTGCGCGAGGTCGCGGCCAAGCTGCGGCTCGACTATGCGCAGTTCCTCGAGTTGGAGCTGTTCACCCGCTTCGGCAACCTCACCGACGGCCGCGTCAAGGCGCAGATCGCACGAGGCAAGGCGATCCGTGCGCTGCTGGTGCAGCCGCGCTTTGCCGCCCGGCAGCCGCCGGAGCAGATCGCGATGCTGGCCGCGCTGGCAGGGGGGATTCTGGATGGGTGTGCCGCGCCGGTCGTGGCCGATCTGTGGCGCCGGCTGCCGGCGCGGCTTGCCGACGGCAGCGGCGGCGAGTCGGGCGGCGCGCCGGGTGCGGCGCTCGACGCCGCCACGCGCGACCGATGGGTCGACGTGGTGCGCGCGCTGGTTGGCGCACCGAGCAGCGAACGCGACCGCGTGTCGGCATGACCCCCTCGAGCCTCGGGCGCACATCGGCCGCGGCGCTTGCGCTGCGCCGTGTTTCTCGATCGACCCTCATGGGCCGAGAGGTTGCCTTATGAGCGCACGCCTGGCCGAAGCCGCAGCAAGGCTCGAGTCGACGCGCCAGCTCGGCAGCGTGATCGGTGCGATGCGGGCGATCGCGGCCAGCCGTTCGCAACAGGCGCGACGCGAGCTCGGCGCGATCCGCCAGTACGCAGCGACCATCGGCAGCGCCATCGGCCAGGTGCTGGCCGCGCAGCCTGCCGACGCCGTCGCGTCGAGCCGGCCATCGTATCCGGGCGGCGTTCTCGTGGTGGCGCTGTGTGCCGAGCAGGGTTTCGTCGGCAGCTTCAACGAACGCATGCTCGACGCCGCCTTGCCGCTGCTCGAACAGCCGGCAGGCCGGCTGTTCGTCGTCGGCTGCCGGGGCCAGGCGAGTGCCGCCGGCCGCGGCCACCCGCCCGAGTGGGCGTCGCCGATGGCGGCGCGCACCGCCGAGGTGCCTGCGCTGGCCGACCGCTTGTGCGACGCCGTGCACGCGGCGCTTGCTGCGCACGCGCTGCGCCGGGTGCTGCTCGTGCACGGCAGCCCTGACGACGGCGGCTCGTTCACCGTGGTGCAGCGCCGGCTGCTGCCGTTCGACTTCATGCGCTTTTCCAGCCATTGCGCGGGGCGCGGCGGCCACGATGCGCCGCTCATGAACCTGCCGCCTGCAGTGCTGCTCGAACAGCTCGCGATCGAGTACATGCGCGCAGATCTGTGCGAAGCGCTGATGCTGTCGTACGCGGCCGAGAACCAGGCGCGCATGCAGGCGATGATCGCGGCTCACGGCAACATCGAGCGCAACCAGACCCGGCTGACCCTCGAGTACCAGCGCGTTCGCCAGGAGGACGTCACCGACGAGATCCTCGAGCTGTCGGCGGCACGAAGCTGATCTGGCGCGCCGCGGGCAGGGGTCGAGTCGCCTTGGGGCGGCCCGGTGGCAGCATGCATTGCCGGCCGGCCTGTGCATGCCCTATTCTTTGCCTTTGGCTCTGGCTCACATCGATAACGGCAGGAGGATCGTCATGCGCATCGTCATGATCGGCGGCACCGGGTTTCTGGGATGGTTCACGACCACCGAGCTGCTGGCCCGCGGTCACGAAGTGGTGGCGGTGGGCTTGGAGGAGCCCGCACCGGGCTCGATGCCGCCCCAGGTGCGTTGTGTGGTGATGGACGTGGACACCGCGTCCGACGCCGAGGTGTCGACCCTGCTGGAAGGGGCCGGTGCGCTGATCCACGCCGCCGGCACCGACGGGCGCACGGTCTACGACCCGCCGGCCATCGACGGCTTCCGCCGCGCGAACGTCGAGCCGATGCGCCGGCTGGTGCCGCTGCTGAAGGCGGCACGGGTGCCGCGCCTGGTGATCTTCGGTTCGTACTACACCGCGATCGACCGCATGTTCCCGCAGCTGCGCATCTGCGAGCGCAACGCCTACCCCAAGGCGCGCCGCGAGCAGGCCGAGCTGGCACGCGAACTGGCCGGCGGCGCCCTGAGCGTGGGCGTGCTCGAGCTGCCGTACATCTTCGGTGCCGCGCCGGGCCGCGGCACGCTGTGGGGCTTCTACATGGACAACCTGCGCGCCAACGCCGACACCGTGCCGGTGTTCGGCGGCGGCTCGGCCTGTGTTACCGCGCGGCAGGTGGCGCAGGCCGCCGCTGGGGCTTGCGAGCGGCTGGACGGCCATCGCCAGTTCCCGATCGGCGGCGAGAACCTGCGCTATGCCGAGATCTACGGCCTGTTCGCCGACGCACTCGGGCTGCAGCGGCGCTTCAGCGAGAAGCCGCTGGACGAGGCGCTGCGCGCGGTCGATGGCCAAAAGCGCGATCTGGCCAAGGCTGGCAAGGAGGCCGGCTACGACCCCGAAGACATGATCCGCTGGCAAACGCAGCCCTTCTTCATCGACCCGCTGCCGGCGATGGAAGCGCTGGGCTACGGGCCGGACGATCTGGCCGCGGCGATCCGCGACACCGTGCGTGCCACGCTCGAGCACGGCGGGCAAGGGCCGGGGCGTCTGGCCGTGGCGGCACAACGCAAGTCGTGACGCCGCGCCGGCGCGCGCGGCGGCGATGAAGGCGCCGGCCCGCTCAGAACGCCGTGGGCCGGGTCTGCGCGTCCACGCCGCCGTCGATGGCCAACTGGGCGCCGTGCACGTAGCTGGCGTCGGGCCCGAGCAGGAAGGCGATCGCGGCGGCGATCTCCTCGGGCCGGGCGCGCCGGCCCATCGGGCCGAGGAACTCGGCGATGGCCTTGCCGTAGCGCGCATCGGCCATGCCGGCCTGCAGCAGCGGTGTCTGCACCGCGCCGGGTGCCACCGTGTTCAGGCGCACACCGGCTTCGGCCCAGGCGGGCACGCGGCGGCGCACCGCCACGGTCACCGCGTTCTTCGAGCCGGCATAGGCCAAGTGGCCGGCGCGTTCGCCGGCGGCCGCCAGCGCCGCGTGCCAGCGCTGCGTGTCGCCCGCTTCGAGGGCGCTGCCCAGCGGGTTCTTTTCCCAGGCCATCTGCGTCGAAGCCACCGACGACACGACCACGGCGGCCGGATCGCTGCCGCGCTGCAGCGCCGGCAGCAGCGCATCGAGCAGGGCGACCACGCCGTGGTAGTTGACTTCGACGATCTTGGTGGCGTCGCTGACCTGCGGGCCCAGGCCGGCACACAGCACCACACCGTCCAGGCGGCCGCTGCAGCGCTCGAGCAGCCGGGCGCCGGCTTCGTCGCGTCCGGCCGGGGTGGACAGGTCGGCGTCGATGTCGGCGCCGCGCAGGTCCAGCCCGATGAGTTGATGACCGGCTGCCTGCAGCCGTTGGCGGGTGGCGGCTCCGATGCCCGAAGCGCTGCCGGTGATGGCGATGGTCGACATGGCGCCATTGAAACGCGCCGGTGCGGCGCAGCGACCCGCAAACGGACGATGCCGCGCCGGCCGCGGCCCGCGCACGATGATGCGCCGCACCGGCAATGCAGGTATCGTCCGGGGCCCGGCGCCGCAGCGGCGCCGGGCGGCGGCCGGACTCGTCCGTTCGGCCGATGGCGTGCCGCCGCGCTGCGGCGAAAGTGCGGCGCCACCCCATGGCATCTGACATCAAGATACGGAGACAACACATGGATGCATTCGTCACCGGCGGCACGGGTTTCGTCGGCCGCAATCTCGTCGAGAAGCTGCTGGCCCGTGAAGGCCAGGTGCACGTGCTCGTGCGCCCCGGCTCCGAGGCGCGCTTCGAACGCCTGAAGCAGCGCTTCCCGGGCCGCGGCGAGCGTCTGCTCGCGGTGGCCGGCGACCTGACCCAGCCCGACCTGGGGCTGTCGGCGGCGGACGTCAAGCGGCTGAAGGGTCACATCGGCCACTTCTTCCATGTCGCCGCGATCTACGACCTGAAGACCGGCGCCGAACAGCAGCACGCGGCCAACGTGGACGGCACACGCCACGCGGTGCGCGCCGCCGCCGCGCTGGGCGCCAAGTGCTTCCACCATGTCAGCTCGATCGCGGTCAGCGGCCTGTACAAGGGCACCTTCCGCGAGGACATGTTCGAGGAAGCCGAAAACCTGGTGCATCCGTACTTCGCCTCCAAGCACGAGGCCGAGGCCATCGTGCGCAAGGAATGCAAGATCCCGTGGCGCATCTACCGCCCGGGCTCGGTGGTCGGCCACAGCCAGACCGGCGAGATCGACAAGATCGACGGCCCGTACTACAGCTTCAAGCTGCTGCAAAAGCTGCGCCGCATGCTGCCGCAGTGGATTCCGCTGCTGGGCATCGAGTCGGGGCGTTTCAACATCGTGCCGGTGGACTACGTGGCCGCGGCGCTGGACCACATCGCGCACAAGGACAACTTCGACGGCGAGACCTTCCACCTCACCAACCCCGACCACTACAGCTCGGGCGAGATGCTCAACATCTTTGCCGAAGCCGCGCACGGGCCGCGTTTCGGCGTGCGCCTGGACCTGAAGGCGTTCGCGTTCATGCCCAGCGGCATGGCTTCGATGCTGGGCAAGCTGCCGCCGGTCAAGCGCCTGGTGGGTGCGGTGATGGACAGCGTGGGCATGCCGTCGGATGCGACGCTGTTTTCCTCTTGGGACACGCGCTACGACCGGCGCATGACCGAGAAGGCGCTCAAGGGCAGCGGCATCGAGGTGCCGCGCCTGCCGTCGTATGCCGGGCGCGTGTGGGACTACTGGGAACGCAACCTCGACCCCGAACTGTTCATCGACAAGACGCTCGAGGGCAATGTGCGCGGCAAGGTGGTCGTCGTCACCGGCGGCGGCTCGGGCATCGGGCTGGGCATCGCGCAGCGCGTGGCCGGCGCCGGCGCCAAGGTGGTGATCTGCGGGCGCACGCTGGACAAACTCGAAGCCGCCAAGCAGTCGATCGTGGAAGCCGGCGGCGAGTGCCACACCTACGCGGTCGACCTGACCGATCTGAACGACTGCGACAAGTTCATCGACCAGGTCATCGCCGACCACGGCCGCGTCGACATCCTGGTGAACAACGCCGGGCGCTCGATCCGCCGCGCGGTGGAGCATTCGTACGACCGTTTCCACGATTTCGAGCGCACGATGCAGCTCAACTACTTCTCGGCGCTGCGCTGCACCTTGCGCGTGCTGCCGGGCATGAGCGAGCGCAAGAGCGGGCACATCATCAACATCTCGTCGATGGGCGTGGTCGGCCCGCCGGCGCGCTTTTCGGCCTACGTGGCGAGCAAGTCGGCGCTGGAAGGCTTCTCGCGCTGCGCCGAGACCGAGTACGCCGACCGCAACGTGCACTTCTGCAACATCAACATGCCGCTGGTGCGCACCGAGATGATCGCGCCGACCAAGGCCTACGACTACGCGCCGGCGCTGACCATCGAAGAGGCCGCCGACATGTTCGTCGACGCGCTGATCAACAAGCATTCGCGCGTGGCCACCGGCAACGGCCGGCTGCAGCTGATCCTGAACGTGTTCGCGCCGAAGATCCACGTGGTGCTGATGAACATCATCTTCCGCATGTTCGACGAGAGCAAGTTCATCAAGGCCGACAAGACGGACAAGGCCGAAAAGGCGAAGGAAAAGCCCGAGCCGACCTCCGAACAGGTGGCGCTGGTGCAGCTGATGAAGGGCGTGCACTACTGATGCCCCGCGGCCCGCTGGTGCGGGCCGCGTTGCCTTGCCGCCGGCAAGGAGTGCGCCCGGGCAGCTGCTGTCCAGAGCCGACGCCGTGACCCAGCCCGCGATCGCGATCCCCAACCTGCTGTATCGCTATGCGATGCACTTCGACGACGGCGACCTGCTCGCCGCGGCGCGGCTGTTCGACCATGGCGCCGTGGTGGTGGGCGGCCGGCGCATCGCCGGCGCCGAGCAGATCGTCGCGATGTGGCAGCAGTGGGTGCGGCTGTACGACGGCAGGCCGCGCACGCGCCACCTGATCAACAACCCGATCATCGATCTGGCAGCCGACGGCCGCAGCGCCGGCTGCCTGTCGCAGTGGACGGTGATCCAGGCCACCCCCGACTATGCGCTGCAGCTGGTGGCCAGCGGGCGCTACCAGGACCGGCTGGCCGTGATCGACGGCGCCTGGTGCTTCACCGAACGCATCTACCTGCGCGCCGAACTGGTGGGCGACACCCGGGCGCACCTGCTGCGCGAACTGGTCGAGGGCCGCTGAAGGCTGCGAACTGCGGTTCTTCCGCAAGGCCGCAGCGCTTGCATGACCCGCTGCGCCGCTGCGCCGCTGACTGTGCGAGCGCGCATGCGGGCTCGCGGCCGCGCCGCGGCGCGGCCAGGGCGCGCCCTTCGATCCCATGCCGCAGCCTGCGCGCGCGGGCTTACCCTGTACCCTGTTTGGACGATTTGCCGCGGCCACGCGCGGCCCACCATGCCGGGTGGACGTGGCTTGATCGGACGGGAAGGAACATGCGTACTTTCAACCTCGCGGATCTGTTCGAGATCGTCGCGTCGGCGGTGCCCGATCGCACCGCCTTCGTCTGCGGCGCGGCTTCGTTGAGTTTTGCCGAACTGGACGCGCGCGCCACGCGGCTGGCCAACGGGCTGCGCGCCAGCGGCGTGCGCCGCGGCCACAACGTGGGCATCCAGCTGTACAACTCGGCGCCGTACCTTGAGACCTTCTTTGCCTGCTGCAAGATCGGCGCCGCGCCGGTCAACGTCAACTACCGCTACGTCGCCGACGAGCTGAAATACCTGTTCACCACGCTCGATCTGCGGGCACTGGTGTTCGGCGCCGAGTTCGACGACGTGGTCGCCGAGGTGGCGCCGCAAGTGCCGACGCTGGCGCTGCGCGTGCGCGTCGGCGGCGCGGGCGAACCACCGCGGCGCACCGTGCGCTACGACGATCTGCTGGCCGGCGCCGCACCCGCGCTGGACGACCTGGCGCGCAGCGACAACGACCTGATCCTGCTGTGCACCGGCGGCACCACCGGCCACCCGAAGGGCGTGATCTGGCCGCACAAGGCGCTGTGGATGGCGGCGCTGGGCGGCGGCGGCATCTATTTCGGACGCGGGCCCGTCGCCTCGCCCGAGGAACTCGCGCCGCTGGTGCGCTCGGCGCCGCCGATGACCTACTTCGCGATCGCGCCGATGATGCACGGCGCGGCGATGTGGTCGTCGTTGATCAGCCTGATGGCCGGGCACACCGTGGTCGTCAACGACCGGCCGGTCTTCGACGCCGCGCACATCTGGGACACGGTGCAGGACAAGGGTGTCAACATCCTGTCGGTGGTGGGCGACGCGATGGCGCTGCCGCTGGTGCAGGCGCTCGAAGCGGCTCCCGGGCGCTGGAACCTGGCCGCGCTGCGCGTGTTCGGCAACGGCGGCGCGTTGCTGACCGAGGCCATGCAGCAGCGCATCCGCGCCGCGCTGCCGCAGGTGGTGATCAACAACGGCATGGGTTCGTCGGAGTCGGGTGTGATCGGCGGCGGCGAGCGGCCGGGCAGCGGCGACGGTTTCCTGCGCCTGGCGCCGCGGCCCGACCTGGCGGTGATCGACGAGCAGCACCGCATCGTCACCGCACCCGGCGCTGAAGGCACGCTGTCGCGCACCGGCTACACGCCGCTGGGCTATTACGGCGATGCGAAGAAGAGCGCCGAGACCTTCGTCACCATCGACGACCGGCTGTGGGTGCTCACCGGCGACCGAGCGCGCATCGACGAGGCCGGGCACTACGTCGTGCTCGGCCGCGGTTCGTTGTGCATCAACACCGGCGGCGAGAAGGTCTTCCCCGAGGAGGTCGAAGAAGCCATCAAGCGGTACGCGGCCGTGCGCGACGCGCTGGTGGTGGGCCAGGACGACGAGCGCTGGGGGCAGAAGGTGGCCGCGGTGGTGGAACTCGAACCCGGCGCCGCATTCGACGCCGGCGAGTTCAACCGCGTGTGCCGCGCCGCGCTGGCCGGCTACAAGCAGCCGCGTGCGGTATATCTCGTGGACCAGATCCGCCGCAGCCCCGCCGGCAAGGCCGACTACCGCTGGGCCAAGGAGGTCGCGCAAGGCGCGCGCAGCGTGATCTGAAGGCGCCTTCGTTCGGCGCCGGCTGGCTCTACTTGGGCTTCAGCTTGGGCTTGGCCAGCGAGCCCTGGTTCTCGAGCCCGCGCATGCGCTCGCCGGCGGCCTCGATCAGCTTGTCGCGCGGCATGAAGCTGCTGGCCGCGGCCATCGCCTTCCAGACCTTGCCCGGCACCACGCGCGGGCCGTTGCCAAGGCCGGCCAAGGCATCCTCGACCGCCGCCGCCGGCTCGACCGGCGCGAACAGCACGCTGGTGGCCTTGTTCGCGCCCGAGCGCTCGAAGTTCGGCGTGCGCACCATGCCCGGGATGAAGGCCATCACGTCCACGCCGTGCGGCGACAACTCACCCCACAACGACTCGGCCAGGATCAGGTCGAAGGACTTGGTCGCGGCGTAGATCGCCTGGCCCGGCGCTCCCTGCAGCGCCGCCATCGAGGAGGTGAGCACGATGCCGCCGCGCTTGCGTTCGAGCATCGGCCGCGACAGCGCATCGGTGACCATCAGCACCGCGTGCACGTTGACGGCGACCACGCGCATCTTGTCGGCCAGGGTGGACTCCGCCCACGGCCCGTTGGACGCCAGCGCGGCATTGAAGACCACCAGCCCGATCTCCACGCCGGCGATGCGGTCGAGCGCCGCTTGCACCTGCTCGGTCTTGGTCAGGTCGCAGCACAGCGCGCCGGCGCGGATGCCGTGTTTGGATTCCAGCTTGCCGGCGAGCTGGTTCAGCTCGGGCTCGCGCAGATCGAGCAGCACCAGGTCGAAGCCTTCCTTCGCCAGCCGCTCGGCCCAGGCCGCGCCCATGCCTTCGGCGGCACCGATCACCATCGCGCACGGGCCGTAGCGCTCGTGCAGTTTCTTGTTGCTCATGCTTGTCCCCCTGCTTGGGCTTGGTTCAGCTTGCCCGTGGTTTGTCGACGATCCCCACCCACATTCAGCCAGCACGCCATCCCCGGCAGCAGGAAGATCGCGCCGAACACGTTGACCAGGAACATGAAGGCCAGCAGGATGCCCATGTCGGCCTGGAACTTCAGCGCCGCGAACGCCCAGGTGCCGACGCCGACC
>CAYZGL010000091.1:0-15443 GCA_964477985.1 uncultured Rubrivivax sp. | reverse complement strand
GCGCCGCAGACCTCGCAGTTGTCGCCGTACTGGTCTTTGGCGCCGCACTTCGGGCATTCGCCCTTGATGTAGCGGTCGGCCAGGAACATGCCTTTGACCGGGTCGAAGAACTGCTCGATGGTGCGCGTGCTGATCAGCCCGTTCTCGCGCAGCGCCAAGTAGATGCCTTTCGCCAGCGCGTGGTTCTCGGGCCCGTCGGTCGAGTGCCAGTTGTCGAAGCCGATGTGAAAGCCGTCGAGATACGCCTTGCGCCCGGCAGCGATGCGCGCCACGAATTCCTGCGGCGTCAGGCCGGCCTTGTCGGCCGCGATCATGATCGGCGCGCCGTGCGCGTCGTCGGCGCAGACGAAATGCACCTCGTGGCCACGCATGCGCTGCAGCCGCACCCAGATGTCGGCCTGGATGTATTCCATCATGTGGCCGATGTGGAAGGGCGCGTTGGCGTAGGGCAGGGCGGTGGTGACGAAGAGCTTGCGCATGGTGCGAATATTGTAGGTAGGGCCTGTGGCGCCGCATTGCGCGCAGAATCGCCGCCACCATGAGCGCCGCACTGAACTACCTGCTCCAAGCCCGCCCCGAGGCGATGGGCCACTACCTCGCGTTCCTGAAGGCCAGCGGCCGCGGGCTCGACCCCAAGACGCGCGCGCTGATCAGCGTGATCACCAAGGTGCATGCGCAGACCGAGCGCGGCCTGCGCCAGTACCTGAAGCGCGCGCTGCGCGACGGCTGCACGCCGGCCGAGGTGCTGGACGCGCTGCTGATGGCTTTTCCGGCGCTGGGCCTGAGCAAGCTGCTGTGGGCGGTGGACGTGATCCTGGCGATGGACCTGGCCGAGTTCCGCCTCGCGCAGCCGCCGGCTGCGGGCGCCGTGGCCGCACCGGCGTCTGGGTCGAAGGGGCTGGGCTAGACTGCCCGCCCCTTCGCCGCATTCCCGGAGCGCCTGCTTATGCCCGTCACCGAAGCCGCGCTGCTCGAGGCGCTGAAGACCGTCATCGACCCCAACACCGGCAAGGAGCTGGTCTCAACCCGGCAACTGAAGAACCTGCGCATCGACGGCGCCGATGTCAGTTTCGACGTCGAACTCGGCTACCCGGCGCAAAGCCAGCTGCCGCCGCTGCGCAGCGCGCTGATCGCTGCCGCGCGCAGCGTGCCGGGCGTGGCCAACGTCAGCGCCAACCTGGGCTGGAAGGTCACCGCGCACGAGGTGCAGCGCGGCGTGAAGCTGCTGCCGAACGTGAAGAACATCGTCGCCATCGCCTCGGGCAAGGGCGGCGTCGGCAAAAGCACCACCACGGTGAACCTGGCGCTGGCGCTGGCCGCCGAGGGCGCGGCGGTGGGCATCCTGGATGCCGACATCTACGGCCCGAGCCAGCCGATGATGATGGGCATCGAAGGCCGCCCCGACAGCAGCGACGGCAAGACGATGGAGCCGATGCGCAAGCACGGCGTCGAGGTGATGTCCATCGGCTTCATGGTCGACGCCGACAACCCGATGATCTGGCGCGGCCCGATGGTCACGCAGGCACTCGAGCAGCTGCTGCGCCAGACCAACTGGGGCAACCTGGACTACCTGATCGTCGACATGCCGCCGGGCACCGGCGACATCGCCTTGACCCTGAGCCAGCGCGTGCCGCTGACCGGCGCGGTGATCGTCACCACGCCGCAGGACATCGCGCTGCTCGACGCCAAGAAGGGGCTGAAGATGTTCGAGAAGGTCGGCGTGCCGATCCTCGGCGTGGTCGAGAACATGGCGGTGCACGTGTGCTCGAACTGCGGCCACGTCGAACACATCTTCGGCGCCGACGGCGGGCGCAGGATGGCCGCGCAGTACGGCGTGGAGTACCTGGGTGCGCTGCCGCTGGACCTGCGTATCCGCGAGCAGGCCGATTCGGGCCACGCCACCGTGGTGGCGCAGCCCGACGGCGAGATCGCCGCGCTGTACAAGGCGATGGCGCGGCGCGTGGCGGTGAAGATCGCGCAGCGCGCGAAGGACTTCTCGTCCAAGTTCCCGACCATCACGGTGTCGAAGACCACCTGAGCGCGGCAGCGCGCCGGCCTCGGCGCGCCGGTGTCAGCGCGCCGGTGTCAGCGCGGCCGGGGCGCGCGTTGCTGCAACTGCTGCAACTGCTGCAGTTCGTGCAGGGTATTGGCGTTGGCGAAGGCGGCCGCGTCGTCGAAGTGCACCTGCACGCAGCGTTGCGTGGCGGTCCAGCGCTCGACCTTGCGCTGGCCGCTGTGCAGGAACTGCAGCAGGCCCGGCAGCAGGCTGCAACGCAGCAGGCAGAACACCGGCTGGGTGCGCACCGCGCCGTCCTCGGCGGTGCGGGCCATCGCGATGTCGGCGTGCGCTGCAGCCAGGCCCGCGGCCAGCCGCGCTACCAGATCGAGCGGGAACTGCGGGCTGTCGCAGGGCACGCTGGCCAGGAAGGGGGTGCGGCATTGTGCGAGCCCCGCCGCCAGCCCTGCCAAGGGGCCCGGATAGTCGGGCAAGGCATCGGCGCACACCGGCACGCCGAAGGCCGCGTAGGCCTCGAGATGGCGGTTGGCATTGACCAGCAGCGCGCCGACCTGCGGCGCAAGGCGCTGCAGCGCATGCTGCACCAGCGTGCGGCCGAGATAGGGCTGCAGGCCCTTGTCGACCCCGCCCATGCGGCTGCCGCGCCCGCCCGCCAGCACCAGCCCGGTGATCGCGCTGCGTTCGGGCGGCTTCATCGGGCGCGGCCACAATCGGGTTTCATGGCAGCAGCGACGACGACAGCAGCATGAGCGCGCAAGCAGCGGCCCACGGCGCCGCGCCGGCCCTGCCGCGCCTGAGCGCGGCGCGTTGCGAAGCGCTGCGCGAGATCGGCATCGTCGACGAGCGCGGCGAGCGCCGGCCGATCCGCATCCCCTGCGAGCGGCCGCTGACGCTGTACGTGGACAAGCGCGAGCTGGTCACGCTGATGACGCTGGGCTCGCTGCCCGAACTGCTGGTGCTGGGCTACCTGCTGAACCAGCGGCTGGTGGACGAGGTGTCGCAGGTCGAATCGGTCAGCGTCGACTGGGAGGTCGGCGCCGCGGCGGTGCGCACGCACGGTGGCCTGCCCGACCTGGCGGCGCGCACCGCGCACCGCGTCGTCACCACCGGCTGCGGCCAGGGCACCGTGTATGGCGACCTGATGCAGCGCATCGAATCGCTGCGGCTGCCCGATGCGGCGGCGGCGCGCATCGCGCAGCGCACGTTGCAGCGTGTGCTGCAGACGGTGCGCGAGCGCGACAGCGTGCACCGTCAGGCCGGATCGGTGCATGGCTGCGCGCTGTTCCAGGGTGAACGGCTTTGCGTGTTCGTCGAGGACGTCGGGCGCCACAACGCGATCGACACCATCAGCGGCTGGATGGCGATGCACGGCGTGGCCGGCGCCGACAAGCTGCTGTACAGCACCGGGCGCCTGACCAGCGAGATGGTGATGAAGGCCGCGCAGATCGGCGTGCCGATCGTCGTGTCGCGCAACGGCGTCACCGCGATGGGTTACGACATGGCCAGCCGGCTGGGCATGGCGCTGTTCGGCCGCGCGGCGAACCGCCGCTTCCTGTGTTACTGCGGCATCGAACGCTTCGATGCCGAGCCGCCCGGCTGAATTGCGGGAAGCTGCGCGCTTCACGCCACCGGGTGTGCCAGGTCGCGCAGCACGGTGGGCCCGGCGCGGCGTTCGATCGCGCTGCGCAGCGGCTGCGCCAGGCCCAGCGCGAACAGCAGTTCGGCGCTGACGAACATCGGCGCGACCAGCGGCGAATGCAACTGGCCGGACCATGCCGGGCGGCGGCCCTCGTAACGGTGGCCGAGCCACTGGAGCGCAACGCCGGCCAGGACGAATCCCAGGCCCCAGCCGAGCGAGCGCACCAGGCTGTCCAGCGCCGCAAGCTGCGCCAGCGCGAACAGCGCGCCGGTGATCGCGCCGACGGCCAGCCCCAGCAGCAGGTGGCCGCGGCTGACCACCCACATCATGGCGGCGCACCAGCTCAGCCAGGCCAGGTTCGGCGCCGTGGCCGAGGCGCTCAGCTGGCCGTGCGCCAGCAACACGCCGCAGCCGAAGATCACCAGCGGCACGCCCACCATGTGCGTGGCGATGTTGCGCCGGTCGCGGTGGCGGCGCGCGAATTGCACCATCAGGTCTTCGGCAGGCTGAAGCAGGTCAGGCAGCATCGGGGCCTCGGACACGGGCAGCGGGCGGGTCGTGGCGCGAGCATAGCCGCTGCCGTGCCGACCCCGCCAGCGGTGCGGCCACTGCGTGCCAGAATCCGCGCGAAACCGAGGTGGCGGGGGTGGGCGATTGAGCATCAAGAGCGACAAGTGGATCCGCCGCATGGCCGAGGCCACCGGCATGATCGAACCCTTCGAGCCCGGCCAGGTGCGCTGCGCGGCCGACGGCAGCCGCATCGTCAGCTACGGCACCAGCAGCTACGGCTACGACATCCGCTGCGCGCGCGAGTTCAAGGTGTTCACCAACATCTACAGCACCGTGGTCGACCCCAAGCATTTCGACGAGCGCAGCTTCGTCGACATCGAGGCCGACGTGTGCACCATCCCGCCCAACAGCTTCGCGCTGGCGCGCACGATGGAGTACTTCCGCATCCCGCGCAACGTGCTGACGATCTGCCTGGGCAAGAGCACCTACGCGCGCTGCGGCATCATCGTCAACGTCACGCCCTTCGAGCCCGAATGGGAAGGCTACGTGACGCTGGAGTTCAGCAACACCACGCCGCTGCCGGCGCGCATCTACGCCGGCGAGGGCTGCGCACAGGTGCTGTTCTTCGAGGGCGACGAGCCCTGCGAGACCAGCTACAAGGACCGCGGCGGCAAGTACCAGGGCCAGCGCGGCGTGACCTTGCCAAAAGCCTGAGCCAGGCTGTGCTTGGCGGCCACGGCCTTCGAGGAGACCGCAAGTGAAGTGGGAAGGCGAACGACAGAGCGAAAACGTCGAGGACCGCCGCGGCGGTGGCGGCTTCGGCGGCGGCCTGCCGCGCATCGGCGGGCGCGGCATCGGCATCGGCACCATCGTCATCGCGCTGCTCGGCGGCTGGGTGCTGGGCATCAACCCGTTGACGCTGCTGGGGGTGCTGGGCGGGGGTGGCGGTGCGGTCGCACCGACCGAGCAGCACGCCGCGGCACCGCCGGCCAACGACAAGGTGGCCGCCTTCGTCTCGACCGTGCTGGCCAGCACCGAGGACGTCTGGACCGCGCAGTTCCGCGCCGCCGGCGGCGCCTACCAGGCGCCGGGGCTGGTGCTGTTCCGCGGCGCCACGCGCACCGCCTGCGGCATGGGCCAGGCGGCGATGGGGCCGTTCTACTGCCCGGCCGACCAGAAGGTGTACATCGACCTGGGCTTCTTCGACACGCTGGGCCAGCGCCTGGGCGCGCCCGGCGACTTCGCGCAGGCCTACGTGGTGGCGCACGAGGTCGGCCACCACGTGCAGCGCTTGCTGGGCATCACCGACAAGGTCGATGGCCTGCGCGGGCGCGTTCCCGAGGAGCAGATGAACGCGCTGTCGGTGCGGCTGGAACTGCAGGCCGACTGCCTGGCCGGCGTGTGGGCGCACCATTCGCAAAAGGCCAAGGCCTGGCTGGAACCGGGCGACGTGGAGGAAGGGCTGAACGCCGCGTCGAAGATCGGCGACGACACCCTGCAGCGCCAGTCGCAGGGTGTGGTCGTGCCCGAATCCTTCACCCACGGCACCAGCGCGCAGCGCGTGAACTGGTTCAAGAAGGGCCTGGCCAGCGGCAGCATGGCCCAGTGCAACACCTTCGAGTCGCGCGCGCTGTAGCCGCGTGCAGCCTGTCACGCCGGTGACAGCGCCGGTGTGCCATGCTCGAGGCACGCCCACCCGCCGATGGCCCGCATGAGACAACTGAGCGCGCGCGATGCCGGTTTCCTGTATTCGGACACCAGCCATTCCAATGCCAACATCACGCTGGTCCAGATCTACGACCAGAGCACCGCGCCCGGTGGCAAGGTGCGCTTCAAGAGCATCCTGGCGCACATCGAAAGCCGGCTCGGCGAACTGCCGATCTTTCGCAGCAAGCTGCAGCGCGTGCCGCTGGACCTGGACCACCCCTACTGGGTCGACGATCCGAACTTCGACCTCGAGTACCACGTGCGCCACATCGCGCTGCCCAAGCCGGGCGACTGGCGCCAGTTCTGCATCCAGGCTTCGCGCATTCACGCGCGGCCGCTGGACCAGAACCGGCCGCTGTGGGAGATCTACGTGGTCGAGGGCCTGGACAGCCTGCTCGAGCTGCCGGTGGGCAGCTTCGCGCTGCTGACCAAGATCCACCACGCCGCGGTCGACGCCGAAGGCGGCAGCCGCATCGCGATGCTGCTGCACGACCTGACACCCGACGCGCCGCCAGCGGCGCCGCCGCGGCCGTGGTTCCCGCGCCGCGCGCCGGGCACCGTCGAGCTGCTGCTGCGCGGCTGGGTCCACTCGATGGTGTCGCCGTTGCAGCTGCGCAACCCGCTGGCGCGCAGGATCGCCAACGATCTGGAGGCGGCCTGGATGTTCGCCGGCGACCTGCTGCTGCGCCCCGAGCAGGTGCTGGCCACGCGCTTCAATTCGGTGGTGTCGGCGCACCGCGTGTTCGACACGCGGCGCTTCCTGGTCGAGGAGTTCGAGGACATCCGCCGTCTGGTGCCGGGCGCCAGCCTCAACGATGCGGTGCTGGCGGTGTGCGGCGGCGCGCTGCGCGCGCATCTGCAGGCGCTGGGCGAACTGCCCAGCCAGAGCCTGAGCGCGGTCACGCCGCTGCGGCTGCCCGGGCGTGGCGCGGCGCACGGCGCATCGGGCTCGCTGCGCTGGCTGCGCGTGCAACTGGCCACCGACGAGCCCGATGCGCTGCGCCGGCTGGCGCGCATCCGCGAACAGACGGTGCACGAAACCGGCGCCGGCGCGGCGCACGCCGAAGAGGCCGATGCCAGCCACCAGGCGGCGCACACGCTGGCGCTGAGCAGCCGCATGCAAGGCCTGCTCGGCATCGGCCACGCGCGGCGCTCGCCGACGGCGGCGTGCACCATCAGCAACGTGGCCGGGCCGTCGGTGCCGCTGTACCTGAACGGCGCGCGCATGACCTACTTCTCGGCCATCATGCCGATCAGCGACAGCATGGGGCTGGTGATCGCGGTCACCAGCTACGACGGGCGCATCATCATCTCGCCCACCTCGTGCCGCGAGCTGCTGCCCGACCCCGAGGCCTTCACCCAAGCGCTGCGCGACAGCTTCCAGGACTACCTGGCCCTGGCTCGCGCGCCTGCGCCGCCGGCTAGATCGGCACGGCCTCGTGCGTCAGCACACGGTTCAGCAGCCCCAGCGGCCCCGACGCGGCGTAAGGCTGCCAGCGGCCCTCGGGCTGCGCGAGGCGGTCGGCCACGACCTGCAGCACCAGCGGATTGAAACCCAGCCCGACGTGGCTGCCCCACACGCGGATGTTCTCGCAGCGCGCGGGGTCGCCGTCGATGGTGGCTTCCTGCGGCGGCACCACGCCGTCGCTCAAGGAATACAGGCAACTGGTGGGCACCGGGATCGGCTTGCCTTCGCGCAGGGTCTTGGCGCGCGGCTGCATCGAGTGCGCGGCCGAACCCATCGGGTGCGCGATCAAGCGGTACAGCGCCTTCAGCAGCGGCGGTATCGCGCTGCCTGCGGCATCGACCGTGACCGGGCTGCCCAGCGTGACCACGCAGCGCACCGCTTCGCTGGCGCGATAGGCGCCGTACAGCGCGAACACGCCGCCCAGGCTCCAGCCGACCAGGCTGACCTTGCGCCCGCTTTCGTGGTGCAGGTAGCGGATCTTCTGCTCGATGGCCGAGGCGTGGCCGGGCCTGAAGCCGACGTTGCGCCCCAGGCCCCAGGTCTGCACCTGGTAGCCGCGGCTGCGCAGGAAGACCTCGAGCGCGATCAGCGAGCCTTCGCTGCCCATGAAGCCGGGCAGCAGCAGCACCGGGTGGCCATCACCCTGCGGCGCCTGCGCCAGCAGCGGCAGCGCGCAGCCCAGCGAGGCGATCTCGAGGCCGGCGCGCGCTTCGAGCATCGTGCTCAGCAGGCTGGGACGGCCGCGGTGCGTGTGGCGCTGGGGCATGCTGACTCTTGCTGGCAGGGGCTGGCAGGGGCTGGCAGGGGCTGGCAGGGGCTGGCAGGGGCTGGCGACCGCAAAACATAACACGCCGCCGTGGCGGCGCAGCTACGTGGGAAAGCTGCCGGGGCGCAGGATCGCACGGCCGACGTCGGCCAGCCGCGTGTGGCCGCAAAAGGCCATGGTCACGTCCAGTTCCTTGTGGATGATCTGCAGCGCCTTCAGCACGCCGGCTTCGCCCAGCGCGCCCAGGCCGTAGACCATGGCGCGGCCGATCATCGTGCCGCGCGCGCCCAGCGCCCAGGCCTTCAGCACGTCCTGGCCCGAGCGGATGCCGCCGTCCATCCATACCTCGAGCTGCGAACCGACCGCATCGACGATCGCCGGCAGCGCCTCGATGCTCGACGGCGCGCCATCGAGCTGGCGCCCGCCGTGGTTGCTGACGACGATGGCATCGGCGCCGTGCTCGGCGGCGAGCTTCGCGTCCTCGACTTCCATGATGCCCTTGAGGATCAGCTTGCCGCCCCATTGCCGCTTCACCCATTCGACGTCGGGCCACGACAGCCGCGGGTCGAACTGCTCGTTGGTCCACGCCGCCAGCGAGCTCATGTCGGACACGCCCTTGACGTGGCCGACCAGGTTGCCGAACGAGCGCCGCCGCGTACCCGCCATCCCCAGGCACCAGCCGGGTTTGGTCAGCAGGTTCAGGATGTTCTTCAGCGTCGGCTTGGGCGGCGCGGTCAGGCCGTTCTTCAGGTCCTTGTGGCGCTGGCCGATCACCTGCAGATCCAGCGTCAGCACCAGCGCATTGCAGCTCGCCGCCTTGCAGCGCGCGATCATGTTCGCCATCGCCTCGCGGTCGCGCATCATGTACAGCTGGTACCAGAACGGCGCTTGCGTGGCCGCGGCGACGTCCTCGATCGAGCAGATGCTCATCGTCGACAGCGTGAACGGGATGCCGAATTCCTTGGCCGCGCGCGCCGCCAGGATCTCGCCGTCGGCATGCTGCATGCCGGTCAGGCCCACCGGCGCGATCGCCACCGGCATCGCCGCGTCGATGCCCACCATCTTCACCGCGGTGCTGCGGTTTTCCATGTTCACCGCCACGCGCTGGCGCAGCTTGATGCGCTGGAAATCGGCCTCGTTGGCGCGGTAGGTGCCCTCGGTCCACGAGCCCGAATCGGCATAGTCGTAGAACATGCGCGGCACGCGGCGTTCGGCCAGCACGCGCAGGTCTTCGATGTTCGTGATCACGGGCATGGGGCGGCTCCGGCGGTGGGCTTCGGGCGGTGGCCGGCGCAGTCTATGCGAGCGCAGCCTTGCGCCCGGGTCTCGCGCCCATGGCAGCATGCGCCCCATGAGCTACCACGGCATCCCCCCTTCGCAACGCCCGCGTTGGCAGCGCGCGCTGTGGCTGGCCGGCGGCGGCGTCTTCCTGCTGACCGGCATCGTCGGCATCTTCTTGCCGCTGCTGCCGACCACGCCCTTCGTGCTGCTGGCGGCGTGGTGCTTGTCGCGCGGCAGCGTGCGCTGGGAGGCCTGGCTGCTGGCGCACCCGCGCTTCGGCCCGATGGTGCGCGACTGGCGCGCCCACCGCGCGGTGCCGCTGCGCGCCAAGCAGCTGGCCACGGTGATGATGGTGCTCGGCTCGGCCTGGGGCGGGTGGGCGATGCCCGCGCGCATCGCCTGGCTGCCGGCCGCGTGGTGCACGCTGGTGGCGATCTGGCTGTGGCGGCTGCCGAACGCGCCGCCGCGCGGCTGATTGCCCGCGCGCTTCAGCCAAAGGGCAGTTCGGGGCTGTCGGGCTGCGCCGCGGGCCGGGCCGCGTGCGCGCCGTGGTTGCTGTTCGCGCGCTGCGGGCCGGGCGCTGCGGCCGGCTGGCCGGCGCGCACCAGCGTGCCGGCGCGCACGCCCAGCAGCCGCAGCCGCCGGCCCAGGTCCACGCGCTTCAGGCATTCGCCGGCGGCGCGGCGGATCGCGGCCGCGTCGGCGGTGGCCTGCGCCAGCGTCAGGTCGCGCGTGACGGTGCGAAAGTCGTCGAAGCGCAGCTTGATGCCCACGGTGCGGCCGGCATAACCCTTGCGCTGCAGGTCGTGCGCCAACTGCTCGCACAGCTGGGTGAAGATCGCCGACAGCAGCGCGCGGTCGGCCTTGGCGTGCAGGTCGCGCTCGAAGGTGGTCTCGCGGCTGATCGACACCGGCTCGCTGTGCGTGACCACCGCCCGCTCGTCGCGGCCGTGCGCCGCGTCGTGCAGCCAGCCGCCGTAGCCGCGGCCGAAGTGCGCGACCAGGGCCTCGCGCGGCTGCGCGGCGAGCTGGCCGATGGTGGCGATGCCCAAGGCCGCCAGCTTGGCGCCGGCCTTCGGGCCGATGCCGTTGATGCGCCGCACCGGCAGCGGCCAGATGCGCGTGGGCAGGTCGGCCAGCGTGAGGATCGTCAGGCCGTCGGGTTTGTCCAGCTCGGAGGCGATCTTGGACAGCAGCTTGTTCGGCGTCACGCCGATCGAGCAGGTCAGGCCGGTGGCGCGCTGCACGCTGTTGCGGATTTCCTGCGCCACCGCGCGCACGCCGCCGAAGCGGTCGTGGCCCAGCGGCTCGTGCACGCCGCTGACTTCGCTCAGGTCGATGTAGATCTCGTCGATGCCGCGGTCCTCGATCTGCGGCGTGACCTCGGCCACCGCCGCCTTGAAGGCCTTGGAATAGCGCCGGTATTCGTCGAAGTCCACCGGCAGCAGCACCGCATCGGGCGCGCGCTGCGCCGCCTTCATCAGCCCCATCGCCGAGAACACGCCCAGGTCGCGCGCCGCGTAGGTGGCGGTGGTGGCCACGCCGCGGCCGCTGTAGTCGCGCAGCCGCGCGAAGCGGCGCGTGCCGTCGGCTTGCAGCAGCGGCTGGTGGCGCCGCCCGCCGCCGATCACCACCGGCTGACCCGCCAGCTCGGGGTAGCGCAGCAACTCCACCGACGCGTAGAACGCGTCCATGTCCAGATGCGCGATCCAGCGTTGCTTCGCGCCGTGCATGCGGCGATTGTCGCCTTCGGCCAGAATGGCCGCGCCTTGGACATGCCGGAGACCCACCCCATGCGCTACCGAGCCTGCCGCATCGCGCTGTCGCTGGCCTGGCTGCTGGGTGGCGGCGCAGCCCATGCGCACGACGCGCTGCTGGCACGCAACCTCGCGGCCACCTGCGCCAACTGTCACGGCACCAACGGCCATGCGCGCGGCGACATGCGCGTGCTGGCCGGCATGCCGGCCGACAAGCTGGTCGCGCTGCTGGCCGACTTCAAGAGCGGCGCCGTGCCGACGACGATCATGCAGCAGATCGCCAAGGGCTACAGCGACGAGCAGATCCGGCTGATCGCGGCCTTCTTCGCCGCGCAGCCCAAGCCGCCGGGGCCCCAGCCATGACGGCGCCAGGCCTGGGCCGCCGCCGCGTGCTCGGCGCCGGCGCCGCGCTGGCGGCCAGCACGGTGGCCGGCTGCAGCGGCATCGCACCGGGTGCATCCGCCGGCCGCGTCGTGGTGGTCGGCGGCGGCTATGGCGGCGCCACTGCCGCGCGCTACCTGAAGCTGTGGGGCGGCAGCGGCGTCGACGTCACGCTGGTCGAGCGCAATGCCGCCTTCGTGTCGTGCCCGCTGAGCAACCTGGTGCTGGGCGGCTACCGGCAGATGGCCGACATCACGCTGGGCTACGACGGCCTGCGCGCCGCCGGCGTGACGCTGCTGCACGACGAGGCGGTCGCCGTCGACGTGCCCGCGCGCAAGCTGCACCTGGCCGACGGCAGCACGCTGCGCTACGAGCGGCTGGTGCTGTCGCCGGGGGTGGACTTCATGCCCGAGGCCATCGCCGGCCTGGGGGCCGCGCTGGACAGCGGGCGCGTGCTGCACGCCTGGAAGGCCGGGCCGCAGACGCTCGCGCTGCGCCGCCGGCTCGAGGCCCTGCCCGACGGCGGCGTGGTCGCGATCTTCGTGCCCAAGGCGCCGTACCGCTGCCCGCCGGGGCCCTACGAGCGCGCCTGCGTGGTCGCCAGCTATCTGCAGATGGCCAAGCCGCGCGCCAAGCTGCTGCTGCTCGACGCCAACCCCGAGATCACGTCGAAGAAGGCCTTGTTCGAGGCCGCGTTCGAGCGTTATGCCGGGCTGCTCGAATACCGGCCCAACGCCGAGCTGAAGGAACTGACGCCCACGCTGGCACGGCTGGACTTCGAGGACGTGCGCGCCGATGTGCTGAACGTGATCCCGCCGCAGCGCGCCGGCGACCTGGCGCGCCGCGCCGGGCTGGTCACGGTGAACGAGCGTTGGGTCGGCGTCGACTGGCTGACGCTGCAATCAACAGTCGCCCCCGACATCCATGTGCTGGGCGATGCCACCTTCGCCGCACCGGCGATGCCCAAGTCGGGCCACCTGGCCAACCAGCACGCCAAGGTCGCCGCCGCGGCGATCCTGCGCTCGCTGCAAGGCCAGCCGGTGAATGCGACGCCGGTGATGATGAACACCTGCTACAGCTTCGTCAGCGGCGACGAGGCGATGCACGTGGCTTCGGTGCACCAGTGGGACGCCGCCGAGAAGACGCTGAAGCCGGTGAGCGGCGCCGGCGGCGTGTCGGCGCTGGCCAGCCGCGCCGAGGCGCGCTACGCGATGGGCTGGGCGCAGAACATCTGGGCCGATACGCTGGCGCTGTAGCGCGGCGGGCCGTGCCGCTGCTGTGCCCGCGGGGCGCGGCAGGACGCGGGCTCAGGCGATCGTGATCTCGTCGCTGCGGCGCTCGCCGCGGTTGTCCAGCCAGTGCACCGCGAGCTGGTCGCCGGGCTTCGCACCCAGCAGCACGAACTGCAGGTAGGGGTCCTTGGACACCGACGGCCCCCACTGCGCACCGAGCACGGTGCGGCCGTTGAGCGTGATCACCACCTCCTGGATGAACCAGGCCGCGACGGCTTTGCCGCTCGCGTCCTTGCGCTGGCCGCTTTCCATCTCGTGGCTCATGCGCACACGCACCGTGGTGCGCTCGCCGCTGGCCAGGGCACGGATGCGCGTGGGCCGGGTCATGCCGGGTGCCTCGTCAGGCGGCGCAGCCGCCGATCGTCACCTGGATGTCGCGCGCGGTGTAGAGCACGCGGCCGTCGCGCATCATCGCTGCCAGGTACACCTTGGACGACTCGGCCAGCTTCAGGTTGAGCCTGAACTCGGCGGCCACGCTGCCGCCGAGTTCGAACACCGCCGACAGCGCAGTCGGGTTCTTTTCCACCAGCAGCAGCAAGCGCTCGATGCCCGGCAGCCGGCTGGCAAGGCCGAGCGGCACCAGCGCGCCGTTCTCGGCGATGTCCGGGGCGTCCAGCGCCAGCTCCTTGCTGTCCTGCGGGGCGGCACCGCCCAGCGCCTTGACGGCGTCCGTCAGCGTTCTGGCGCCGAAGGCGGCGCGGTTCCATGCCGCCAGGGTGCGCGCCGGCCACAGGCCGGCGCCGGCCAGCAGCGCGGCCAGCGCGGCGCTTTGCGCCAGCAGTCGGCGCCGCTCGCCGCGCCGCGGCTCGGGCATCGTCGGTGCATGCATCGGTGTGCGGATTCTACGAAGCGCGGCGTGGCGGGTGGCCGCGCAGGCCTCATGCACAATCTGCGCAGGAGCCCATGCCGATGCAAGAAATGCCGCGCGACCTGACCCGCACCACCCTGGGCGTGCTGTTCATCGTGCTGCTGATCGTCGCCACGCTGTGGATCTTGCGCCCCTTCGTCGCGCCGACCATCTGGGCCATGATGATCGTGGTGGCGACCTGGCCGATGATGGGCTGGCTTCAGGCGCGGTTGTGGGGCCGGCGCTGGATGGCGGTGCTGGTGATGTCGCTGCTGATCCTGATGCTGCTGGTGGTCCCGCTGATGCTGGCCATCGGCGCCATCGCCCGCCATGTCGACGACATCATCGCGCAGGCCACCTTGCTGGCCGGCTATGCGATGTCGCCGCCGCCGCCGTGGGTGGCCCAGTTGCCGCTGGTCGGCGAGAACATCGCGCGCTTTTGGGCGGACGCCGCGGCCGCCGGCTCCAGCGGCCTGGTGGCGCGCGTGGCGCCCTATGCCGACGACATCGCCAAGTGGTTCGTCTCGCAGGCCGGCGGGCTGGGCATGGTGTTCGTGCAGTTCCTGATCATGGTGGCGCTGGCGGCGGTGATGTACGCGGGCGGTGAACGCGCGGCCCGGGTGCTGCGGCGCTTCGGCCGGCGGCTGGCCGGCACCCAGGGCGAGGACGTGGTCATGCTGGCCGGGCAGGCGATCCGCGGCGTGGCGCTGGGCGTGGGCGTCACCGCGGTGCTGCAGTCGGTGGCCGGCGGCGTCGGCCTGGCGATCGCCGGCGTGCCCTTTGCCGGGCTGCTCAGCGCGGTGATGCTGTTGCTGTGCATCGCCCAGCTCGGTCCGGGGCTGGTGCTGTTTCCGGCGGTGGCCTGGGTCTACTGGACGGGTCAGACGGGCTGGGGCAGCTTCCTGCTGGTGTGGGCGCTGGTGGTGACGACGATGGACAACTTCGTGCGTCCGGCGCTGATCAAGCTCGGCGCCGACCTGCCGTTGCTGCTGATCTTCGGCGGGGTGATCGGCGGGCTGCTGTCCTTCGGGCTGATCGGCATCTTCGTCGGCCCGGTGGTGCTGGCCGTGGCGTATACGCTGCTGGACGCGTGGATCGCCGCGGGCGACGACACCGCGGCGCCGCCGGGAGCCGCAGCGCCGTAGCCGAGCGGCCGCGCGGCCGTGCGCGGCCGGCGTCAGCCCCGCCGCGCGCGGTGGCGCTCGATCTGCGCGTGCACCTGGGCGGGCGCGGTGCCGCCGATGCCGTTGCGCGCTTCCAGCGAGCCGCGCAGCGACAGCACTTCGAACACGTCGGCGCCGATCGCGGCATGGAAGCCCTGCAGCGTGGCCAACGGCAGCTCGCTCAGATCGAGCCCCTGCTGCATCGCTGCGCGCACCGCGTGCGCCACCACCTCGTGCGCGTCGCGGAAGGGCAGGCCCTTCTTCACCAGGTAGTCGGCCAGGTCGGTGGCGGTGGCGTAGCCGCGCAGCGCGGCGCGCTGCATCGCCTCGGGCTTGACGACGATGCCGCCGACCATCTCGGCCATGATGCGCAATGTGTCGCGCAAGGTGTCCACCGTGTCGAACAGCGGCTCCTTGTCTTCCTGGTTGTCCTTGTTGTAGGCCAGCGGCTGGCCCTTCATCAGCGTCAGCAGCGCCATCAGGTGGCCGACGACGCGGCCGGTCTTGCCGCGCGCCAGCTCGGCGACGTCGGGGTTGCGCTTTTGCGGCATGATCGAGCTGCCGGTGCAGTAGCGGTCGGCCAGGTCGATGAAGCCGAAGTTCTGGCTCATCCAC
>CAYZGL010000090.1:0-15659 GCA_964477985.1 uncultured Rubrivivax sp. | reverse complement strand
GTCTTGCACAAAAGACGGGTTGATCAGACCTTCCCTAGAAACGGCAGTTGAACGCGCCCGCCAGTGCCGTGATCGGCGTGCCAGGCTAGGCGCGAGGACGCCGCAGGCTACTGCCTGCAAGGACGAGCAACGACGCCTGGCGCGGCGAGCGCGGTGCTGGTGGGTGCGTAGCGCGCTCACCTGTTCGGTGAACGCCATTGCAGCCACAAGCGCCAGCATCCGCGCGGCTTTGACGATGATCGCAAGCGATCAACTGCCGTTTCTAGGAGTCTGTCGGACTTTCCCCCCTATCGGGAGCCGCGCTCTTTGGCCACAATAGCCGCACCCCAAACGAGAGCCCCATCCGATGAGCCGCTTCGTTTCTGTAGACCGAGACAGTGCCTACCTGCTGCCGCCCTCGGTCAATGATTGGCTGCCCGACGATCACCTGGCGCGCTTCGTGGTCGAAGTCATCGAGCAGCTCGATCTGGGGGAGTTGACCCGCCAGTACGCTGGCCGCGGCTCGGCGGCGCACCACCCGGCGGTTTTGCTGGGCCTGCTGATCTACGGCTACGCCAGCGGCGTGCATTCGAGCCGCAAGATTGAGCGGGCCACCTACGACTCGGTGGCCTTTCGCTACGTGGGCGCCAACACCCACCCCGATCACGACACGCTGGCCAGCTTTCGCCGGCGCTTCTTGAAGGAGATCGAAGCCCTATTCGTGCAAGTGCTGATGCTGGCGCGCGAGATGAAGCTCCTCAAGCTCGGCCACATCGCGCTGGACGGCACCAAGGTTCATGCCAACGCCAGCAAGCACAAGGCCCTGTCCTGGAAGCACGCCAGGCGGATCGAGGCGCAACTACAAGGCGAAGTGCAAGCGCTGCTGGCCCTGGCCGAGACCAGCGACCGCCAGGCGCTGGCCGATGGCCTGGACGTACCCGCCGAGATTGCGAGGCGCCAGGAGCGCCTGGCCGCCATCGGGCAGGCCAAGGCCCGCATCGAGCAGCGCGCCGCCGAGCGCCATCAGATCGAGCAGCAGGCCTATGAGGAGAAGATCGCCCATCGCCAGGGCCAGCGCGATGCAGGCAACAAGCCCCGGGGGCCAGAGCCCCAGCCGCCCAAGGCCGGCCCCAGGGACTGCGACCAGGTCAACCTCACCGATGAAGACTCACGCATCATGCCCGTCTCGGGCGCGGGCTTTGAGCAGTGCTACAACGCGCACGCCGGTGTGGACAGCGAAACCATGATGGTGATCACCCGTCACGTCAGCCAGGCGAGCAACGACAAGCGTGAAGTGGCCCCCACGCTCGAGCAGATCGAGGCCCTGCCGACTCAACTGGGGACGGTGCAGAGCCTGATTGCAGACAACGGCTTTTGCAGCCAGGCCAATGTGCAAGCCTGCTGCGATGCAGGGATCGATCCGCTGCTGGCGCTGGGCCGGCACTCGCATCACCTGACGGTGCTACAGCGCTTTGCGCCCGATGGGCCGGCGCCCCAGACGGCGGATGCGACCAAGCAGATGGCGCACCGGCTGGGCACGCAAGCCGGGCGCGCACTCTATGGTCTGCGCAAGCAGGTGGTGGAGCCGGTGTTTGGCATCATCAAGCACGTGCTGGGCTGGCGGCAGATGAGCATGCGCGGGCTGGCGCAGGCGCAAGGCGAGTGGAGTTTGGTGACCATGGCCTGGAACATCAAGCGCATGCACGTGCTGCGCGCGGCGTGAGGAAAAAAGGGGGAGAAGTGCGCCTTGATCGCCCTCTCACCGGGCCGGCAGGCCACCGGATGAGCCTGCGCAGCGCCGCCTCAACCCGCAAAGGCGCCGAATCGGCGCCGCGGCGCTCGAAAAAATGCAGAGCGCACGTTATTTGGAGCGGCTTGGATTCAAGTCCGACAGACTCCTAGGTTCAAAGCTCACGATGTGCTCGGCCGGCAGTGGCGCGCCCTTGTTGGCCGCCACGGCGCCGCGCTATTTCGGCGTGCAGTTCAATCTGGAGGATTTGCTGGGCATGCCCGTTGATCTGGTGACCGAGAAGGCGTTGCGGCCGCGGTTGCGTCCGTTCGTCGAGAAGGATCTGGCTCGTGTCTGAGCCGACTCAGCGTGAATGGCGGTTGTATGTTGACGACATGATCGACTTCGCGGGGCGCGTGCTCGCCTATGCGCGGGATGTTGATCGAGACATTTCGTCGCCGATGACGTGTACATCACACGTCAATAAAAGCCCGGGCCGCGCCCTGATGATCGCGACCCGTCACACCCCCGGCACCTGCAGGCCCCGCTGCACCGCAGGCCGGGCGACGAAGGCGTCCAGCACGCGGCGCACCTGGGCGAAGCGCTCGAAGCCGACCAGCTCGCCCGCCTCGTAAAAGCCCACCAGGTTGCGCACCCAGGGGAAGATGGCGATGTCGGCGATGCTGTAGTCGCTGCCCAGCACCCAGTCGCGGCCCTGCAGCTGGCGGTCCAGCACGCCCAGCAGGCGCGCGCTTTCGGCCGCGTAGCGGTCACGCGGGCGCTTGTCGTCCCAGTCCTTGCCGGCAAATTTGTGGAAGAAGCCGAGCTGGCCGAACATGGGGCCGGCGCCGCCCATCTGCCACATCAGCCATTGCAGGGCGTGCCAGCGCGTGGCGGGGTCTTGCGGCAGCAGCTGGCCGGTCTTGTCGGCCAGGTACAGCAGGATGGCGCCCGATTCCCACAGCGCCAGCGGCCGCCCGCCGGGGCCGTGCGGGTCCAGGATGGCGGGGATCTTGTTGTTCGGGTTGAGCGACAGGAACTCGGGCGACAGCTGGTCCTGCGTGTCGAAGCTGACGCGGTGCGCCTCGTAGGGCAGGCCCAGCTCCTCCAGCGCGATCGACACCTTGACGCCGTTGGGCGTGGGCAGCGAATACAGCTGCAGCCGCTCGGGGTGGCGCGCCGGCCATTTGCGGGTGATGGGGAAGTCGTTCAGCGTGTTCATGGTGGCGAGTTATACCGCTCCAAGACCTTGCGCGTGGACTGCGATGGTCTTGACCCGAGCTTCGGGGTCGCTACGTGTCGCGCTCGGGATGCCGGTGACCGGGGATGGCGCGCGGGCACCGGATGACCCGCTGGATTTTCGCTCCGCCACTCCGGTGCGCGGCAGTTGGGCCACCTGAGCGCGACTTCCTCGCAAGTGCCACGCCTCACCGAGCAAATGGAGGTGCCGGCCCGCCGGCCGGTTCTGCCGCGCCTTCCGCGGCCCCCCGAGCAATTGACGACCAGAGCGCGGGAAAACCCCGATTGCCGCTGATCCGGTGCAGGCTCACACTACGATTCATTCACGAAACGTTGTCTCATTAGTAAAACATCCTATGGTAGAGATCGAGTTCCGTAACGTCGCGAAGCGCTTCGTCCCGCGCGGTGGGGGCGATCCGTTGACGGCTGTCCAAGGGCTGAGCTTCACGGTCAAGACCGGGGAGGTGGTGTCCATCATCGGTCCGTCCGGGTGCGGCAAGAGCACGGTGCTCAACATGGGGTCGGGGTTGTATTTGCCGTCCGAGGGAGAGGTCTATGTCGGCGGTGAGCGAGTGACCAAGCCGATGCGCCAGGTGGCTTTCATGCTGCAGAAAGACCTGCTGATGCCTTGGCGCACCATCCGGGCCAACGTCGAGCTCGGTTTGGAGATCGATGGTGTCGCGCCCGACGAGCGCCGTCGCACCGCAGAGGACCTGCTCGAGCGCTGCCACCTCAAGGGCTTTGGGGACCACTACCCCTACCAGTTGTCGGGCGGCATGCGCCAGCGTGGCGCATTGGCGCGGACGCTGGCCATCGACCCGCAGGTACTGCTGATGGACGAGCCGTTCTCGGCGCTTGATGCACAGACCAAGATGGTTTTGCAGGAAGATTTGGCGCAGACCTTGTGGGATCAGAAAAAGACGGCGATTTTCATTACCCATGATCTGGCCGAGGGTGTGATCCTCTCTGACCGCCTGCTGGTGATGAGCTCGCGACCGGGCACGATCATCGAGGAGATCCCCATTGATCTGCCTTATCGCAACGACCCGTTCAAGCGTCGATCGCTACCCGAAATCGGCCCGCTGGTCGGGCGCCTGATGGCCCTGTTGAAGGTGGGCGATCAACGCGAGCACCTGCACTGACCCCCCTCGACCCCAAGGAGACATCCATGACCGTGATCCAACGCTCCCGTCGCCTGGCTGCAGCAGCCATGCTTGTGCTGACCGCAGTAGGGGCGCAGGCGGCGCCTGAAGAAGTGACCTACCTGTTGCCCGCGCCCGCCACGCTGCCGGCCTTCGCGCCCTGGATGATCGCGCAACAGCAGGGCTACTACGCGGATGAAAACATCAAGGTCAAGTTCGTGTCGGGCAAGGGCGGGGTGGATGTGGCCAAGCAACTTGGTGCGGGAAACGCCCTTGTCGGCGGCGCGATTGGCGACACGCCGATCATCGTGCGTGCCAATGGTGTGCCGGTCAAGGCGGTGGCGGTGCTTGGCGCTGGGTCCTTGACACAGATCGCTGTCCACGACGGGAGCCCGATCAAAACCATCAAGGACATGAAGGGCAAGACGCTGACCGTCATGGCTTACAGCGACACGACCTACTACGCACTGCTGGGCTCACTCAAGCTGGCTGGCTTGACGAAGAATGACGTCGACGCCCAGGCGGCCGGCCCTACCGGGGTCTGGCAGCTGTTTGCCGCCAACAAGAGCGAGGGCATGGCGGCCGTGCCGGAATGGGTGATCAGCGCCGAAGAGGCGGGCGCGAAGGTCCGCTTCGTGGCCGGCGCGGACGCGTTTCCGAGCATGGCCCAAGCCATCATCGCGTCCGATGAAGCCGTCAAGAAGCAGCCCGAGCTGGTCAAGCGGCTGGTTCGCGCAACCTTGCGTGGCATGAGCGACATCATCAAGAACCCGAAGGCGGCCGCCGCGGTATACGCCCAAGCCGTTCCTTCCTTCGCGGGAAAGGAGGCCATGGTCGAACGGATCTTCGTCATGTACCGCGATCGCGTTTACGGCCAGCAGAAGACGCTGGGTGAAATGGACGCCAAGCGCCTCAAGGCCGTGCAGGACTTCTACGTCGCCGAGGGCATCGTCTCCAAGGCATCGCCATTGAACGATCTGTACACCAATCAGTTCATTGGCGTCGACCGCTGAGCGCGTTCGGCAAAGCGGGAAATCAAGTCATGCTCATCAAGAAGTTCGGCGGAGCGACCACGCTCGCCTCCATCGCATTGCTCATCGCATTTCTTGCCGCGTGGGAATGGTTGCCTGGGGTGTTTGGCGTGCCAGAGTTCGTGCTGCCCAGATTCAGCCGGGTCATGACCGAGGCGGGTGCGATGTGGCGGGAAGGTGGCTTGATCAAGCACACGCTGGCGACGTTGGTCGCGGTCCTGGTCGGCTTCGCGCTGGGGTCCTTGCTTGGCATCGCCGTCGGGGTTGGCCTGGGTCTGTCGCCGGCTGCCGAGAAGATCATGTCGCCCTACATCCTGGCACTGCAGATTGCGCCTAAGGTCGCGTTCGCGCCGCTGTTCGTGATGTGGCTGGGCTACACCATCTACCCCAAGATCCTGGTCGCGATCCTGATTGTGTTCTTTCCGATCATGATCAACGTGCTGTCGGCGATACGCACGGTCGATCCAGACATGATCAACCTCGTACGAACGCTGAACGCCCGGCGAGTCCAGGTGTTCCGATTGGTGGAATTCCCATCCGCCATGCCGGCGCTGTTTTCCGGGCTGCGCATCGGCGCGACACTCGCCGTCATCGGCGTCACCGTGGGTGAACTCGTGGGCGGCAATCTCGGCCTGGGCTTCCTGCTCACCGCGGGCGAAGGCCAGGGCAACACGGCGGCGGTGTTTGTCTCCATTGGTCTGCTGACGCTGATCGGCATCGTGGCGTACGCCCTGGTCGTCTGGGCCGAGGGCAGGGTGCTGCACTACTTGCCGCGCGCGGACTACACCACGGCCAACTGAGGGGGATCGATGCTCAAGGATAGGCGAATCCTGATTACAGGCGCCGGGCGTGGCCTGGGGCGAGCCTTCGCCCAGGCTGCCTGCGAGGCCGGAGCGCGAGTCGTTCTGGCGGACATCCGTGAGGAGTGGGTCGAGCAAGCCGCTCGCGAGCTGCGTGCGAATGGTCACGACGCCTGCGCGGTGGTGGTCGACCTTGGTGACCCGTCATCCGTGACCGCGGCCGCTCAGGCGGCAGTTCAATGGTTGGGCGGCGGGCTTGACGGTCTGGTCAATAACGCTGCCGTCACCGATTCCGGGGGCAAGGCTGCCGATGACATCACCGTCGAGACCTGGGATCGGGTGATGGCCGTCAACGTGCGTGGCACGTGGCTGATGTCGCGAGCCTGCCATGCGGCATTGGCGGCGAGTGGCCGCGGCGCCATCGTCAATTTGGCGTCCGACACCGCGCTGTGGGGTGCCCCCCGGCTGATGGCCTACGTGGCCAGCAAGGGCGCGGTCATTTCCATGACGCGAGCGCTGGCGCGCGAATACGGTGGCGATGGCATCACCGTCAACGCCATCGCACCGGGACTGGTGTTGGTCGAGGCGACCGAGTACGTGCCCGAGGACCGGCACCGGCTGTATATCGAGCAACGGGCGCTGCGGCGCGAGCAGTTGCCGCAGGACGTGTGCGGTGCAGCGCTGTTCGCGCTGTCTGATCTGTCGCGTTTCGTGACCGGGCAGTTGTTGCCGGTCAATGGTGGTTTCGTGTTCAACTGAAAAGGAGTCAAGCATGACGAGCAAGCAACAGCGGTCCTGGGAGCGGCCCGAAGGCGCCAGTCTCAAGCAGTGGATGGACTCGCGCGTGGTCAGCCGAAGCACCCGCAAGTACGACTGGAACGCGCTCAAGTTCCAGACGCAGGTCGATCCCAAGTACGGTCGCGCGCAGATGCGCTACATCGGCACTGGCGGCACCGGCGTGGCGAGTGACGCCAACTCGGTGCCGGCCGAGAACTTCACTTTCTCGACCATGATCCTCCCGCCAGGCCATGAGGGTCCGCTGCACATTCACCACGACGTGGAAGAGGTGTTCTTCGTGCTGCGCGGCAAGGTCAAGATGATTGCCGAGTCGGAGGATGGTAGCGAGAAGTGGGAAGTCATCGTGGGCGAGCGTGACCTGATCTCCTGGCCACCCGGCGTCTATCGCGGCGAAATCAACATCGGCGACGAAGAAGCGCTGATGCTGGTGATGCTTGGCGCGGCCAAGCCCGAGACGCCGACCTATCGGCCGAACGACCCACTGTCCAAGATCAAGCGGGATACAAAGGTCGCGCCGGAAGTGTGAATGCGACGATGAGCGCAAGTCCTGCCCCCGTCAACAGCCTGCCGCCCGCCGAACTCGAGCGGCTGGCCGTGCATTTTTCCGAGCGCGTCGTGGCGCTCGGGGATGGGGTGCGGGTGTCCGTGCGCGAACATGGCGAAGGCAGCGGATTGCCGCTGGTGTGTCTGCATGGCATCGGCTCGGGCTCCGCCTCGTGGCTGGACGTGGCCCTGCGGTTGTCGCGACGCACCCGCGTCATCGCCTGGGACGCGCCGGGCTACGGCGCGTCAACGCCGCTGCGCGTGGATGCCCCACGCGGCACCGATTACGCAGAGCGGCTGCATGCGCTGCTGGACGTGCTGGACGTGCCGCGTTGCGTGCTGGTCGGCCATTCGCTGGGCGCTCTGGTGGCGGTGCCTGCAATCCACGCGATCCAGCGCAGCCAGCGCTTCGCGGCCCTGGCGCTGATCAGCCCCGCGCGGGGTTATGGCGCGACCACACGCGCCGGCGACGGTGAGCGCGTGCGTGCCGAACGCCTGCAGACCCTGGCCGAGCTGGGCATTGCCGGCATGGCCGAGCAGCGCTCGGCGCGCCTGGTGTCCGAACACGCCTCGCCCCAGGCGCGCGCCTGGGTGCGCTGGAACATGGCGCGGCTGCACGAGCGCGGCTATCGCCAGGCGGTGGAGTTGCTGTGCGGCAGCGATCTGCTGGCGCGGTTGCCGGTCCCGATGCCGACCCATGTGGCCTGCGGCGCGCTCGACGTGATCACTACCCCTGCCGCCTGCGCCGAGGTGGCCCAGGCCGCGGGCGCAGTGCTGCACCCGATTGCGCGGGCGGGACATGCCTGCTACGTCGAACAGCCGGATGCCGTGGCCCAATGGCTGGCTGGCGTGCTCGATGCCGCGATGGGCGCGGAGCGTGTGGGCATGCAGGAAAGGCCGTGATCATGGATGCCAAGGATTTCGAATCTCCCGACGACGGCGCCGACCGCTACAACGTCCCGGCGCTGGAGCGCGGTTTGCGCGTGCTGGGGGAGTTCAGTCGTGAGACACGCACCCTGACGGCACCCGAGTTGGCACGGCGCTTCAATCTGCCGCGCTCCACCGTCTTCCGTCTGCTGGTCACGCTGGAGGGCATGGGTTTTGTCGAGCGCGAAGAGGGCGGACGGGAGTACCGCCTGGGCCTGGCCGTGCTGCGCCTGGGTTTCGAATATCTGGCGTCGTTGCCACTCAACGAGTTGGGCCATCCCTTGCTGGAGCGCCTTAGCGAGGTAACCGGGCACGCCTGCAATCTGGTCGTACGCGATGGCCGCTCCGTCGTCTATGTGTCACGGGTGTCGCCGCCTTCGCCCTTCGTCAGCGCCGTCAGCGTCGGTACGCGCCTGCCGGCGCACGCCACGGTACTGGGGCGTGTACTGATGGCCGACTTGACGTTGCCCGAGCTGCGGGCGTTGTACCCCGAGAGCCAGCTTGAAGCCTTCTCGGCCAGCACGCCGCACACCGTGACCGAGCTGTTCGACCTGGTGCAGGCCGACCGCCAGCGAGGCTACGCCGTGAGCGAAGGCTTCTTCGAGCCCAACATCTCGACCATCGCCGCGCCAGTGCGCGATCAGCGCAGCCGTGTCGTGGCCGCGCTGGCCATGACCGTGAATGCCGGGCGCGTCGAGCCCGATCAAATGGACAGCTTCATCCAGCAAGTGCGTGAGTCCGCCGACCGCCTGTCCGGGCTGCTCAACTACACGCCGCGCTCGGACGACGGCAAGCTGGTGACGCTGCACCCCGAAAGGAAGACCGTATGAACCGGGCCGCCTTTCTTGCGCCCGATGCCTTGGCGGGCCGCACGGCGGTCGTCACCGGCGGCTCGTCCGGCATCGGCCTGGCCACGGTCGAAGTGTTGCTCGCGGCTGGCGCTGCGGTGGCACTGTGCGGTCGCAGCGCCGAGCGACTGGCTGGGGCGCTGGAGCGCCTGCGCGGGCAGTTCCCGGGCGCCCGGCTGTTCGCGCAGCCCTGCGATGTGCTTGACACCGAGGCGGTCAAGGCCTTTGCCGCCGCCAGCCAGGCCGCGCTGGGGCCAGCCGCGATGTTGGTCAACAACGCGGGACAGGGGCGCGTGTCGACGTTTGCCGACACCGATGACCAGGCGTGGATGGACGAACTGACGCTCAAATTCTTTTCCATCATTCACCCGACACGCGCCTTCCTGCCGCAGTTGGCGGCCGAGCGCCTGCGCCTGGGAGATGCGGCCATCGCCTGCGCCAACTCGCTGCTGGCGCGCCAGCCCGAACCGCACATGGTGGCCACCTCGGCCGCGCGCGCCGGCATCCTGAATCTGGTGCGCTCGCTGGCCACCGAATTTGCGCCGCAGGGCGTGCGTGTCAACGGCATCCTGATTGGCCTGGTCGAGTCGGGCCAGTGGCGCCGCCGCTTCGAGGCGCGCGCCGACCCGTCGCTGGACTGGGCTGCCTGGAGCGCCCAGCTTGCCAGCAGCAAGCACATTCCCATGGGGCGCCTGGGTCTGCCGGTCGAGGCGGCGCGCGCGCTCACCTTCCTGGTGTCACCGTTTGCCTCGTACACGACCGGCGCCCATCTCGATATTTCCGGAGGTCATTCCCGTCATGCCTGATACCCAAGCCAAGCCGTCCGCCCAACGCGTCACCGTCGGCGCGGTGGTCGCCGCCTTTCTCGAACAATGCGGCGTGCAGGCCGCCTTCGGCGTGATTTCGATCCACAACATGCCGATCCTGGACGCCTTCGCGCAGCGTGGGCAGATCCGTTTCGTCATGGCGCGCGGCGAGGCCGGCGCCGGCAATATGGCCGACGCCTACGCACGCTCCACCTCCAGCCTGGGCGTGTGCATCACCAGCACCGGCCCGGCCGCCGGCAACATCGCCGGCAGCCTGGTCGAGGCCTACACCGCCGGCGCGCCGCTGTTGCACATCACCGGCCAGATCGAGACGCCCTACCTCGACAAGAACCTGTCCTACATCCACGAGGCGCCGGATCAGCTCACCATGCTCGATGCGGTTTCCAAGGCGGCGCTGCGCGTGCGCAGTGCCGAGACCGCGCTGTCGACGTTGAAGAAGGCGGTGCAGATCGCGCAGACCGCGCCGACCGGCCCGGTGAGTGTGGAGATCCCGATCGACATCCAGCAAACCGTGATCGCCATGCCCGCCGATCTGAGCCCGCTGCCATTGACGACCGCGGTGCCATCCGAGGCGGCGCTGGATCAGTTGGCCGAACAATTGGCAGCCGCCAGGCGGCCCCTGTTGTGGTTGGGCGGCGGCGCGCGCCATGCCGGTGCCGCCGTGCAACGCTTGAAGGCGCTGGGCTTCGGCATCGTCACCACGGTGCAGGGGCGCGGGATCGTGGCCGAGGACGACCCGGCCTCGCTGGGCGCCTACAACATCCACAAGCCGGTCGAGGTTTTCTACCAGCGCTGCGATGCCATGCTGGTGGTCGGCTCGCGCCTGCGCAGCAACGAGACGCTGAAGTACGAACTCAAGTTGCCGCGCCCGCTGTACCGCATCGACGCGGACGGCGCGCAGCAAGGACGCTGCTACGCCGACGACGGTTTTGTCTGCGGCGACGCGGCGCTGGCGCTGGCGGGCCTGGCCGACCGGCTGGAGGCGCGCGGCTACCGGGCCGATCCGGCCTTGCTGACGGATCTGCGCCAAGTGCACGAGCAGGTCGTTCACGCCCTGCACGACGGCCTGGGCCCGTACAGCGCGCTGGTGCAACAGCTGCAGCAGGCGGCGGGGCGCCACTTCAACTGGGTGCGCGACGTCACGGTATCCAACAGCACCTGGGGCAACCGCGAGCTGCGGGTGTTCGAGCGCAATGCGGGCGTGCACGCTACCGGCGGCGGCATTGGCCAGGGCATGCCGATGGCCATTGGCGCCGCCGTCGGCGCGCAGGTCACCGCATCGGGTCGCAAGACGCTGTGTCTGGCCGGCGACGGCGGCTTCATCCTGAACCTGGGCGAGCTGGCCACGCTGGTGCAGGAGCAGTGCGACTGCCTGATCGTGCTGATGAACGACCAGAAATACGGGGTGATCCAGAACATACAGGACGCGCAGTACGGCGGCCGCCGTGGCTACGTCGACCTGCACACGCCAGACTACGCGCAGCTGTGCGCCTCGCTCAAACTGGGCCACGCGCGCGTCAGCGATCTGGCGCAGTTGCCCGAAAAGCTGAAGGTCGGACTGGCACACCAGGGCCCGTTCATGCTGGAAATCGACATGCTGGCCATCGGCAGCTTCAAGACCGCGTTCGCCGGCCCGCCGGTGAATCAGCTCAACCAAATCCCGGCACTCGACCCCAGCGTGGTGTCGAGCGCGGCCTGAGAGGTGGGCTGACATGCGAATGGCCTTGATCGGTTGCGGCGCCATCGGCACGGCGCTGCTGGAGCTGGTGCAGCACGACGCTGGGTTGGAGATCGCCGCCATCGTCGTGCCGACTGAATTCATGGCGCCCGCGCGTGCCGTGGTGCAGCGCCTGGCGCCCGCCGCGCAGCTGCTGGATAGCGTGCCACTGGTCGGCATCGACCTGGTGCTGGAGGCCGCCGGCCACGCCGCGATCGAGCAGCACGTGTTGCCGGCGCTGAGCCGTGGCGTGCCGGCCATCGTGGCCTCGGTCGGCGCCCTGTCGGCACCCGGCCTGCCCGAACGACTGGAGGCAGCGGCACGCACCGGCGGCACCCAGGTGCAGCTGATCGCCGGTGCCATCGGCGCCATCGATGCACTGGCAGCGGCGCGCATCGGCGGGCTGGAGTCGGTGCGCTATACGGGCCGCAAACCACCCCATGCCTGGAAGGGCACGCCGGCCGAGCAGGGGCGCGAGCTGTCGGCATTGACCGTCGAGACGGTGATTTTCGAGGGCTCGGCACGCGAGGCCGCCACGCTGTACCCGAAGAACGCCAACGTTGCCGCCACGGTGTCGCTCGCCGGCCTGGGACTGGATCGCACCACCGTGCGCCTGATCGCCGACCCGGCCGCGACCGAGAACGTGCACCACGTCGAGGCTGCGGGCGCCTTCGGTCGCTTCGAGCTGACCATGCGCAACCAGCCCCTGGCCGCCAACCCCAAGACCTCGGCGCTGACGGTCTACAGCGCGGTGCGCGCGCTGCGCGGCCGCGTCGCGCCGCTGGTGATCTGAGCCGCACACGAGTCGATCATGTCCAAACTTGCCTTGCTCCCCATCAACGTCGCCGGCCAGTGGCTGCACGGCAGCGGCGAGGAATACGAAAGCCTCTACCCCGCCACCGGCGACCCGGTGGCGCGCCTGAAGGCGGCCGGTATCGAGGACGTGAACGAGGCGGTGGCCGGTGCCGACCACGCCTTCCGCACCAGCGACTGGGCGCGCCTGCTGCCGCATGTGCGCGCCGGCGTGCTGCATCGTGTGGCGGCGCTGATCCGCGAGCGCTCGGAAGAGCTGGCGCAGAAGCAGCGCCTGGACAACGGCAAACCGATCAACGAGACCCGCGCACTAGTCGCTAGCGCGGCGGGCACCTTTCAGTTCTTCGCCGCCGCGCTGGAGACGCTCGAAGACACGATCACGCCCTCGCGTGGCCCCTATGTGACGATGAGCGTGCACGAGCCCATGGGCGTGGTGGCGGCCATCACACCCTGGAACTCGCCCATCGCCAGCGAGGCGCAGAAGATGGCGCCGGCCCTGGCCGCCGGCAACGCCGTGGTGGTCAAGCCTGCCGAGGTGACGCCGCTGATGGCGCTGGAGTTGGCGAGGATCTGCGAGGAAGCCGGCGTGCCGCGCGGCATCGTCAGCGTGCTGCCGGGCAAGGGCTCGGTGATCGGTGACGCACTCACCAAGCACCCGCTGGTTAAGCGCGTGTCCTTCACCGGCGGCACCGCCACCGGCAAGCACATCGCCCACATCGCCGCCGACAAGATGATGCCGGTGTCGCTGGAGCTCGGCGGCAAGTCGGCCACCATGGTGCTGGAGGACGCGGACCTGGACCACGCCATCAACGGCGTGCTCTACGGCATCTTCAGCAGCTCGGGCGAATCCTGCATCGCCGGCTCGCGCCTGTTCGTGGCGCGCGGCATTTATGACGAGTTCCTCTCGCGCCTGGCCGAAGCGGCCAAGAACCTGCGCGTGGGCGATCCGTCCAGCGAGCGCACGCAGATGGGCCCGCTGATCACGGCCAGGCATCGTCAAAGCATCGAGCGCTATGTCGAGCTGGGCGTCAGCGAAGGCGGCCGCATCCGCACCGGCGGTGTCCGCCCGCAGGGTGCCGGTTACGACAAGGGCTACTTCTATACCCCCACCATCCTGGAAGGCCTGACCAACAACGCGCGCATCAGCCAGGAAGAGATCTTCGGCCCGGTGCTGGTGGCCATGCCCTTCGACAATGAAGACGATCTGATCGCGCAGGCCAACGACAGCATCTACGCGCTGGCCGCCGGCGTCTGGAGCCGCGACTTCAAGCGCGCCTGGCGCATCGGTCGCGCGGTGCAGGCCGGCACGGTGTGGATCAACACCTACAAGCAGTTTTCCGTCTCCACGCCCTTCGGCGGCTGGCGCGACTCGGGCCTGGGGCGCGAGAAGGGACGCGAAGGCATCTTTCAGTACATGGAGCAGAAGAGCCTGTACTGGGGCACCAACGAGCAGCCCATCGCCTGGGCTGACTGACACACACCGGAGTTGCATCATGAGCGTGCTGGGTATCGACCAAATCACCTACGTCACCGACGACCTGGCGCTGTCGCGGCGCTTCTTTCTCGACTGGGGCCTGAGCCTGGCCGGCGAGAGCACCGATGAACTGGTGTTTGAGTCCCTGAACGGCTGCCGCGTCGTCGTGGCGGCGCTCGACAAGCCCGGCCTGCCTGCCGGCATCGAAGACGGCCCGACGCTGCGCGAAGTCGTCTGGGGCGTCGAAAGCGCCGCCGACCTTGACGGCTACGCCAGCGCCATTCACAACGACCCGGGCTTCACCGATGGCCTTGTGGAGGGCGCGCGCCGTATCGGCTGCAGCGACCCCAACGGCCTGGCGGTGCGCCTGCAGGTCAGCCGCAAGCGCAAGGTCGAAGTCGAGTGCGCGCAAATGAACACCTGGTACGAGCAGCCACGCGTTAACCAGCGCGGCCCGATCTACGAGCGTGCGACGCCGATCGAGGTCGGCCATGTGGTGTTCTTCGTCGCCGATGTGAAGGCCTGCGAAGCCTTCTACGCCAGCCGTTTCGGTTTCGTCGCTTCCGACCGCTACCCTGATCGCGGCACCTTCATGCGCTGCGCGGCCGATGGCGGTCACCACGACCTGTTCCTGCTGCAACTGCCATCGGGCAAGCGTGGTCTCAACCACGTTGCCTTCACCGTGCGCGACATCCACGAGGTGTTCGGTGGTGGCCTGCATTTCTCGCGCTGCGGCTGGGACACCCAGTTGGGCCCCGGGCGCCATCCGGTGTCGTCGGCGTATTTCTGGTACTTCCAGAACCCGGCGGGCGCGCTGGTCGAGTACTACGCCGACGAGGACCACCTGACGGCCGACTGGCAGCCACGCGAGTTCGAACCGGGTCCGACCGTGTTTGCCGAATGGGCCATCGCCGGAGGACTGGATGGTCATACGCGACGCCAGAAGGGCATGGAAGCGGGCGGCAAGTTCCTGACTGAACGCAGCACCTGAAATCAAGACGGAGTACAGACATGACAGCCTTGAACATTGGTATCGTCGGCGGCGGCGTGGGCGGCCTGGCGGCGGCCATCGCGCTGCAGAAAATCGGCCATCGGGTGACGATTTTCGAACAGGCCTCGCGCTACGGACGCGTGGGTGCCGACATCAACCTGACGCCCAACGCCGTCAAGGTCTGCGACGGCCTGGGCATTGGCGACGCGCTGCGTGAAAAAGGCGCCCAGCCGACCCATCGCATCAGCCGCACCTGGGATACTGGCGAAGAGACCTCGCGCCTGGAAATGGCGCAGGCGGCGGTGCGCAACTACCAGGCGCCGCAGATCACCATTCACCGCGCCGACCTGCTGGAGGCCCTGACCGGCCGGCTGCCCGATGGCGTACTGACGCTGGAAAAGCGCGTGGCCACGGTGGGCGCACAGGGCAACGGTGCCTTCGTCCGGTTTGCGGATGGTTCGCAGCAGGGTTTCGACCTGGCGATCGGTGCCGACGGCATCCACTCGGTGGTGCGCAGTGCATTGTTTGGCCAAGATCACCCCGAGTTCACCGGGCTGGTGTCCTTCCGCGCCACGGTGGCGCGCGACAAGCTGGCCCAGCTGCCCAACATCGACGCCTTCACGAAATGGTGGGGCCCCGATCCGGCGATTCAGATCGTCACCTTTCCACTCAACCGCGGGCGCGAGCAGTTCATCTTCGCCACCACGGCGCAGGACGGCTGGCGCGAGGAATCGTGGACCTTGCCTGGCGACGTGCACGAGCTGCGCCAGATCTACAAGGACTTCCACCCCGAGGCGCGCG
>CAYZGL010000089.1:0-15663 GCA_964477985.1 uncultured Rubrivivax sp. | reverse complement strand
CGATGCCGAAGCCCGGCGGCACGACGCCGAAGGTGTCGAAGGCCTGCATGCCCCACTTCATGAACTGGTAGCGCTCGTGGTTGCGCTGGAATTCCAGCTGCATGTTCAGGTTCAGCGCGCGCTTGCTGCCGTAGTGGTCGACCATCACCGAGTGGTCGACCACCAGGTCCACCGGCACCAGCGGCTCGATCAGCTTGGGGTCGCGGCCCAGTTCGGCGGCGGCGTTGCGCATCGCCGCCAGGTCCACCAGCAGCGGCACGCCGGTGAAGTCCTGCAGCACCACGCGCGCGACGACGAAGGGGATCTCCTCGGTGCGCGGCGCGTTGGGCTGCCAGTTGGCCAGCTGCGTCACGTGCTCGGGTGCGATGCGCCGGCCGTCGCAGTTGCGCAGCACCGACTCCAGCACGATGCGCATCGACACCGGCAAACGCGCGATGTTCGGATGCGTCTTCGCCAGCTCGGGCAGCGAATAGAACTGTGCTTCGCGGCCCGACGCGGTGCGCAGGCGCTTGCGCGTCTTCGCGAAGGGGTGGGGCGGCGACTTGCGCGTCGGGCGGGGCTTGCTCATGCGGCACTCCTTCGTCGATGACGGCGGCCATTGTGCATGGGGTTGCGGCGGCCCGGCTTCGGCGCGATGATCCCGCCCCCGTCGGCACCGTGGCCCGCAGCCAGTGTGCGTGTCAACCCAGGCAGCGCGGCCATCGTTGCAGGCCAACCGCCGGGGCTGCCCGGGTCTGCCGCAAGGCACGCGCAGGGCTGTTGCAGCGGTTTCCCCCCACCACCGGAGTCATCGAATGAAGTTATCCACCCTCCTCGGCGTCGGCCTGTTGTCGTTGTCATTGCTCGGCGGGCCCGCCATGGCGCAGGACAAGGCCGCTAAGCAGGCCGAGATCCTGAAGAGTACCAACGCTTCGCTGCAGAAGTTCTACGCCAAGAAGCCCGAGCTGAAGGCGGCCGTGGCCAAGGCGCCCGGGTATGCGGTGTTCACCACCTACGGCATCAGCTTCCTGGTCGGCGGTTCCGGCGGCAAGGGCGTGGTGCACGACAACAAGACCAAGAAGAACACCTTCATGGAGATGGCCTCTGCCAGCGTCGGCGCGCAGATCGGCGCCGCCGAGAACGACGTGCTGATCATCTTCAAGAACGCGGCGGTGATGAACGACTTCGTCAACAAGGGCTGGACCGCCAGCGGCGGCGCCACCGCGCAGGCGGGTGCCGACGGCAAGCAGGCGGGCGGCGCCAAGGGTGGGGATGCGATGTCCACCTCCGACATCTACACGCTGACCAAGAATGGCGTCGAGGCCGGCGTGGCCATCGCCGGCTCCAAGTTCTGGAAGGCCGACGACCTGAACTGAACTGCGCCGGACCCCGGCAACACAAGGCGGCCTCGATGAGGCCGCCTTTCTTATGGGTGCAGCGCGGCGGTGCCTCTTGGACGCAGCGTCGCCGCAGCATCGGCATGTTCGGCCTCGACCTCGCGGATCATGGCCGCGAGCGCTTCGGCGGCGGGCGACAGCACGTGTTCGCGCAGTGAGACAAGCCCGTAAGCGCTGTACATGCCGGACCATTCCACATCGAGGATCGACAGCCCCTGCCGTTTGAGTTCGTCCTGCAATTGCGGCAGCGTCGCGAGGCCGACACCGTCGGTTCGACGCACGATCGCGCGGGCAGCGGCTGCGGACGTGGTGGAGATCATCGGTCGGATATCGCCGGTTGCGGCGTCGATTTGCAGCCCCGCGCCGGCGCCGGCCGCGTCCGCGAGCGGCTGGTAGGGTCCGCGATTTCCGACGAACGGATAGGCCAGCACCTGCTGCAGCTTCAATCCGGTGCGTCCGGCCAACGGGTGTCCCGCGCGGCAGTAGAAGTGGCCACGGTGGGCCGGCAGCGCCTCGACCCGGAACCGGTGGTCGGTGGCGATCAGCCGGGTGTCGAACACGGCGAGTTCGATGCCACGCGCCAGCATCAGTGCCCCGAGGCGCTGCCAGTCGCCTTCGATCACCTCGACCTGAAGCCGCGGGTGCTTCCTCGTCAGGCGCACGACCGCCTCGATCACTGAAATCTCCAGCGCATAGGGGCCGGTGGCGATGGTCACGCTGCCGCTGCGCAGCGTGCGCTGCGCGTCGAGTGCATCGCCTATCGCCGCATGGTCGGCCAGGAGGCGTCGCGCCCGCGCCAGCAGCGTGCGGCCTGCAGCGGTCGGTTGCACTTCGCGATTGCTGCGGTCAAAAAGCCTGACCTCGAGGCGCGACTCGAGCGAGGCGATGGCCCGGCTGAAGCTGGGCTGCGTGACGTGCATCGCCTGCGCCGCACGGGCGAAATTGCGATGGTGATCCAGGGCAACAGCGAATTCGAGCAGCCTGAGTTGGTTCATGTCGGCAAGGACATCGTACGTTCACCTTCATTGCATTGGACACCACCGCGACAGCTTCCCAGAATTTCCAGGTTGTGGTTGTGTTGGACTCGGCTGCAACGAGTCATGCGAGCCTGGGATGGCTTGCCGGGTTTGACGGTTTGACAATCAGAGGAGGGATGTGATGACACTGAAACGATGGTTGACGATGCTGATCGCACTGATCAGCGTGATGCTGGGTGCCACCGCCCACGCGCAGGGCAAGAAGCCGAACATCCTGTTCATCGTCTCCGACGACACCGGCTACGGCGACCTCGGCCCCTACGGCGGCGGCGTCGGCCGCGGCATGCCCACGCCCAACATCGACCGCATGGCCGCCGACGGCACGACCTTCTTCACCTTCTATGCGCAGCCCAGTTGCACGCCGGGACGGGCCGCGATGCAGACGGGGCGCATCCCGAATCGCAGCGGCATGACGACCGTGGCCTTCCAGGGCCAGGGTGGCGGCCTGCCGGCCGCCGAATGGACACTGGCCTCGGTGCTCAAGCAAGGCGGCTACCAGACCTACTTCACCGGCAAATGGCACCTGGGCGAGGCCGACTACTCGCTGCCCAACGCGCAGGGCTACGACGTGATGAAGTACGCCGGGCTGTACCACCTCAATGCCTATACCTATGGCGACCCGACCTGGTTCCCGGACATGGACCCGGAACTGCGCGCGATGTTCAACAAGGTGACCATCGGCGCGGTGTCGGGCAAGGCGGGCGAGAAGCCGAAGGAAGACTTCAAGATCAACGGCCAGTACGTCGACGAGCCGGGCAAGAACGTCACGCTGCACGGCGTGAACTACCCGAACGGCGTGGTCGGCATCCCGTTCTTCGACGGCTACGTCGAGAAAGCGGCGATCGAGTTCCTCGACACGGCGGCGAAGGATCCGTCGAAGCCCTTCTTCATCAACGTCAACTTCATGAAGGTGCACCAGCCGAACCTGCCGGCGCCGGAGTTCCAGTACAAGTCGATGTCCAAGAGCAAGTACGCCGACTCGATCGTCGAGCTGGACACGCGCATCGGCCGCATCATGGACAAGCTGCGCGCGCTCGGCCTGGACAAGGACACGCTGGTCTTCTACACCACCGACAACGGCGCCTGGCAAGACGTGTACCCCGACGCCGGCTACACGCCGTTCCGCGGCACCAAGGGTACGGTGCGCGAAGGCGGCAACCGCGTGCCGGCCATCGCCGTGTGGCCCGGCAAGGTCAAGGCCGGGGAGAAGAATCACGAACTGCTGGGCGGGCTGGACTTGATGGCCACCTTCGCTGCTGTCGGCGGCGTGGCGTTGCCGAAGAACGACCGCGCGAACCAGCCGATCATCTTCGACAGCTACGACATGAGTCCGGTGCTGTTCGGCACGGCCAAGTCGCCGCGCAAGGAGTGGTTCTATTTCACCGAGAACGAGCTGTCGCCGGGCGCGGCGCGCGTCGGCAACTACAAGGCCGTGTTCAACCTGCGCGGCGACAACGGGCAGGCCACCGGCGGGCTGGCGGTCGACAGCAACCTGGGCTGGAAGGGCCCCGAGAAATACGTCGCGACCGCACCGCAGGTCTTCGACCTGTGGGCCGACCCGCAGGAGCGCTACGACATCTTCATGAACAACTTCACCGAGCGCACCTGGACGATGGTCAGCATTACCGAGGCGATCAAGAAGCTGATGGCGACCTACGTGCAGTACCCGCCGCGCAAGCTGCAGAGCATGACCTACACCGGGCCGATCGAGATTTCGAAGTACCAGCAGTTCCAGTGGGTGCGCGAGCAACTGCAGAAGGACGGCGTCAATCTGCCGCTGCCCACCGGCAATTAGGGCAGGGTGCAGCCCGAGGCCATCGAGCGCCCCGGGCTGCGATCACGGCGCTGTGCGCTGGCGCCAACCGCCGCCCGCGTTTGGGTTTTCAGTACCCGCCGCGCAGTCGTTGCAGCAACTGTGCCACCTGCGGGTCGCCGGGCTGCAGCTGCTGCAGCGCCTGCGCCTCGCGCAGCGCGTCGTCGCGCCGGCCCTGCTGGGCATAGAACACCGCCAGAGCGTAGGCGATGGCCGGATCGCCGGGGTCGAGCTCGCGCGCGCGGCGCAGCGCGGCCTCGGCTGGCTTCGGCTGGCCCAGCTGCTGGCGCGCGAGCCCCAGGTTGTAGAAAGCGCGGGCGCGCTGCGGCAGCAGCTTCGCAGCCCGGTCCAGCGCGTCGGCGGCTTCGGGCAGGCGCTGCTGCTCGGCCAGCAGCAGGCCCAGTGAGTACTGCAACTCGCCGATGCCGGGCTGTCGCTTCAGTCCTTCGCGCAGCACCACTTCGGCATCGGCGGCGCGGCCGCGCTCGGCGTAGAACTGCGTCAGGTTCGCGCGTGCGGGCGTGAAGTCCGGGTCGATCTTCAGCGCGGCACGGTACGCGGCCTCGGCCTCGGCGTCGCGGCCGGTACGCGCATACAGCACGGCCAGGTTCAGGTTCGGCCCCGGCATGTCCAGCGCCACCTTCTGCGCGGCGACGTACTCGGCCAGCGCGGCGTCCAGCGCGGCACGCGTGGCGGCTTCGAATTGCTCGGGCGGCAGCCCGGCCAGGCTGCGCGCGGCGGCGATGCGCACGGCGCGCACGCGGTCCTTCAACAACGGGGCCAGCGCCGGCACGCGCAGCGACGCGTCCACGTCTTCCAGGCTGGCGGCGGCGGCGGCGCGCACTTCGGCGTCGGCATCGGCGCTTGCACTCAGGCGCTCGGTGACGCCGGACGTGCCGCGCAGCAGCTCCAGCGCGGTGGCGCGCACGATCGCCGGCTGCGCCGCGTCGGCCACCAGCGCGGCCAGCCGTGGCGGCGCATCGCGCGCGCCGCGGCGCGCGGTGGCGAAGACCTCGCCGTAGTGCGGCGGGCGCTTGGGTGTGCCGAACCAGCGCGTCACCGCGTCGGCCGCCCATTGCGCCGTCTGTTCGGCATGGCACTGGTTGCAGGCGTTGGGCGTGCCGATCTTCACCGTCAGGTCGGGCCGCGGGATGCGGATGCTGTGGTCGGGGCGCGGCTGCACCACCATGTAGTTCTTCGCCGGCATATGGCAGGCGGTGCACTGGGCGCCCGGCGAGCCGGCGGCGTGGTGCGTGTGCTGCGGCGTGTCGAAGTTGCCGACGGCGCTGGGGAAAGCCGGGTTGGGCTGCGGCTGATGGCACTGCGTGCACAGCGCATTGCCGGCCAGCCGGGTCTTGGCGCTGTGCGGGTCGTGGCAGTTGCTGCAGGCCACACCCATGCGGTACATCTTGCTCTGGCGGTACGAGCCGTCGACGAAGACCTCGTCGAGTTGCTGGCCGTCGGCGTGGTACAGGCCTTCGCGCAGCAGGCTGGGCAGGTAGTGGTCCAGCAGCGGCTGGCCCGGCAGCGGCTGGGCCGTCAGCTCGCTGCGGCGTGAATGGCAGGCGGCGCAGACCTCGACCTGCGCGCGCGGTGTCTTCAGGTCGGCCAGCTGGCTGCCCTCGGACGCGGCGGCGCGCTCACCGCGGCCGGCCTTCTCGGCCCAGGCGGCGTGCAGCGAACCCGGGCCGTGGCAGGACTGGCAGGACACGTTGACCTCGGCCCAGCGCGAGTCGAAGCGGTCGGCCGCGGCGTCGTAGCGCTTGTCGAAGCCGGTGGTGTGGCAGCCGATGCACATGGTGTTGGCCGTCTGGTAGCGCCCGCTCCAGTGCAGCACGTCGCCCGGCGGTGCCTTTTCGTTGGGCAGCAGGTGGAACCACTGCCTGGTCTGCGTGTTCCAGGCGATCTGCAGCGGCTGCAGCCGGCCGTCGGCCAGCTCGATCAGGTACTGCTGCAGCGGCTCGACACCGAAGCTGTACTTGACTTCGAAGTCGGCCAGCTTGCCGTCGGGGCCGTCGGTGTGGACGTAGAAGCGGTCGTCACGCCTGAAGAAGCGCGTGGTCACGCCCTGGTGGCGGAACTGCGTGTTGCCGAAATCGCCGCGCACGGTTTCGGGCGTGGCCGGCGCCATCGCGTGCGCATGGTGCGAGCCGGCCCAGGCGCTGGCCTGCGGCTGGTGGCAGCCCAGGCATTGCCGGTTGTCGACGTAAGAGGCCGGGGCCGCCGCCGTGGGGCTTGCTGCAGCGCCCTGGGCCGAGGCCGCGGCGCGGGTCGCTTCGCGGGGGGCCTCGCCGGTCGTGGTCTGGCGCAGCACGAGCCAGGCCACCGCGGCGAGGGTCGCCGCGAGCAGCGCCGCGACGGCGATCCACTTGCCGCGACGCGGCAGCGGCGTCACCGCCGCGCCGGTTGACGGGCCAGGCGGCGCGGCGGGCGCGGCCGCCGCGCTGGGACGCTGCCGCTTGCGCGCCATGCAACGGCGCGCTTCAGCCCGGCTGCTGCGGCAGGTAGCGCACCGACAGCACGCCGTCGATCTTGCGCAGGCTGTCCAGCACCGGTTCGGCCACCGCGCTGTCCACGTCGACCAATGTGTAGGCCATCTCGCCGCGCGACTTGTTGACCATGTTGTGGATGTTCAAGCCGGCCTGCGCCATCGCGGTGGAGATCTGCCCCAGCATGTTGGGCACGTTGGCGTTGGCGATGGCCACGCGGTAGGCCGATTCGCGGCCCATGCTGACGGCCGGGAAGTTGACCGCGTTGACCACGTTGCCGTGTTCCAGATAGTCGCGCAGCTGGTCGACGACCATCACCGCGCAGTTCTCCTCGGCCTCGCGCGTGGACGCGCCCAGGTGCGGCAGCGCGATCACCTTCGCATGGCCGTTGATCGCGGCGCTGGGGAAGTCGCACACATACTGGCCCAGCTTCTTGGCGTCGAGCGCGGCCAGCACCGCGGCTTCGTCGACCACGCCTTCGCGCGAGAAGTTCAGCAGCACCGCGCCGGCGCGCATCAGCGCCAGGTTGTCGGCGTTCACCAGGTTGCGTGTGGCGGCCACCAGCGGCACGTGCAAGGTGACGAAGTCGCTGCCGCGCAGCACCTCGGCCACGCTGGCCGCGCGCTTGACCTGCGCCGGCAGGCTCCAGGCGGCGTCGACCGTGATGTCCGGGTCGTGGCCCAGCACGTGCAGGCCCAGGCGGATCGCGGCATCGGCCACCAGGCAGCCGATCTTGCCCAGGCCGACGATGCCCAGGGTGCGCCCGGCCAGTTCGTAGCCGGCAAAGTTCTTCTTGCCGTCTTCGACCGCCTTGTCCATGTCGGCCATCTTCGGGTCGAGCGCGGCGACGAAGCGCAGCGCAGGCTGCAAGTTGCGCGCCGCCATCAGCATGCCGGCCAGCACCAGCTCCTTCACCGCGTTGGCATTGGCGCCGGGGGCGTTGAACACCGGCACGCCGCGCGCGCTCATGGCCGGCACCGGGATGTTGTTGGTGCCGGCGCCGGCACGCGCGATGGCCTTGACGCTGGCCGGGATGTCCATGCCGTGCATGTCGGCCGAGCGCAGCAGCACCGCGTCGGGCGCGGCGAGATCCTTGCCGGTGGTGTAGTGGTCGGCGGGCAGCCGCTTCAGCCCGTTGGCCGAGATCTGGTTCAGCACCAGCACTTGCAGTTGTTTGGACAGACGATCAGCCATGCTTTGCCTCGAACTCCTTCATGTAGGCGACCAGCGCCTTGACGCCGTCCACCGGCATCGCGTTGTAGATCGACGCGCGCATGCCGCCCACCGAGCGGTGGCCCTTCAGCTGCAGCATGCGGCGCTCATCGGCGCCCTTCAGGAAGGCGGCATCGAGCGACTCGTCCTTCAGCTTGAAGGGCACGTTCATCAGCGAACGGTCGGCCTTCGCCACCGGGCTGACGTAGAAGGAACTGCTGTCCAGGTAGTCGTACAGCAGCGCGGCCTTGGCCTGGTTGTGCGCGGCCATCGCCTGCAGCCCGCCCTGTGCTTCGATCCACTTGAACACCAGCCCGGCGATGTAGATCGCGTAGGTGGGTGGTGTGTTCAGCATCGAATCGGCTTCGGCCTGTTGTTTGTAGTCGAAGGCCGACGGTGTGATCGGCAGTGCCTGGCCGATCAGGTCGTCGCGCACGATGACGATGGTCAGCCCGGCCGGCCCCAGGTTCTTCTGCGCGCCGCCGTAGATCAGGCCGTACTTGCTGACGTCGACCGGCTTGCTGAGGAAATTGCTGGACATGTCGGCCACCAGCGGCACGCTGCCCACATCGGGCGTCCAGTGGTACTCGACGCCGCCGATGGTCTCGTTGCTGCAGATGTGCACGTAGGCCGCATTCGGGTCCAGCTTCCAGGACTCGCGCGGCGGCACCGCGGTGTAGTTGCCCGCCTTGCCGCTGGCGGCGATGTTGGCCTTGGCGTACTTGGCCGCTTCCTTGATCGACTTCTTCGACCATTCGCCGGTGTCGATGAAGTCGATCGAGCCCTTGCCGCGCAGCAGGTTCATCGGCACCACCGCGTTCTGCCCGATGGCGCCGCCTTGCAGGAACAGCACCTTGTAGTTGGCCGGCACCGCCAGCAGCTTGCGCAGCAGGCTTTCAGCCTCGGCGTGGATGGCGATGAACTCCTTGCCGCGGTGGCTCATCTCCATCACCGACATGCCCGAGCCGTGCCAGTCGAGCATCTCTTCGGCTGCCTGGCGCAGCACGGGTTCGGGCAGCGCGGCCGGGCCGGCGCTGAAGTTGTAGGCACGGGTCATTCGGGGGATCTCCATCGACGAAGGCGGGGGTGGGGCGGTTGCGGGCCGGTCAGGGCCCGTTCGCGACAAGCAGTGCACGCCGGATGCGGCACACTGCGGCGCCAAGTCCGCCACTGGCGCTATTTTCACCCGAGTCCACCATGTTCGATCCGAACCCGCGCAGCGACTACTTCGGCGAAGGGCACAACGACTTCCGCCGCAGCGTGCGCCAGTTCGTCGAGCGCGAGATCGCACCGTACGTCAACGACTGGGACGAAGCCGGCAGCTTCCCGCGCGAGCTGTACCGCAAGGCGGCCGCGGTCGGCATCATCGGCCTGGGCTACCCCGAGGAATACGGCGGCACGCCGGCCGATGCCTTCTACGGCATCGTCTGCGCCGAGGAGATCGCGCGCGCCGGCTGCGGCGGGCTGCAGGCCAGCCTGGGCTCGCACGGCATCGGGTTGCCGCCGCTGGTGGCGCACGGCAGCGAAGCGCTGAAGCGCCGCGTCGTGCCGCAGGTGTTGAGCGGCGAGAAGATCGCCGCGCTGGCCATCACCGAGCCCGGCGGCGGCTCGGACGTGGCGGCGCTGCGCACCACGGCCGTGCGCGACGGCGACCACTACATCGTCGACGGCGAAAAGACCTTCATCACCTCGGGCCTGCGTGCCGACTTCCTCAGCGTGGCGGTGCGCACCGACTCAGGCAACCGCGGCGCCGGCGGCGTGTCGCTGCTGCTGGTCGAAGGCGGCACGCCGGGGCTGTCGCGCACGCCGTTGAAGAAGATGGGCTGGTGGGCCAGCGACACCGCGCACCTGCGCTTCGACGGCTGCCGCGTGCCGGTGGCCAACCTGATCGGCGCAGAAGGCAAGGGCTTCAAGGCCATCATGCACAACTTCAACCACGAGCGGCTGCTGATGGCCACGCTGGCGTGCATGTACGCGCAGGTGTGCAGCGAAGAGGCGCTGGACTGGGCGCGGCAGCGCCAGACCTTCGGCGCGCCGCTCGCCGAGCGCCAGGTGATCCGCCACAAGCTGGTGGACATGGCCACTCGCGTGGAGACCGCGCGTGCGCTGGTCTACGACCTGGCGTGGCGGCTGCAGCAGGGCCTGGGGCCGGCCGAAGCGATGGTCGCGCGCACCTGCATGGCCAAGATCGTGGCCACGCAGGCGATGCAGTTCTGCGCCGACCAGGCGGTGCAGATCCTCGGCGGCATGGGCTTCATGCGCGGCACCAAGAGCGAGCGCATCTACCGCGAGGTCAAGGTGATGATGATCGGCGGCGGCTCCGAGGAGATCATGAAAGACCTGGCGGCGCGGCAGTTGGGCGTGTGAGCCCGGCGGCCGGCTTGGCCGCGCGCCGCGGCGAGGGCCGCTTCCAGGTGTACAGCGCGGTCAGTGCGTAGTTCCACACCGCGCCGACCAGCACGCCGGCCACCGCCGAGGCGATCCAGCCGCTGCGGTTCTGGAACAGCCAGGCGGCGATGCCGACGTTGGCCAGCCCGCCGATGCTGCACGCGGCCACGAAGCTCGCCCAGCCGCGCAGCAGCCCCCAGCCGCGCAGCCGCATGTCGCGGTAGGTGAGCAGGTTGTTGAGCGCGAAGTTGCTGCTCATCGCCACCAGCGTGGCCGCGGCCTGCGCGACGACGAAGCCGATGCCGACACCGCGCAGCAGCAGCGCCAGCACCGCCATGTGCACGCCCAGCCCGAACACGCCGACCAGCGAGAAGGCGATGAAGCGGATCGGCACCGCGCGGCCGCACAGGCGGTCCAGCAGCATCAGCAGGTATTCCCAGGCGACGTTGCTGTCCAGCTTGCTCTGGCCCGAATGGCGCGCGCGGAAGGTGTAGGCGATCTCGCGCACGCGCAGCGGCTCGGGCGCGCTGGCGAACAGGTCGAGCAGGATCTTGAAGCCCACGCCGGAAGTGCCCGCGCGCACGCTGCGCAGCACCGCGTCGCGCCGCATCATGAAGAAGCCGCTCATCGGGTCGCGCAAGTCGGCCTTCAGCACGCTGTGCGCCAGCCGCGTGGCCAGCCGGCTCAGCAGCGCGCGCGAGCGGTCCCACTCGCCGATGCTGCCGTCGTCCACGTAGCGGCTGCCGACGACGACGTCGAGCTGCGGCTCGCGCAGCGCCTCGAGCATGCGCGGCAGCAGCGTCTCGTCGTGCTGCAGGTCGGCGTCGATCACCGCCACCAGCGGCGATGACGCGGCCAGCAGGCCCTCGATGCACGCCGACGACAGCCCGCGCCGGCCGATGCGCAGCATGCAGCGCACCCGCCGGTCCTGCTGCGCGAGTTCGGCCAGGCGCTCGGCGGTGCCGTCGGGCGAATCGTCGTCGACGTAGATCAGCTCCCAGTCCACGCCGGGCAGCGCCGCGGCGATGCGGTCGCGCAGCTCGGTGACGTTGCCCACCTCGTTGAAGGTGGGGACGACGATGCTCAGCTGCGGCATGGCCGGCTAGGGTCCTTCGGGCTCGGCGTCGCCGCCGGGTGTGTCTTGCAGCCCCCGCAGCCGCGGGTGGCCCTTGTAGCCCGTGCCGCGCCACAGCTCCACGCGGCGCGTGAGGCGGCCGAAGGCGTGCGTCTCGATCGTGTCCACCTTTTCCAGGGTTTCGAAGTAAGGCTTCACGCGCTCGAGGTCGAGCCGCGACAGCGACTGGTCGGACAGCACCAGGATGCCGGTGGCGCCCCTCAGGTCGCCCGGCAGCGGGAAGTGGTCGAACTGCAGCGCCGGCGCGCCGTAGATGTCCTGCGCGTAGGTGCGCGGCTGGCCCGGCAGGTAAAAGCGCAGCAGCGAACTGATCTTGTAGTTGGGCGAGAACACGAAGGCCTGTTCGCCGCGCGCTTGCGCCTGCTGCAGCTGCCGCTGCACGTGGCGCGCGGTATCGTCCCAGCCGCTCCAGGTGTTCAGGTCGCGCAGCGGCAGCCGCGGTGTCAGCGCCAGCAGCGCCGCGGCCAGCACGACAGCCGCCGACGAGCCCAGCCCCAGCTTCAGCCGGCGCGCGCCGGCGCCTTGCTCGACCAGGCGCGCCATGCCCAGCACGATCAGCGACCACCAGGCCGGCGCCAGCCAGTTGAGTTTGACCAAGGATCGCAGGCTCACCGCCGTGAACAGCAGCAAGGGCACCGCGGCGCTGGCCAGCAGCAGCCGCGTGCGCGCGTCGGTGCGCCCGGCGAAGGTCTCGCGCGCGGTGTGCGCGAACGCGCGCAGCGACAGCGCGAACAGCCACGGCGTGACCAGCAGCAGCTGGGTCAGCAGCAGCAGGAAGAAGTTGCGCGGCTGGAAGTTCCCCATCTGGCCGACGCGCCGGGCGCCCTGGAAGGCGAACGAGGCCCACTGGTTGTGCGCGTTCCACCACAGCACCGGCGTGAACATCGCCACGGCGATCAGCAAGGCCAGCCAGGGCCACGGTGTGCGCAGCCAGTGGCGCTGCGACGGCGTGGCCGCCAGGTACAGCAATACCACCGGGCCGAGCAGCACGGCCGAATACTTGCCGAGCAGGCCGATGCCGGCGAACACGCCGGCCAGCAACCACCAGCGGCCCTTGCCGCTGCTCGACGCCCGCCATACCGCCCAGATCGCGCCCACCCAGCCGAACAGCAAGGGTGCGTCGGGCGTGGGCCCGATGCCGAAGATCTGGTACAGCAGCGTCAGATTCAGGGCGAGCAGCGACCAGAAGACCACGCGCCGGTTGCCGTACATGTCCAGCACCAGCCGCGCCCACAGCAGGTTCAGCCCCAGCGACCAGAGCACCGCGGACAGCTTGATGCCGAAGGCGGTGGGCCCGGCCAGCGCGGTGCTCAGCCAGATGCCCCAACTGGCCAGCGGCGGATGGTCGAAGTAGCCCGGCGCCGGATGCAGGCTCCAGCTCCAGTAGTAGGCCTCCTGCGGCAGCAGCGGCGCGGTCGCCGCCAGCACCAGGCGCAGCAGCGTGAAGCCGGCGATCAGCGCGGCGGCGGCGAGGCGATGGTCGGCCCAGGCGATGGCAGCGCGGCCCGGCGGGTTCAGCGAAATCGACGAGGGCATGGAGGGGGCCCGCGCTGCCGCCGGGTGCGGTGGCGACGCAGGCCGGTGCACTGTGTCGGCCGCGGCTTAAGGGCAGATTAACGTCGGCCGGCGCGGCTTGCCGCTGTTCGGCGCGGGGTGTTGCCTGCGCCGCAGGGCCGCAGGGCCGCGGGGGGCGGCATCGGCTATCTTTCGCGCATGGGCGAGCTGTCTTTCTTCTGGCACGACTACGAAACCTTCGGCGCGGTGCCGCGGCGCGACCGGCCGGCGCAGTTCGCCGGGTTGCGTACCGATGCGGCGCTGCACGAGATCGACGCGCCACTCACGCTGTACTGCCGCCCGGCGCCCGACTTCCTGCCCGAGCCCGAGGCCTGCCTGCTGACCGGCATCGTGCCGCAGGACTGCCTGGCCAAAGGGGTGCCCGAGTTCGAGTTCGCCGCCGCCATCGAAACCCAGCTGGCACGCCCCGGCACGGTCGGCGTGGGCTACAACTCGATCCGCTTCGACGACGAGGTCACGCGCTTCCTGTTCTGGCGTTGCCTGATCGACCCGTATGCGCGCGAATGGCAGAACCGGTGCGGGCGCTGGGACCTGCTGGACGTGCTGCGCTGCGCGCGTGCGCTGCGCCCCGACGGCATCGCATGGCCGGTGAACGAGGACGGCCGCGCCTCGTTCAAGCTGGAGCACCTGACGCGCGCCAACGCCGTGCAGCACGAGTCCGCGCACGACGCACTGTCCGACGTGCGCGCCACGCTGGCGCTGGCGCGGCTGCTGAAGGCGAAGCAGCCCAAGCTGTGGGACTTCTGCCTGCGGCTGCGCGACAAGGCCGCGGTGTGCGCCGAGATCGCCGCGGCGCAGTCGCAGGCCCGGCCCTTGCTGCACGTGTCGGGCATGTATGCGAGCGAACGCGGCTGCCTGGCGCTGGTGTGGCCGCTGGCGCCGCACCCGGGCAACCGCAACGAGATCATCGTGTGGGACCTGGCGCACGACCCCGGCGAGTTGTCGCGCCTCGGCGCGGACGAGATGCGGCTGCGGCTGTTCACGCGCAGCGACGCCTTGCCCGAAGGCATGGCGCGGCTGCCGATCAAAACCATCCACATCAACAAGTCGCCGGTGGTGATCGCCAACCTGAAGACGCTGGCGCCGGAGATGGCGCAGCGCTGGGGGCTGGATGTGGAGCAGGGTCTGCGCCATGCCGAGGCGGCCGCGCGGCAGGCGGGCGCGCTGGCGGCGCACTGGCCGCAGGTGTTCCAGCGCCCGGCCGACGCCGAGCCGCGCGATGTCGACGAGGACCTGTACGGTGCGTTGGTCGGCAACGAGGACCGGCGCACCCTGCAGCGGCTGCGCACGCTGCAGCCGGCCGTGCTGGCGGGCAAGCAACCCGCCTTCGCCGACGCGCGGCTGGGTGAATTGTTGTTCCGCTATCGCGCGCGCAATTTCCCGCAGTCGCTGCACGCGGCCGAAGCGGCGCGCTGGCGCGCGCATTGCGCGGCGCGCCTGCAAGGCGGCAGCGCCGCGCTGGGCCTGGATGCGTTTTTGCAGCGCATCGCCGCGCTGGAGCAAACGGCCGACGCGCGAAGCCGCGGTTTGCTCGAGCAGTTGCGCGCCTATGCGGCGGGCATCGCGCCGCGCGGCGCCGTGGCTTGATCGCCGGCGCGGCGCGGCCGCGCGTCGATGCGGCTGGCGCCGGTTCAGCGCCGGTTCAGCGCCGGGTGGTCGGCGACTGCGTGATGCTCAGATCGCTGGTGTTCACCTGGCCGGGCAGGTTCATGCCCAGCGCATTGGTGTCCGTGACGACTTCCTTGGCCTGGATCTCGTTCACGCAAGCGTCGACGATGCGACGGCCGCGCACGGTGTCCATCAGCATCGACTTGGCGGGGATCTGCACCATCAGCATCGGCCCCTGGTCGACCTCTTCCAGCCGCACCGCACCGGTGCGCGAGCGCACCGGCTTCATCGTGTAGGCCTTGGTGGCGAAGGTGACGACCACGTAGCCGTCGGTCGGGTGCTTGCTGATGCTCAGCGTTTGCTTGAATTCGCAGTCGTACGGCCCGTAGTAGGTGGCCGCGGCGGCCTGCATTTGCGCCTCGTCGGCGGCAGGCAGCGGCGCCGGGGCGGCCGGCGCGGCAACCGCGGAACGTTGCTTGGTGCCGGCCCCGGCCTGCTTGTTCGTCTCGGGCTTCTTGCCGTCGGTGCTGGCCACGGCGGCGCCGGCCAGACTCGAGCAGGCCAAGGCGATCGGGAGGATGAGTCTCATGGTGTGCTGCAGCAGTGGGAGACGCGCAATTGTGCCGCGAACGAGCCGCCGTGCAATTCGGCCACGGCCCGCCGCGGCGGGCTGTGGCGCCGGCGGCGCGAGCCTCAGGCGCCGACGGTGCGCGCGGCCTCGGCGTATTCGTCGATCTGGTCGAAGTTCATGTAGCGGTACACGCTGCCCGGATCCTTGTCGATGATGCCCATCTCGGCGCGGTACTCGGCCACGCTCGGGATCTTTCCCAGCTTGGAAGCGATCGCCGCCAGCTCGGCGGAGGCCAAGTAGACGTTGGTGTTCTTGCCCAGCCGGTTCGGGAAGTTGCGCGTGCTGGTCGAGATCACGGTCGCGCCTTCGCGCACCTGTGCCTGGTTGCCCATGCACAGGCTGCAGCCCGGCATCTCGGTGCGCGCGCCGGCCGTGCCGAAGGCGGCGTAGTGGCCTTCC
>CAYZGL010000088.1:0-15667 GCA_964477985.1 uncultured Rubrivivax sp. | reverse complement strand
CGCTGGACCCCGACAAGAAGCCGGCGGTGCACGCCACGCCGCTGAACCATGTCGGGCTGTGGGTCGACGATCTGCCCCGCGCCGTCGAGTGGATGAGCGCCAACGGCGTGCGCTTCGCGCCCGGCGGCATCCGCAAGGGCGCGGCCGGCCACGACATCTGCTTCATCCACCCCAAGGGCAACGAGCAGTTCCCGTTGGGCGGCGAGGGCGTGCTGATCGAACTGGTGCAGGCGCCGAGCGAAGTCATCGCCGCGCTGGGTTGAAGCCCCGCCGCGGCGTCGGCCGATGAAAAGCGGCGAAAATAGGCGTTTACCCGCCTGCCCGCACCCCACCCGGCACCACGCATGAGCGCACGCACCCTGTACGACAAGCTGTGGGACGACCATGTCGTCCACAGCGAAGACGACGGCACCGCCGTCCTGTACATCGACCGCCACCTGGTGCACGAGGTCACCAGCCCGCAGGCCTTCGAAGGCCTGCGCCTGGCCGGGCGCAAGCTGTGGCGCACCAGTTCGGTGGTCGCCACCGCCGACCACAACACGCCCACCACCGGCTGGGAACGCGGCTACGAAGGCATTGCCGACGCCACCAGCAAGCTGCAGGTGCAAACGCTGGACGCCAACATCGAGGCCTTCGGCGCGGCGGCGTACTTCCCCTTCCTGGACAAGCGCCAGGGCATCGTGCACGTGATCGGCCCCGAGCAGGGCGCGACGCTGCCGGGCATGACGGTGGTGTGCGGCGACAGCCACACCAGCACGCACGGCGCCTTCGGCGCGTTGGCGCATGGCATCGGTACCAGCGAAGTCGAGCACGTGATGGCCACGCAGACGCTGCTGGCCAAGAAGGCGAAGAACATGCTGGTGCGGGTCGAGGGCAGCCTCGGCCGCGGCGTCACCGCCAAGGACATCGTGCTGGCCATCATCGGGCGCATCGGCACCGCCGGCGGCACCGGCTGCACCATCGAATTCGGCGGCTCCGCCATCCGCGCGCTGAGCATGGAAGGGCGCATGACGGTGTGCAACATGGCGATCGAGGCCGGGGCGCGCGCCGGGCTGGTGGCGGTGGACGACAAGACCCTCGCCTATGTGAAGGGCCGGCCTTTCGCCCCCACCGGCGCGGCGTGGGAGCAGGCCGTGGCCCACTGGCGCACATTGCACTCCGACCCGGGCGCGCATTTCGACGCCGTGGTCGAACTCGATGCAGCGCAGATCGCCCCGCAGGTCAGCTGGGGCACCAGCCCCGAGATGGTGCTGTCGATCGAGCAGCGCGTGCCCGACCCCGACAAGGAGAAGGACCCGGTCAAGCGCGGCGCGATCGAGCGTGCGCTGGCCTACATGGGCCTCGAGCCGAACAAGCCGCTGGCCGACATCCATGTCGACAAGGTGTTCATCGGCTCGTGCACCAACAGCCGCATCGAGGACCTGCGCGACGCGGCCGCGGTGGTCAAGCGCCTGGGCGGCAGGGTCGCGCCGAACGTCAAGCTGGCGATGGTGGTGCCGGGCTCCGGGCTGGTGAAGGCGCAGGCCGAGGCCGAGGGGCTGGACCAGGTGTTCCGCGCCGCCGGCTTCGAATGGCGCGAACCGGGCTGCAGCATGTGCCTGGCGATGAACGCCGACCGCCTCGAGCCCGGCGAGCGCTGCGCCTCCACCAGCAACCGCAACTTCGAAGGCCGCCAGGGCGCGGGCGGCCGCACCCACCTGGTCAGCCCGGCGATGGCCGCTGCCGCGGCGCTGCAGGGGCATTTCGTCGACGTGCGCCGCATTGCCTGATCGAGGAGCCACACCCCATGAAACGACTTCTGGCCTGCCTGGCCTTGCTGATGCTGCTGGGCGGATGCAACACCATTGCCGGCATGGGCAAGGACATCTCCAACGCCGGCGACAGCATCGAGAACGCCGCGAAGAAGAAGTAGGCACCGCAGACAAGCCAGACAAGACAAGCCAGACAAGACAAGCCAGACAAGACAAGCCGCTCATGCAAGCCTTCACCGTACACCGCGGGCTGGTCGCGCCGATGGACCGCGACAACGTCGACACCGACGCGATCATCCCCAAGCAGTTCCTGAAGTCGATCCAGCGTTCGGGTTTCGGCCCGAACCTGTTCGACGAATGGCGCTACCTGGACAAGGGCGAACCCGGCCAGGACCCGGCCGCGCGCCGGCCGAACCCGGGCTTCGTGCTGAACCAGCCGCGCTACCAGGGCGCGTCGATCCTGCTGGCGCGGCGCAACTTCGGCTGCGGCTCGAGCCGCGAACATGCGCCGTGGGCGCTCGAGCAGTTCGGCTTTCGCGCGCTGATCGCACCCAGCTATGCCGACATCTTCTTCAACAACTGCTTCAAGAACGGGCTGCTGCCGATCCAGTTGCCCGAAGCCGAGGTCGACAGGCTGTTCGACGAGGTCAACGCCTTCGCCGGTTATGCGCTGAGCGTCGACCTGCCACGCCAGCGCATCGTCAAACCCGATGGCAGCGAGATCGCTTTCGAGGTGCAGCCGTTCCGCAAGTACTGCCTGGTCAACGGCTTCGACGACATCGGGCTGACGCTGCGCCACGCCGACAAGATCCGCGCCTTCGAAGCCGAGCGGCTGGCGCGCATGCCGTGGCTGGCGCCGGCCGGCGCCGCCGCAAGGTAAAGGACGACGCATGAAGATTGCCCTGCTGCCCGGCGACGGCATCGGCCCCGAGATCATGGCCGAGGCCGTGAAGGTGCTGCACGCGCTGGATCTGAAGTTCGAGACCGACACCGCCCCGGTCGGCGGCGCCGCCTACGAGGCCGCCGGCCACCCGCTGCCCGAGGCGACGCTCGCGCTGGCCAAGGCCGCCGACGCGATCCTGTTCGGCGCGGTGGGCGACTGGAAGTACGACCAGCTCGAGCGCGCGCTGCGCCCCGAGCAGGCGATCCTGGGGCTGCGCAAGCAGCTGGGGCTGTTCGCCAACTTCCGCCCGGCGATCTGCTACGAGCAACTCACCGCGGCGTCCAGCCTGAAGCCTGAGCTGGTGGCGGGGCTGGACATCCTGATCATCCGCGAGCTCACCGGCGACATCTATTTCGGCCAGCCGCGCGGGCGCCGCGTGGCGGTGGACGGGCACTTTCCCGGCAGCGACGAAGCCTTCGACACGATGCGCTACAGCCGCCCGGAGATCGAGCGCATCGCGCATGTGGCCTTCCAGGCAGCAAGAAAACGCGGCAAGCGCGTGTGCAGCGTCGACAAGGCCAACGTGCTCGAGACCTTCCAGTTCTGGAAGGACGTGGTCACCGAGGTGCATGCGCAGTACCCGGACGTGGCGCTCGAGCACATGTACGTGGACAACGCGGCGATGCAGCTGGTCAAGGCGCCGAAGAACTTCGACGTGATCGTCACCGGCAACATGTTCGGCGACATCCTGTCCGACGCCGCGGCGATGCTGACCGGCTCGATCGGCATGCTGCCGTCGGCCTCGTTGGACGCCAACCACAAGGGGTTGTACGAGCCCAGCCACGGCAGCGCGCCGGACATCGCCGGCAAGGGCGTGGCCAATCCGCTGGCTACAATCCTGTCCGCTGCCATGATGCTGCGCTACTCGCTCCAAAACGCCGAAGCTGCCGACCGCGTCGAGTCGGCCGTGCAGCAGGTGCTGGCCAGCGGGCTGCGCACGCCGGACATCTGGTCCGAGGGCACGCGCAAGGTCGGCACACGCGAAATGGGCGATGCCGTGGTCGCGGCACTGCGCGAGACCCCGCGCACGATCACCAAGACGATGACCAAGGGCTGATCGGCCCCGGCCCGTTTCGCCCTTGGCTGCACCCGGCGAAGCGAGCCGGGCCAGCAGGCAACTTCACCACCAAGGGACGCAAACATGGCAAAGCAGGTTCTCACAGGTCTGGTCGGCTGGCGCGGCATGGTCGGCTCGGTGTTGCTCGAGCGCATGCGCGCCGAGGGCGACTTCGCGCTGATCGAGCCGGTGTTCTTCTCCACCAGCAATGCCGGCGGCGCGGCGCCGGCCGACGCGAAGAACGAAGGCAAGCTGTTCGATGCCTACGACATCGCGGCGCTGAAGCGCTGCGAGATCATCCTCACCTGCCAGGGCAGCGACTACACCAAGAAGGTCTACCCCGAGCTGCGCGCCGCCGGCTGGAAGGGTTACTGGATCGACGCGGCCAAGACGCTGCGCATGAACGACGACGCGGTGATCGTGCTCGACCCGATCAACCTGAACGTGATCCAGGCGGCACTGAAGCGCGGCGTGCGCGACTACATCGGCGGCAACTGCACGGTCAGCTGCATGCTGATGGGCGTGGGCGCGCTGTTCAAGGCCGACCTGGTCGAATGGATGAGCGCGGCCACCTACCAGGCGGCCTCGGGCGGCGGTGCGCAGCACATGCGCGAGCTGCTGACGCAGTACGGCACGCTGCACACCGAAGTGCGCGACCTGTTGCACGACCCGGCCTCGGCCATCCTCGAGATCGACCGCAAGGTGGTGGCCAAGCAGCGCGCGCTGGGGGATGACGAGGTCGCCCACTTCGGCGTGCCGCTGGGGGGCAGCCTGATTCCGTGGATCGACGCCGACCGCGGCGACGGCACCAGCCTCGAGGAATGGAAGGGCGGCGCCGAGACCAACAAGATCCTCGGCCGCGGCCCCGGTTTCGGCACGCCGGCCACGCCGATCGATTCCATCTGCGTGCGCATCGGCGCGATGCGCTGCCACAGCCAGGCGCTGACCCTCAAGCTGAAGAAGGACGTGCCGCTGGCGGACATCGAGGCCCTGATCGCGGGCGACAACGCCTGGGCCAAGCTGGTGCCGAACACGCGCGAAGCCAGCGTGCGCCAGCTCACGCCGGTGGCCGTCACCGGCACGCTGGACATCCCGGTCGGGCGCTTGCGCAAGATGGCGCTGGGTCCGCAGTACCTCGGGGCCTTCACCATCGGCGACCAGCTGCTGTGGGGCGCGGCGGAGCCGCTGCGGCGCATGCTGCGCATCCTGCTGCAAGCCTGAGCCTCGCGCGCAGCGCCGCCGGCCCGATGCGACAAAGGCCCGAATCGGCGTGCTTTGGCGCACATCATCCGCCGTTGTGGCGCCGGCGTTGCCTCTATGCTTGGCCGCGGCGTGATTAAGCTCGCAGCGTCGGGCTGCATCGCGCGCAAGAATCGGCCGATGTTGGCGCGGATGGGGCCGACACTGCGGCACGCACTTTGGGGAGACGCTTTGAAACATCGCAAGTTGAGTGCGGGACGCTTCGCCTTGAGCGGGCTGGCCTTGGCCACGGCATGCCTGTGGGGGCTGCAGGCGCATGCGCTGGGCCTTGGCCAGTTGCGCGTGCAATCGGCACTGGGCGAACCCCTGCGCGCCGAGATCGATGTCACCAGCCTGTCCGGCGAAGAGGCCGGCACGCTGGTGTTGCGCGTCGCCCCGCCGGACGCCTACCGCACCGCGGGAGTCGACTACAACGCGGTGCTGCCGGGCACGCAGGTGCAACTGCTGAAGCGCCCCGACGGACGCCCGTACCTGCGGCTGACCAGCGAGCGTGCGGTGGTCGAGCCCTTCGTCGACGTGATCCTCGAGGCCACCTGGGCCAGCGGCCGCCTGACGCGCGATTTCACGCTGCTGCTGGACCCGCCGAGCACGGCGCGCAACCTGGCCGCCGCGCCGCCGCCGGTGGCGCCGGCCCTCTCGCCCGCGCCGCTGCCGGCAGCGCCGGCGCCGCGCACGGTGCAAGCGGCGCCGCCGCCCAGCGTGGTGGCAGCGGCGCCACCCAGACAAGCGGCGCCGCGCGCCGAGCCGCCGCCCGCGCAGGCCCCGGCCCCGGCGCCAAGGCCGGCCGCGCAGGTTGCCCCGGCGCCCGCGGCCGGCGGCGAAACCTACCGCGTGCGGCCCGGCGATTCGCTCAGCCGCATCGCGCGCAACGTGCAGCCGGCCAGCGTGTCGCTCGACCAGATGCTGGTGGCGCTGTTCCGCGGCAATCCGGACGCGTTCTCGGGCAACAACATGAACCGCCTGAAGGCCGGCGAGGTGCTGCAGGTTCCTTCCTCGGACCAGGCACGCCAGTTGAGCGCGGCCGACGCGCGCGAAGTGATCCGCGCGCAAAGTGCCGACTTCAACGCCTACAGGCAGCAACTGGCCTCGGGCGTCGGCCTGCACAAGACCGACGCGCCCACGCGCCAGGCCAAGGGCAGCGTGCAGGCCACGGTTCAGGACAGCCAGCAAGCAGCGGCGGCGGCGCCGGACAAGCTGACGCTGAGCCAGGGCGCGGTGAAGACGGCTGCGCCCGAAGCCGCAGCGTCGCAGCAGGCGCAGAACAAGGACACCGCAGCGCGCGTGACCGAACTGTCGCGCAAGGTCGAACAGCTCGAGGAACTGCAAAGCGCGGCCGCCGCATCGGTGCCCGCCGCGGCCGCGGCAGCCACTGCGGCGACCGCGACCGCGGCCGCGACCGCATCGGCGCCCGCGGCCGCCGCGGCGCCGCCGGCCGCAGCCGAAGCGGCCGCGTCGGCGCCCGCGCTGGTCACGGCACCGGCGGCCGCAACGGCCGCACCGAAGCCCGCAGCGGCGGACGCCGCGCAGCAACCCGGCCTGCTGGCGTCGCTGCTGGACAGCCCGCTGCTGCTGCCCGGCGCCGGCGTGCTGGCCGCCCTGATCGCCGGCCTGGGGGTGGTGCGGCTGCGCGGGCGCAAACGCGAGCGTGAGACCTCGTTCCTGGAAAGCCGGCTGCAGCCCGACTCCTTCTTCGGCGCCAGCGGCGGCCAGCGCGTGGACACCAACGACGTGCCCAGCGCATCGTCGGCCGCCTCGTCGATGAGTTATTCGCTGAGCCAGCTCGACGCCATCGGCGACGTCGACCCGGTGGCCGAGGCCGACGTCTACCTGGCCTATGGCCGCGACCTGCAGGCCGAGGAAATCCTGAAGGAGGCGATGCGCGCCAACCCCGAGCGGCTGGCGGTGCGCAGCAAGCTGCTCGAGGTCTATGCGAAGCGCCGCGACATCAAGGGCTTTGAACTGCTCGCCGGGCAGTTGTTCGCGCTGACCGGCCCGGACAGCGAGGAATGGCAGAAGGCCCAGGAACTGGGCCGCCAGATCGACGCCACCAACCCGCTGTACGCGCCGGGCGGGCAGCCGGACCTGCTGGTGCGCGAGGGCGGCCGCCTGGTCGAGCCGCTGGATGCGACCACGATGCCGCACACGGCGCAGGCCAAGCCGACCGGCCCGATCACCGCGCCCGGGTCGCTGGACGCGGCTCCCGGCGTCGACCTGGACCTGGATCTGGGCTTGGATACGCGCGGCGGCGGCGATACCGCGCCGGCCGCGCTCGAGGCGACGCGGCCTTTCGCGACGAGCGCGTCGCTGCTCGGCGATGCACCGCGCGCGCCCGAACCGCTGGGCGCCAGCAGTGCGTCGTCGATGGCACCGGCGATCGACACCATCGACTTCGACCTGGGCGATCTGTCGCTGGACGACGGCCCCGGCGGCGCCCCATCCAGGGCGGCACCGCTGTCGACGCACGCCGACTTCATGGCGTCGCTGCCATCGCTGGAACTCGACGACGACGCGAACCCGCTGGCACGCAAGCTCGAACTGGCCGACGAGTTCCGCCAGATCGGCGACGTGGAAGGCGCGCGCGACCTGCTCGAGGAAGTCGTGGCCGGCGCCGACGGCGCACTCAAGGCCAAGGCCCGCGCGATGCTCGACAGCCTGAGTTGAGACGGCGTGGCCGGCGCCCACGGCGCCCGGCCTTCACCGAAGGGGACCGAAAGGGGCCGCGCGACGGCCCCTTCTTGCGTGCGCAGCGTGGCGGACAATGGGGCGATGATCGACGCGACGCCGCAGCGCCTGGCCCTGGGCCTGAGCTACCGCGGCAGCGCCTATCGCGGCTGGCAGTCGCAGCCCGACGGCCGGACGGTGCAGGACCGCGTCGAAGCCGCGCTCGCCACCTTCGCCGGCGCGCCGATCCGCGTCGCATGCGCCGGCCGCACCGACGCCGGCGTGCACGCGCTGAACCAGGTGCTGCACTTCGATGCGCCGGTGCGGCGCGACACCTTCTCCTGGGTGCGCGGGGTGAACCGCTGCCTGGAGCGCGACATCGCGCTGCAGTGGTGCCGGCCGGTGGGCCGCGAGTTCGACGCGCGGCGCTGCGCGCTCGGGCGCCGCTACCGCTACTGGCTGCTGCAGTCCCCGGTGCGTCCGGCGCTGGAGCACGGCCTGTGCGGCTGGAGCTTCCAACCGCTGGACGGCGAGGCGATGCGTACCGCGGCCGCGCTGCTGATCGGCGAGCACGACTTCAGTTCCTTCCGCGCCGCCGGGTGTCAGGCGCGCTCGCCGGTGAAGACGCTGCGCGCCATCGATATCGAGCGGCGCGGCGCTTACTGGCGATTCGATTTCGACGCCAGCGCCTTCCTGCACCACATGGTGCGCAACCTGATGGGCTGCCTGCTGGCGGTCGGGCAGGCACGCCATCCGCCAGCCTGGGTGGGTGAGGTGCTGGCCGCGCGCAGCCGCGACGCGGCGGCGCCGACCTTCGCCGCCGACGGGCTGTACTTCGTCGGGCCGTACTACGATGCCGGCCACGGGATTCCCGCATACACGCCGGCGATGGACTGGGTCGGCTAGACAACGAGCCCCACCGCCGTGCGCACACGCATCAAGATCTGCGGCCTGACCCGCGAGGCCGACGTCGACGCCGCGCTGCACTGCGGCGCCGACGCCATCGGCTTCGTGCTGTACGACCGAAGCCCGCGTGCCGTCACACCGGCGCGCGCCGCGGCGTTGGCGCGGCGGCTGCCGCCCTTCGTCACGCCGGTGCTGCTGCTGGTGAATGCGCCGCAGGTGCTGTGCCGGGCCGCGCTGCAGGCGGTGCCGCACGCGCTGCTGCAGTTCCACGGCGACGAGACGCCAGCGCAGTGCGAGGCGCCGCAGCGGCCCTACCTGCGTGCCGCGCGCATGGGGCCGGGTTTCGATTTGTTAGACTTTGCCTCGCGCTTTCGCAGCGCGCAGGCCCTGCTGCTCGACGCCCACGTCGACGGTTATGGCGGGGGTGGAAAGGCTTTCGATTGGTCACTGATTCCTCCAAGCGTGCCCCTTCCGGTCGTTTTGTCTGGTGGGTTGAACGCAGCCAACGTGGTCGAGGGGATCGCGCGCGTCCGGCCCTGGGCCGTTGACGTGAGCTCCGGCGTCGAAAGCTCCAAGGGCATCAAGGATGCCGGGCTGATGCGCCGGTTCTGCGATGCGGTGCGGCGCGCCGATGCCGCCGCCCAACCCTGAGGATCGACCCCATGCTGAATTACCGACAGCCCGATGCGCACGGGCGCTTCGGACCCGTGCACGGCACCTACTACGGCGGACGCTTCGTCGCCGAGACGCTGGTCCACGCGCTGGACGAGTTGCAGGCCGCTTATGCGCGCTGCCGCGACGACAGCGCTTTCCAGGCCGAGTTCCGCCACGAACTGGCGCACTTCGTGGGCCGCCCGAGCCCGATCTACCACGCCGCGCGCACCAGCCGCGAACTCGGCGGCGCGCAGATCCACCTGAAACGCGAGGACCTGAACCACACCGGCGCGCACAAGATCAACAACACCATCGGCCAGGCGCTGCTGGCCCGGCGCATGGGCAAGCCGCGCGTCATTGCCGAGACCGGCGCCGGCCAGCACGGCGTGGCCACCGCGACCATCTGCGCGCGCTACGGCCTGGAGTGCGTGGTCTACATGGGCGCCGAAGACATCCAGCGCCAGGCGCCGAACGTGTACCGCATGAAGCTGCTGGGCGCCAGCGTGGTGCCGGTGAAATCGGGCAGCAAGACGCTGAAGGACGCGCTGAACGAGGCGCTGCGCGACTGGGTGACCAACGTCGAGAACACCTTCTACATCATCGGCACCGTGGCCGGCCCGGCGCCGTACCCCGAAATGGTGCGCGACTTCCAGTGCGTGATCGGCGACGAATGCGTGGTGCAGATGCCGGCGCTGATCGCGCAGCTGGGCGGGCCCGCGGACCGGCAGCCCGACGCAGTGATCGCCTGCGTGGGCGGCGGCAGCAACGCGATGGGCATCTTCTACCCGTACATCCGCGACGAGGCGGTGCGCTTGATCGGCGTCGAGGCCGCCGGGCTGGGGCTGGCCAGCGGCAAGCACGCGGCGTCGATCAGCGCCGGCTCGCCCGGCGTGCTGCATGGCAACCGCACCTACTTGCTGCAAGACGACGACGGCCAGATCATCGAGACCCATTCGGTCTCGGCCGGGCTGGACTACCCCGGCGTCGGCCCCGAGCACGCCTACCTGCACGACAGCGGGCGCGCCGAGTACGTCAGCATCACCGACGACGAGGCGCTGGCCGCGTTCCACCACCTGTGCCGCACCGAAGGCATCATCCCGGCGCTGGAATCCAGCCACGCGGTGGCTTACGCGCTGAAGTTGGCGCCGACGATGCGCCCCGACCAGCACCTGCTGGTCAACCTGTCCGGACGCGGCGACAAGGACATCAACACCGTGGCCGCGCTGCAAGGGGCGCAGGCATGAGCCCGCCGGGCCGCCCCAAGGGCGACTACCGCAGGGCGCAGCCCGAAGGTACCCCAGTGGGCCCGTACGGCCGTCCGAAGGGCGAATTCCCCCTCGGGGGGACGGCGCGCGGCGCCAAGGGGGCCGCATGAGCCGCATTGCCGCCACCTTCGACGCCTTGCGCGCGCAGCGGCGCAAGGCGCTGATTCCGTACATCACGGTCGGCGATCCCTTCGCCGACGCCACGCCGCAGATCATGCACGCGCTGGTGCAGGGCGGCGCCGACGTGATCGAGCTGGGCGTGCCCTTCTCCGACCCGATGGCCGACGGCCCGGTGATCCAGAAGGCGTCCGAGCGCGCGCTGGCGCGCGGCATCGGCATGGCGCAGGTGCTCGACGCGGTGCGCAGCTTCCGGCGCGGCGATGCGGCCACGCCGGTGGTGCTGATGGGTTACGCCAACCCGGTGGAACGCTACGACCAGCGCCACGGTGCCGGGGCCTTCATCGCGGCGGCGGCCGCGGCCGGCGTCGACGGCGTGCTGGTGGTCGACTACCCGCCCGAGGAGTGCCAGGGCTTCGCCGCGGCCTTGCGCGAGCGCGGATTGGACCCGATCTTCCTGCTCGCGCCGACCTCGACCGAAGCGCGCATGCACGAGGTCGGGCGGCTGGCCAGCGGCTACGTCTATTACGTGTCGCTGAAGGGTGTGACCGGTGCCGGCCACCTCGATACCGCCGGCGTGGCGGCCATGGTGCCGCGCATCCGCCGGCACGTGACGCTGCCGGTGGGCGTGGGCTTCGGCATCCGCGACGCGGCCAGCGCCTGTGCGGTGGCGCAGGTGGCCGACGCCGTGGTCATCGGCACCCGGCTGGTGCAATTGCTGCAGGAGCAGCCGCGCGACAATGTGGCGTGCGCCGCCCGCGAGTTCATCGCCGGCATCCGCGGCGCGCTGGACAACATGCAACCAGGAGAAAACCCATGAGCTGGCTGGAAAAGCTGCTGCCCCCCAAGATCCAGCAGACCGACCCGAGCGAGCGCCGCACCATCCCCGAGGGGCTGTGGATCAAGTGCCCTTCGTGCGACACGGTGCTGTACAAGACCGACCTCGAAAAGAACGCCTGCGTCTGCCCGAAGTGCGACCATCACCACCGCATCGGCGCGCGCGCGCGGCTCGACGCCTTCCTCGATGCCGAGGGGCGCTACGAGATCGGCCAGGAGGTGCTGCCGGTCGACGCGCTGAAGTTCAAGGACAGCAAGAAGTACCCGCAGCGGCTGAAGGCCGCGCTCGAGGAAACCGGCGAGACCGACGCGCTGGTGGTCTTCGGCGGCGCGGTGATGAGCGTGCCGGTGGTGGCCGCCGCCTTCGAGTTCGACTTCATGGGCGGCTCGATGGGTTCGGTGGTCGGCGAGCGCTTCGTGCGCGGCGTGGAAAACGCCATCGAGCAGAAGGTGCCGTTCGTCTCCTTCGCCGCGACCGGCGGCGCGCGCATGCAGGAAGGCCTGCTCAGCCTGCTGCAGATGGCCAAGACCAATGCCGCGCTCACGCACCTGGCCAAGGCGCGGCTGCCCTACATCAGCGTGCTCACCGACCCGACGATGGGCGGCGTGTCGGCCAGTTTTGCCTTCGTCGGCGACCTGGTGATCGCCGAGCCGAAGGCGCTGGTCGGTTTCGCCGGGCCGCGCGTGATCGAGAACACGGTGCGCGAGAAGCTGCCCGAGGGCTTCCAGCGCGCCGAGTTCCTGCTCGACAAGGGCGCGATCGACATGATCGTCGACCGCCGCCAGCTGCGCGCGACGATCGCGCGTGCGCTGGCGATGCTGCAACGGCAAAGCGCCGACGCCGTCGCCTGATTCCGCGCCGGGCTGGCCCGGCCGCATCGCATGCCCACCCCATCCACGCTGGACGAGTGGCTCGCCCATTGCGAGCGGCTGCACCCGAAGACCATCGACCTGACGCTCGATCGCGTCAGTGCGGTGCGCGATCGCCTGGGCCTGCGCTTCGACGCGGTGGTGGTGTCGGTGGCCGGCACCAACGGCAAGGGCTCGAGCTGCGCGATGCTCGAGGCGATCGCCTTGCAGGCGGGTTATCGCGTCGGCCTGTACAGCAAGCCGCACCTGGTGCACTTCGAGGAGCGCTGCCGCATCGGCGGCAGCAATGTGCCGGCGGCCGAACTGCTGCCGCACTTCGCCGCGGTGGAGGCGGCGCGCGGCGACATCAGCCTGTCGTACTTCGAGTTCACCACGCTGGCGATCCTGCGCGCGCTGTCGCTCGCCGGGCTCGACCTGGCGATCCTCGAGGTCGGCCTGGGAGGGCGCTTCGATGCGGTCAACGCGATCGACGCCGATTGCGCGCTGATCACCAGCATCGATCTGGACCACATGGACTACCTGGGGCCCGACCGCGAGGCGATCGGCTTCGAGAAGGCCGGCATCCTGCGCGCCGGCAAGCCGGCGGTGATCGGCGACCCGCAGCCGCCGGCCAGCGTGCTGCGCCACGCGCAGCACATCGGTGCCGACCTGTGGCTCGCCGGGCGCGACTTCGGCCATGCCGGCGACCGCCAGCAATGGTCGTGGCAGGGGCGCGGGCGGCGCTGCAACGCGTTGGCCTATCCGGCGCTGCGCGGCGCCAACCAGCTGCTCAACGCCAGCGGCGTGCTGGCCGCCTTCGCCGCGCTGCGCGAGCGGCTGCCGATCACCGCGCAGGCGGTGCGTGTGGGCCTGGCGACGGTGCAGTTGCGCGGGCGCTTCGAGATCGTGCCGGGCCAGCCGGTGCTGGTGCTGGACGTCGCGCACAACCCGCAGGCCGCGGCGGCGCTGGCCTGCAACCTCGACCAGATGGGCTTTTATCCGCGCACGTTGGCGGTGTTCGGTGCGATGCGCGACAAGGACATCGGCGGCATCGCCGCGCGCATGGCCGCATTGGTCGACGCGTGGTTCCTGTGTGCGCTGCCGCTGCCGCGCGCCGCGGGCTGCGACGAACTCGCCGCATACATCCAGCCGCACCTGCGCGCCGGCGTACCCCAGCCGAGTTGCCATGCCGCGCCCAGCGCTGCGCTGCGCGCGGCGCTGGGCGCGGCAGACCCCGCTGATAGAATCGTCGTCTTCGGCTCGTTCCTTTGCGTCGGTGGTGTGTTGAAGGACGGCTTACCGCACACACGCAGCGCGCACGGCGGCTGAGCGAGCGGCGGCCCGGGCGCCGCGGTGCCGGTTGGGCGGGACGCACCTGCGCCGATCCGCGCGTGGCTCCACCGCTTGGCTTGCGCGCCGCACCCCAACCACCTTTGGCGCACGCACGCTCTGCCCGCTGTTCCCATGTTCAAGTCCAAGGACCCTGTGGCCCCGGCCGACGCCAGCGGCGAGGCGGCTTCGGTGCAACTGGCGCGCCTGCGGGCGCGCCGCCGGCTCATCGGCGCGGCGCTGCTGGTGGGGCTGGGCATCGCCGGCTTCCCCGTTCTGTTCGAGACGCAGCCGCGGCCGATCGCGGTGGACATTCCGATCGAGATACCGCAGCGTGAGCAGGTGGCGCCGCTGAAGCTGCCGGCGGACAAGCCCAGTGCGCCCCCAGCCGCCGTGGATGCCGAGCCGGCGGCGGCATCGGCATCGGCGGCACAAAGCCCGCCGCCGGCGACGGGCACAGTGGCCGCGGCACCGCCGGCCGCGCCGCTGGCGGCAGCCAGCGCGGCCAGCGCGCTACCCGCGGCGTCGCGCAGCGAACGCGTGGCCGCCGAGCCGCAGCGCGCGCCGGCGGTGGCCGACCCGCAGCGCGAGGCGCAGCGTGCGCAGGCCATCCTGGACGGCAAACCGGCGGCGGCGCCCGCGCCCGCATCCGCCCCGGGCAAGGCGGGGCGTTTCGTGGTGCAGGCTGGCGCCTACACCGACTCCGCCGCGCTGCGCGAGGCGCGGCAGAAGGTCGAGAAGCTCGGCCTGAAGACCTACACGCAGGTGATCGAGTCCGACGCCGGCCGGCGCACGCGCGTGCGCGTCGGGCCCTTCGATTCGCGCGAGGACGCCGAGAAGGCCGCGGCGCGCATCAAGTCCGCCGGCCTGGCCGCCAGCATCCTGAGCATTTGATGCCGCCGCTGGGTTGGGTCGACCTCGTCGCACTGGGCGTGCTGCTGCTGTCGCTGGGCCTGGGCTTGTGGCGCGGCTTCGTGCTCGAGGCGCTGGCGCTGCTCGGCTGGGGCGTGGCCTACTTGGCCGCGCTGTGGCTGGCGCCGCAGTGGGCGCCGCATCTGCCGTTGGGCGAGCCCGCTTCGGCGCTGAACCATGCGGCCGCGTTCGCCGCGGCCTTCCTGGCGGTGCTGATCGGCTGGGGGCTGGCGTCGCGCGTGGTACGGCTGCTGATCGACGCCACGCCGCTGCGCGGCGCCGACCGCGTGCTCGGCGCGGGCTTCGGCTTGCTGCGCGGGGTGTTGCTGCTGATGCTGGCGGCGGCCGTGATGGCGCACACGCCGGCGGCGCAATCGCCCGACTGGCAGCGCTCGCAGGCGGCGCACTGGCTCGGTGCGGCCTTGCAGGGGGTCAAGCCCTGGCTGCCGGCCGAGCTGTCGCAGTATCTTCGCGCCTAGCACTCGAGCTCGAAAAACCAGGCTCGAAAAACCAGGCTCGACAACCCAAGCTCGACATCGAAGGGAAGCAGCCATGTGCGGCATCGTCGGCGCCATCAGCGCCTCACCGGTCAACCAGTTGCTGTACGACGCCTTGCTGCTGCTGCAGCACCGCGGCCAGGACGCGGCCGGCATCGTCACGATGCAGGGCACCAAGTGCTTCATGCACAAGGCGCGCGGCATGGTGCGCGACGTCTTTCGCACGCGCAACATGCGCGCGCTGCCGGGCCATGTCGGCCTGGGGCAGGTGCGTTATCCGACTGCCGGCAATGCCTACAGCGAGGAGGAGGCGCAGCCCTTCTACGTGAACGCCCCGTTCGGCATCGTGCTGGTGCACAACGGCAACCTGACCAACGCGCAGGCGCTGAAGCACGAGCTGTTCCGCGTCGACCGGCGGCACATCAACACCGAGAGCGATACCGAGGTGCTGATCAACGTGCTCGCGCACGAGATCGAGATCGCGGTGCAGGGGGTGGCGCTGACGCCCGAGCTGCTCTTCGCGGCCGTGTCCGGGGTGCACCGGCGTGCCAAGGGTTCATACGCGGTGATCGCACTGATCGCCGGCCATGGCTTGCTGGCGTTTCGCGACCCCTTCGGCATCCGCCCGC
>CAYZGL010000087.1:0-15673 GCA_964477985.1 uncultured Rubrivivax sp. | reverse complement strand
GACGCACTCGTTCGCTCGGCGGCGCCGACCGAATGCTTCACAGGCTCTGAGCCCGCCGCAACGCGCCGCGGCTTTCGACGCCGCTGCTTCAGCGGCGATCGACCAGCCGGTACAGCAGCCCTGCGGCCATCTCGCGCAAGGCCAGGTACGAGATGCGCAGCGCGTCGCCGCTGGGCACCAGCCGAGCCCATTCGAAGCGGCCGGCGTGCCAGCCGAAATAACCGGTGGGTGCCGCGATCACCTGCAGCCCGGCGCGCTCGAACACGCGCTGCGCGCGCGCCATGTGGAAGGCGCTGGTCACCAGCGCGATGTGCGTCACGCCGTCGGCACGCAGCAGCGCCGCGGCCTCGCGCGCGTTGCCCGCGGTGGTGCGCGCGCGCTCGTCGAACCAGCGCACGGCCACGCCGAACTCGTCGGCCAGCACCGCACGCATCATCGCCGCCTCGCCGCGTTGCCCCGGCGGCGGCGGCGCGCCGGTGATCAGCACCGGCAGCCCGGTCTGCCGCGCCAGCCGCGCGCCGTAACGCACACGCTGCAAGGTGAACGGGTTGACCGTGTCGCCGCCCCATTCGGGCGCGCCGCGCGCCACGCCGCCGGCCAGGATGACGATGGCCTGCGCATCGTCGAGCCGGCGCGGCTCGCGCAGCGGCGGCGCCTCGAGCCAGCCCATCAACGCATAGGCCGTGGCCGGCAGGCTCAGCAGCAGCAGTGCCAACAGGCTGAGCGCCGCCAGCGCGGTACCGAGCGCAGGCCGGCGGCGCTGCAACGCCAGACCCAGCAGCGCGAGCAGGATCAGCGAGCTCGGCGGCACCAGCACCGCGGCCGCGAGGTAGGTCGGGCTCAGCGCATCCATCGTGCGCTGCCCGCCGCGCGAAGCCGGCCGGCGATCACGGGGCGGCGCGGTGCCGGCAGGCTCGCGCCGAAGCCGCGTTCACCGCGGGAGCCGCCGCGCTGTCGAAAAAACGCCGGGCCGCCCCGAGTTTCCTCGACCCCCGCGGGTGGGCCGAGCCCGGACGAAGAACAGTCCACTGCACACCGTTCTTCGCCTGGTGAGGCCCCCCGGACCTGTCGCTGCGCGCCAGGCCCCCCGAGGGGGATGAGTCAACTTGGGAGCGGCCCGGCGTTGACGCATGAGGGCCATCGCGCCTGCAGGCCCGATGGCGGGCTGGGCGCAGCCCGGCCCTGGGGGCGCTGATAAGGCCACCTCTCACTCTTCGTCCTGCACCTTGTGCTGCCCGACCAGCTGCGTCTGCACGTTCGGCGGCACCGCCTCGTAGTGCGACAGCTCGATGGTGTAGCGGCCCTGGCCCGAGGTCATCGCATTGAGCCGCGACTGGTAGCCCGACAGCTCCGACATCGGCACCTGGCCGCGCACCTGCATCGTGCCGGCCGCGCCGTTGTCGGTGCCGCTGACCTGGCCGCGTTTGGACGACAGGTCGCCGGTGATGTCGCCCATCGCCGCATCCGGCGCATGGATCTCGATGTTCACGATCGGCTCGAGCACGATCGGGCGGGCCGCGCGGATCGCCGCGACGAAGGCCTTGCGCGCGGCGGTGACGAAGGCGATCTCCTTGCTGTCCACGCTGTGGTGCTTGCCGTCGTAGACGATGACCTTGACGTCGACCACCGGGTAGCCGGCGATCGCGCCCGTGGCCAGCACCTCGCGCACGCCCTTTTCCACCGCCGGCATGAACTGCCCCGGTATGGTGCCGCCCTTGACCGCATCGACGAACTCAAAGCCCGCGCCGCGCGGCAGCGGCTCGATGCGCAGGAACACTTCGCCGAACTGCCCGGCGCCGCCGCTTTGTTTCTTGTGGCGGTGGTGGCCTTCGGCGTTGGCGGTGACGCTTTCGCGGTAGGCGATGCGCGGCGGGCGCGTGTCGACCTCGAACTTGTAGACCTCGCGCAGCCGCTCGAGCAGCACGCGCAGGTGCAGCTCGCCCAGGCCGTACAGCACGGTTTCGTTGGTGGCGGCCACGTGCTCGACCTTCAGGCAGGGGTCTTCGGCCACCAGCTTGTTCAGGATCTCCCACATGCGCTGCTCGTCGCCGTGGCGCTTGGGCGCGATCGCCAGGCCGTGCACCGGCACCGGGAAGTCCAGCGGCTTCAGATGCATGTGCTCGTCCTCGGCGGCGTCGTGCAGCACGGCGTCGAAGTGCAGCTCGTCGACCTTGGCCACCGCGCAGATGTCGCCGGGCACGGCGCGCGGCACCTCGACGCTGTCCTTGCCCTGCAGCAGGTACAGGTGCGCCACCTTGAAGGGCTTGCGGCCATGGCCGACATAGAGCTGCCCGCCTTGCGCCACCGTGCCCTGGTGCACGCGGAACACGCCGAGCTTGCCGACGAAAGGGTCGGCGCTGATCTTGAACACGTGCGCCAGCACGTGCTTGGCCGGGTCGGGCGCGGCCTGCACCGGCTTGGCGTCGGCACCCTCGCCTTCGAGGAAGTCGGGCGGGTTGCCCTCGGTCGGGTTGGGCAGCAGCTTGACGATGACGTCGAGCAGCTCGGCCACGCCGGCACCGCTCTTGGCCGAGACGAAGCACACCGGGATCAGGTGGCCTTCACGCAGCGCCTGCTCGAGCGGCGCGTGCAGTTCGCTGGCGTCGATGTCGCCGTCGTTCAGGTAGCGGTCGACGAAGCCGGCGTCGACCTCGACCACCTGCTCGACCAGCGCGCGGTGCGCGGCGGCGACCGCGCCGAAGTCGCTGTGGCCGTCGCGGTTGTAGAAGCAGTCGACCACCTGGCTGCCTGCGGCATCCGGCAGGTTCAGCGGCAGGCACTCCTTGCCGAAGCTGGCCTGGATCTGCGCCAGCAGCGCCGGCAGGTCGACCCCCGGCGCGTCGATCTTGTTGACGACGATGATGCGGTCCAGATGGCGCTGCGCGGCGTAGTCCATCATGCGCTGCGCCATCGGCTCGATGCCGTTGACCGCGTTGATCACGATCGCCGCGGTCTCCACCGCCTCGAGTGCCGGCAGCGACTGGCCGACGAAATCCGGCGCCCCCGGCGTATCGATGAAATGCACGCGCACACCGCCATGGTTCAGGTGCATCACCGCGGAATTCAGCGAATGCTGCATGCGCTTTTCCAGCGGGTCGAAATCGCTGACGGTGGCGCCGCGTTCCAGCGCGCCGGGCGCGGTGATCATGCCGGCGCGGTGCAGCAGCGCCTCGGCCAGGCAGGTCTTGCCGGCGCCCGCCGCGCCGACCAGCGCCAGCGTGCGGATCTGCGCGACGGCGTCGGCGCCGTGGGTGACATGGGCGGCGCTGGCGGCGCCGTTCGGGCCTGGGCTTGGCATGGCTTGTCTCCTTCGGGCGTGTGGTCGCCTTTGCGCTGCGACTGTACTAGGGCGGCGGCGGCTTCCGGCGCATGCATGAACTGCTAGGCTGGGCGCTTTGCAGCCGGGCTGCGGCAAGGCGGGGCGTGTGATGCAAGCCGACGAACTGACCGGACTGATCGAACTGGACGCCTGCGCGCTCAGTGGCGCGATCGGGCGGCGCGAGGTCTCGGCGCGCGAAGTGATGGCGGCCTGCCTGGCGCGCATCGAGCGGCTCAACCCGCGCGTCAACGCGCTGGTGGGCCTGCTGCCGCACGAAGCCTTGCTGCAGCAGGCCGACCAGCGCGATGCGATGCTGGCGCGCGGCCGCAGCATGGGCTGGATGCACGGCTTCCCCATGGCGATCAAGGAGCTGTCGGCGGTGGCCGGGCTGCCGCTGAGCCTGGGCTCGCCGCTGCTGGCCGGGCAGGTCGCCGCGCACGATTCGCTGATGGTGGCGCGCATGAAGGCGGCCGGCGGCATCGTCATCGGCAAGAGCAACGTACCCGAATTCGGCCTGGGTTCGCACACCTACAACCCGGTGTTCGGCACCACGCGCAACCCGTGGGACACCGCGCGCAGCGCCGGCGGCTCCAGCGGCGGCGCGGCCGTGTCGCTGGCCTTGCGGCTGCAGCCGGTGGCCGACGGCAGCGACATGATGGGCTCGCTGCGCAACCCGGCGGCGTGGAACAACGTGTTCGGCCTGCGCCCCAGCCTGGGCCGCGTGCCGACCAACCCGCACGCCGGCGACGGTTATGTCGCGCTGCTGGGCACCGAAGGCCCGATGGGCCGCAGCGTGCGCGACGTGGCCATGCTGCTGTCGGTGCAGGCCGGCCACGACCCACGCCAGCCCTTGTCGATCGCGCAGGACGGCAGCGCCTTCGCGCGGCCGCTGCGGCCCGAAGCGCGCGGGCTGCGCATCGGCTGGCTGGCCGACCTGGGCGGCCACCTGCCCTTCGAGCCGGGCATCCTGCCGCTGTGCGAAGCAGCGCTGCGCCGCTTCGAAATGCTGGGTGCGCACGTCGAGCCGCTGGCGCTGGGATATTCCTGCGACGAGGTCTGGCAGACCTGGCTGACCTGGCGCCGCTTCCTGGTGGCCGGCACGCTGGGCCCGCTGGGTGCGAACCCGCGCACGCGCGCGCGGCTCAAACCCGAAGCGCAGTGGGAATACGACCAGGGCCAAGGCCTGAGCGGGCCGCAGGTCTATGCCGCCAGCAGCGCACGCACGCGCTTTTATCGCCACATGGTGGCGCTGTTCGAGCGTTTCGACCTGCTGGTGCTGCCCAGCGCGCAGGTCTGGCCCTTCCCGGCCGAGTGGAGCTGGCCGCGCGAGATCGCCGGGCGCACGATGGACACCTACCACCGCTGGATGGAAGTGGTGATCTACGCCACGCTGGCCGGGCTGCCGGCGATCAGCGTGCCGGTGGGTTTCAACGACGACGGCCTGCCGATGGGCATGCAGCTGATCGGCCCGCCGCTGGGCGAGCAAGGTGTGTTGAATGCCGCCGCGGCCTACGAGCAAACCATCGGCGAGCTGCTGGCAAGGCGGCCTGCGCTGGGCTGAAGCGAAGCCGGCCGCCCCCGGCCGTCAGGCGGCCGCCCCCCGAGGCGGCACCGAACCCGACCGGGAGACCCGGATCGGGTCCGGCCCGCTGACGCCGCTGCGCCTCAGGTCTCGCGGCGAGCGCGGCGCAGGAAGCCGTGCGGCGGCGCGATCCATTCGACCTGGGGCAGCGGCGCGGCGTCGCCGCCGACGAGCGTGCGCTCTTGTTCCAGCAGCCAGCCGTCTTCCAGTTCGAGCAAGGTGGTGCCGGCGCCCACACGCAGCGTGCTGGCGCCCGCACCCGGGTCGAGCCGGCGCGGCGCATCGCCGGCCATATGGCGCAGCGCCTGCGCCTGCGCGGCGTCGCCGACTTCGGCGCCGATCAGCACCGCGCCGCCATCCGCGTCGCGCACCAGATAGGCATGGCGCGCGGCGCCGGCCACGCGCCACAGCCGCGCCGACAGCTGCTGCACGTCGCCGCTTTGCAGCTCGCAGCGCACGCCGCCGCGGCCCAGCGGGTCCAGCCTGGCCACTTCGTCGTAGGCCGGGTGGTCCTCGATGATGAAGCGCGTGCCGCCTTGCCCCAGCGCCAGCACCGGCAGATGCCGCGCCACGCCGCGCAGCTCACGCGCATGGCGCCAGGCCTGCTCGGCGCGGGCGAAGCCGCACATGTCGCGCAGCGTATGTTGCGTGACGTTGAGCAGCTTCAGCGCGCGCTGCGGGTCCAGCGCCTGCTCCGGCGTCAGCCACATCAGTTCCAGCGCTTCGCCCATATGGGGCAGCGCGCGCTGGCCGCTCGGCGCCAGGCGCACGAAAAAGCGCGTGTCGAAGCGCTTGGGCCGCACCACCGGCGTCAGCCAGTGGGCGAAGTAGGCCATGTCGCGCAGGTCCAGCCGCCAGTCGAAGGCCGCGCACAGCGCCGCCATCGTCGCCTGGCCGCGATGCAGCCGCTGGCGCCATTCGCGCAGCGCGTCGGCGTGCGCCGTCAGATCCACCGCGCTGCCGTCGGGCTGGCACACGTACAGCAGGCCGACTTCCTCGAAACATTCGCGCAATGCGGCGACGAAATAGTCCAGGCCGCCGTGCGGCAGCCCCAGCCGCGCGCTGGCCTGCCTGTCGTCCTGGCCGAGGCACCAGCGCCAGGCGTGGCGGTCGGCGGCATCGAGCACGCCGCCCGGGAAGACGCAGGCGCCGCTGCGAAAGTCGTTGTCGCGTTCGGCGCGGCGCATCAGCAGCAGCTCGACGCCACCCGGCGCATCGCGCAGCACCAGCAGCGAGGCCGCAGGGCGGATCGGCAACGGCGCGGCGCTCACGCGGCTACCCGGCGCGCCGCGCCGTGCCCGCGGCGTGCAAGGCGGCGATCTCGCCGGCCGAGAAGCCGGCTTCGGCCAGCACCTGGTCGGTGTGTTCGCCGATGTGCGGCGCGGCGCGCAGCGCATCGGGTGTGCTGCGGCCGAAGCGCGGCGCCGGGCCCGGTTGCACCACACCGTCGACCTCGACGAAAGCCGCACGCGCCCGCGCATGCGCATGCGCGGGCGCCTCGGTCATGCTCAGCACCGGCGCGAAGCAGGCATCGCTGCCTTCGAGCAATGCGCACCATTCGTCGCGCGTCTTGCCGCGCAGGATCGCCGCCATCGCTGCGCGCAGCTCGGGCCACAGCCGGCGGTCGTACTGGCCCTTGACGAAGCGCGCATCCAGCCCGATGCGCTGCGCCAGCTCGGCAAAGAACTTGGGCTCGAGCGCGCCGATGGCCACGTGCTTGCCGTCGGCGGTCTCGTAGGTGTCGTAGAACGGCGCGCCGCCGTCGAGCAGGTTGCTGCCGCGCTGCTGGCTCCAGCGGCCGCTGGCGCTCATGCCGTAGAAGATCGACGCCAGCGAAGCCGCACCGTCGACCATCGCCGCATCGACCACCTGGCCGCGCCCGGAGCTGTTGCGCTCGTACAGCGCCGCCAGCAGCCCCAGCGCCAGGTACAGCGCGCCGCCGCCGTAGTCGCCGACCAGGTTCAGCGGCACCACCGGCTTGCCTCCGGCCGGGCCGATGGCGTGCAGCGCGCCGCTCAGCGCGATGTAGTTCAGGTCGTGCCCGGCGGCCTGCGCCAGCGGCCCGCTCTGGCCGAAGCCGGTCATGCGGCCGTAGACCAGGCCCGGGTTGAGCGCGTGGCACTCGGCGGGCCCCAGCCCCAGGCGCTCGGCCACGCCGGGCCTGAAGCCTTCGATCAATACATCAGCGCGCGCCGCCAGGCGCAGCACCGCGTCGCACCCGGCCGGCGACTTCAGGTCCAGCGCCACCGAGCGGCGGTTGCGGGCGTTGACGTCGTAGCGCGGGTCCATCGGCACACCCAGCTCGCTGGCTTCGGTGCGGTCCACGCGCACCACATCGGCGCCCAGGTCGGCCAGCAGCATCGCGCAAAAAGGCCCCGGGCCGATGCCGGCCAGTTCGATGACACGCAGTCCGTGCAGTGGTCCCATGGCTGGCAGTCTCCTCGGCTCGGCCGCGGGCGCGGCGGGTGGTCGAGTGTGCCTGAGCCGGCCGCGGCCGCGGCCCGGCCGAAGCCCGGCGGCGGCGCGGCGATCCCGGTTAGCCTCGCCGCATGAGCGAACCGATCCCGCGCCGCGCCGTCGTGCTGCTGGTGCTGCTGACGCTGGTGTGGGGCACCAACTGGCCGCTGTTCGCCTTGGCGGTGCGCGAGATCTCGGTGTGGACCTTTCGCGCGGTGGGCGTCACGCTGGCCGGCGTCACGCTGCTGGCGGTGGCCCGCGCGCGCGGCCAGCCGCTGGCGATCGCACGCGAACACTGGCCGACCATCGTGCTGGCCACCGCCTTCTATCTGGCCTACTGGAACATCGCCAGCACCTATGCGGCGATCCTGATCCCGTCGGGGCAGGCGGCGATCCTCGGTTTCACCATGCCGCTGTGGTCGGCGCTGATCTCCTGGCTGGTGCTGGGCGAGCGCTTCAGCCCGCGGCTGCTGCTGGGCCTGCTGTGCGGCGCGGCGGCCGTGCTGCTGTTGCTGCTGCCGGGGCTGCAGGCCTATGCCCGCGCGCCGCTGGGCTTCGCGCTGGGCGTGTCGGCCGGGCTGGGCTGGGCCATCGGCTCGCTGATCCTGAAGCGGCGCCAGCCGGCGGTGCCGGTGATGGTGCTGACCGGCTGGCAGCTGTTGATCACCGCGCTGCCGATCGGCGCCGGCGCGCTGTGGTTCGGCGACGGCCACTGGTTCATGCCGTCGTGGCAAACGCTGGTGGTGGTGGCCTACATCGCGCTGGTGCCGATGGGCATCGGCAACGCCGCGTGGTTCTCGATCGTCGGCATGCTGCCGGTCAACGTCGCCGGGCTGTCGTCGATCATGGTGCCGATGGTGGCGATGGTGGCCGGCGCCATCGTGCACGGCGAACCGCTGGGCCCGCTGCAGTGGGCGGCGATGCTGTGCTGCGCGGCGTCGCTGGCGCTGGTGCTGCTGCGCCCGCGCCGCGCGCCCTGAAACCCCGCACCCGGCTGACACACCGTGCGGCGGCGCCCGCGGCGGCGAAGCGAACGCATTCGCAGCCCAGGGCGCGCATGCCGATGCCCTCGAACAGCCGCTCGCCCGCGCCCAGCAGCACCGGCGAGATCGCGATGTGCAGTTCGTCGATCAGGCCCGCACGAAGATACTGCCGGATGGTGCCGGGGCCGCCGCCGATGCGCGCGTCCATGCCGCCGGCCGCGGCGCGCGCCCGGTCGAGCGCCTCGTGAATGCCGCCGGTGACGAAGTGCAAGGTCGCAGCACCGGCCATCGCGATGGGCGCACGCGGGTGATGCGTCAATACGAACACCGGCACGTGACAGGGCGGGTTGTCGCCACACCAGCCTTTCCAGTTCATGTCGGGCCAGGCACCGCGAATCGGCCCGAACATGTTCCTTCCCATGATCCAGGCGCCGACCTGGTCGAAGCCGCGTGCAGCGAATTCGTCGTCGATGCCGGTCGTTCCGCCGTCGGCGCCGAACAGCATGCGTTGCAGCGTGCGTGTGGGCAGCAGCCACTGGTGCAGCCCGGTCCCGCCCACGCCGAGCGGATGGGCCATGTCCTGATCCGCCCCCCACCGTACCCGTCTAGCGAGATGCTGAAGCCTTCGACACGAACGCGCGTCATGCCATGCCTTCCTTTCGACCGGCGCCCAATGCAGCGCCAGCCGGGGCATGCAGGTGCGGCGGCGGTTCCGGCCGGCACGCGGCCCTGGCGGCTGCACTGCAAGGCGGCGCCGCGGCGCCGCCTTGCTCAGGCGCCGTGCGCCACGGCCGGCTCGGGCCGCACGCGCAGCGCCCACAGCACGCCGGCGGCCAGCAGCGCGATGCCGGCCAGCGTCGCCGCGGCCGGCATCGCGCCGCGCAGCACGAAGGCATAGGCCAGCGCCGACAGCGTCTCGAACACGATCAGCTGGCCCACCAGCGTGGTCGGCAGCCGCTGGCTGGCCTCGTTCCAGCACAGCGTGCCCAGCCACGAGGCCAGCAGCCCGACCGCGAACATCAGGCCGGCGAAGTACAGCGGCCGCGGCCCGAAGGGCATGGCGAACGCGCTGCCGCTGGCCGCGCTCCACCCCCACCAGCCCAGATACCCCAGCAGCGCCAGCGGCAAGGTGGCGATGCCCTGCGCGGTGGCCCAGGTGCGGGGCGCACGCCCGGCGTGCGCACGCAGCCAGTCGGCATTGCGCAGCGGGTACCAGGTCCAGCAGGCCACCGCGCCCAGCGCCAGCAATGCGCCCGAGGCGTAGCGTGCGACATCGGCATCCGCGCCGGCGCGCAGCTGGGCGATCTCCACCCGGTTGACCAAGGCGATGCCGGCGCCGATCAACGCCAGCGACGGCAGCAGCCGCAGCCACGGCAGCCGGCCGTCGCGCTGGTGGTCGCGCAGGTTCGAGGTCACGGCGATCACCACTGGCAGCGTGCCGATGATCATCGTCGGCAGCGGCGCGCCGGCGCGCTGGATGCTGCTGGCCAGCAGCAGGTAGTACAGCAGGTTGCCGACCACCGCGAGCTTGGCGGCCTCGATCCAGTCGGCGCGCTGCAGCGCGGCCAGCCGCGCGCGGTCCCACCATGCCAGCGGCAGCGCGACCAGCCCGAAGGCCAGGTAGCGGCCAAAGGACAGCAGCGCGGCCGGGTAGTCCGGCAGCAGCAGCGGCGCGACGAACACCAGGCCCCACATCAGCCCGGCGGCCAGCGCGAACAGCACCCCGGCACCCATGATGGGCGCGCATGCTAGTCGGTTAGATTGGCCGGGCCGGCCGCCGCGCGCGGCCACCCCCCAGATCCACCGCGATCCACCGCACACACCATGCAGTACATCCTCGCGCTCGACCAGGGCACCTCCAGCTCGCGCAGCATCGTGTTCGACGCGCATGGGCGCATCGCCGCGCTGGCGCAGCGCGAGCTGACGCAGCATTACCCGCAGCCCGGCTGGGTCGAACACGATGCGATGGAGATCTGGGCCACGCAACGGGCCACCGCGCACGAGGCCCTGGCCCAGGCCGGCCTCGGCGCCGCCGACATCCGCGCCATCGGCATCACCAACCAGCGCGAGACCACGCTGCTGTGGGAGCGGCGCAGCGGCCGGCCGCTGCGCCGCGCCATCGTCTGGCAGGACCGGCGCACCGAGCCGCTGTGCGCGATGCTGCGCGCGCAGGGCCTGCAAGCGCAGGTGCAGCAGCGCACCGGGCTGCGCATCGACCCGTACTTTTCGGCCACCAAGCTGCGCTGGCTGCTCGACCACGTACCGGGCGCGATGGCGGCCGCCGAGCGCGGCGAACTGGCCTTCGGCACGGTCGACAGCTGGCTGCTGTGGCAGTTGAGCGGCGGCGCGGTGCACGCCAGCGACGTCAGCAACGCGTCGCGCACGATGCTGTTCGACATCCGGCGCAACCAGTGGGATGACGGCTTGCTGCAGGCGCTGCGCATCCCGAGTGCCGTGCTGCCGCGCGTGCTGCCGTCCAGCGGCGAATTCGGCCTGACCCGCCCCGAGCTGTTCGGCCGCGCCATCCCGATCTGCGGCATCGCCGGCGACCAGCAGGCCGCGCTGTTCGGCCAGGCCTGCCACCACGCGGGCCAGGCGAAGAACACCTACGGCACCGGCTGCTTCATGCTGATGCACACCGGCGGGAAGCTGCAGGCCTCGGCCAACGGGCTGATCACCGCCGCCGCGGCGCAGACCGGCACCACGCCGCAGTACGCGCTGGAAGGCAGCGTCTTCATCGGCGGTGCGGTGGTGCAGTGGCTGCGCGACGGCCTGCGCGCGATCGCCTCGAGCAGCGAGGTGCAGCCGCTGGCCGCGAGCGTGCCCGACGCCGGCGGCGTGGTGCTGGTGCCGGCCTTCACCGGGCTGGGCGCGCCGTACTGGCACCCCGACGCGCGCGGCGCCATCGTCGGCCTGAACCGCGGCAGCACGCTGGCGCACATCGCGCGCGCCGCGGTCGAGAGCATCGCCTTCCAGAGCGCGGCGCTGCTGCAGGCGATGGACCGCGACGCGCGCGCCGGCGGCGGCGCGGCGCTGCGCGAGCTGCGCGTGGACGGCGGCGCCAGTGTCAACGACATGCTGATGCAGTTCCAGGCCGACCTGCTGGGCATTCCGGTGCTGCGCCCGCAGGTGGTGGAGACCACCGCGCTGGGCGCGGCCCACTTGGCCGGGCTGGCCAGCGGGCTGTGGAGCGGGCCCGACGAGCTGGCCGCGCAGTGGCAGCTGCAGCGCGCCTTCGAGCCGAACATGCCGCGTGCCCAGGCGGCCGAACGCATGGCGCAGTGGGAGCGCGCGGTGCGCCAGACGACGCACAGCTGAGCGCCGGCTCAGCACCCGGCGTCGGGCGGGTCGGTGGGGTCGTCGCGCCAGCGCTGCAGCGCCTGGCGCATCAGCGCCACCTGCTGCACGAAGCCGCGGCAGCCCGCGCACACCAGCAGGTGCAGCCGCAGGCCCGCGCGCTCGCGCCAGCGCAGCCGGCGGTCTTCGCCGGCCAGCACCAGCCTGGCCGCTTCGCGGCAGTCGAGTCTCATGCGCGGGCGTCGAACCACGACTGTTGCAGACATTCGCGCAGACGCAGCCGCGCGCGATGCAGCAGCACCCACAGGTGGCTCGCGCTGATCGCCAGGTGCGTGCAGATCTCGTCGGCGTCGAGCTCGAGCCATTCGCGCATCATGAACACCCGGCCCTGCGCGGCCGGCAGCCGCTGCACACAGCGTTCGAGCACGACGAAGAATTCGCGCTCGCGCAACGTGTGTTCCGGGTCGCCCCAGGACGGCGGCGCTTCGCGCCAGTGGCCGCCGCGGCGGAACAGCAGTTCGTCCAGGTCGGCGTCGTCATCGCCGCCGCGGGGGCCGGCCTCGCGCGCATGGCGGCGCAGCTGGTCGACCAGCTTGTGCTTCAGGATGCCGATCAACCAGGTCTTCAGCTGCGAACGCCCGGCGAAGCGCTGCGGCGCCTGCAGCGCCGCGAGCACCGTCTCGGACACCGCATCCTCGGCCCAGTCGTCGTTGCGCAGCTGCAGGCGCGCGAAGCGCAGCAGCTGCGCCCGCAATGCCTGCACCTCGAACGCGAACTCGGCCAACGCGCCTCCTGCACCCACGCGGATTCGCGGCGGAAGGGTCTCGATCACCGCGGCATGCCCCTGCGCGTCGGCCGCACGGCGCGGACGGCGCACGCGGATTGAAGCGCCCCGGGCGCCCCATGGGAATCCCACGTTGACGATCGAGCCGGCGCGCGCCGGCGGCGCCGCGGCCGCCCGGGCGCGCGGCGCTGCGCCGCGGCTTCAGCGCGTCAGGTCGTAGACGTGCACGCCCTGGTGCGGGCGCAGCGCGTCGTCCCAGTCGGCCTCGGCGGCGCTGCGCTGCACGTCGGCGCGGCCGGCCTGCCACAGCTCGTCGACCGTGGCGCGCGAAAACTCGTAGTCCTTGATGCCGGCCGAGCCGGTGTCGTGGCGGTTGATCAGGTGCACCAGCGTGACCTGGCTGCGCCGGCTGGCCTCGGCCAGGTGGCGCACGTCGGGGTCGTCGTGCAGCCGCGGCGGCAGCTTGTCCAGCAGCCGCAGGAAGGCCTCGCGCAAGGCGTCGCGGCGGCGCAGCTCGTCGCTGTTGAAGCGCGTCTTGCTCGAATAGCGGATGTCCATCGCGCGCCCCTGCGCCTCGTCGAGGTTGGTCGGCAGCTTGCCGTTGGCGCTGAACAGGTCCACCTGCAGGATCAGCGCGTCGAGGTCGGGCTGCTGGTCCATCACGTACCACAGCGGCGAATTCGACACGATGCCGCCGTCCCAGTACGAGCGCCCGCCGATCGGCACCGGCGCGAAGCCCGGCGGCAGCGCGCCGCTGGCCAGGATGTGCTCGGGCGCCAGCGCCATGCGCGTGTTGTCGAAGTACACCGAGTTGCCGCTGGCGACGTCGACCGCGCCGACCGACAGCCGCACCTCGGCGCGGTTGATGCGCTCGAAGTCGACCAGCTCGCGCAGCGTGTGTTCGAGCGGCGCGCTGTCGTACAGGCCCAGCGCGGTGAAGCTGCCCGGCGGCAGCACCGGCTTGAAGAAGCCGAGCACGCCGAACAGGCTGGCCGCGGTGGCGCTGAACAGGTTGCTCCAGCGGCGCCACGGCGCGGGCAGCGCGAACGGCGGCAGCGGCAGCGACACGCGCTGCCAGAACTCGCGCAGCCGCGGCACGCGCAGCTGCGGCGGGTTGCCGGCGATCAGCGCGGCGTTGATGGCGCCGATCGACACGCCGGCCACCCAGTCGGGCGCCACGCCGGCCGCGGCGAAGGCCTCGAAGGCGCCGGCCTGGTAGGCGCCGAGCGCGCCGCCGCCTTGCAGCACCAGCACGGTGTGCTGGTGCTTCTTCGCGGCGGTACAGACGAAGTCGGCGGATGACGTCGAGGATGACATCGAGGATGGATTCACGGCTGGATGGGCGGATGGGCGGCGCGACATGGCGGGTTCGCGTTTCAGCCGGCCACCGCGTGCACGGCCTGCACCTGCGCCTGCCAGTGTTGGCTCAGCGGCGTCATCGGCTTGCTCAGCCGGCGCTCGTTGAGCAATGCGCGGCCCAGGCCGCGGCGCGTGCCGCGCGCGCACGCCGCGAGCAGCGTCTGGTCGATCAGGTCGCGCTGCGCGTGGCTGCCGCCGAAGCGCTGCGCCTGGCCGCGCGCGGCATACAGGCCGTCGGCGGCGGTGTCGAAGTCGCCGCGTTCGTTGGCCAGCAGCGCGCGCATCAACGGCAGCCCGGCTTCGCGTGCCATCGCATGGTTGCTGCGCCGTGCGTCGTCGCAGCAAAGCGCGCGCTCGGCGCAGCGTGCGACCCAGCCTTCGGCGCGCGCGAACTGCCCGGCGCCGAGCATCGCCAGCACCGCGTGCAGGTCGTTGAAGGCGTAGTAGCCGGCCGCCTGCGGCGCCAGGTCCCAGCCTTCGAGCAGCCGCGCGCAGCGCGCCGCCACGTCCACGCCCAGCAGACGCAGCCGCCACAGCAGCGCCGCGGCGTCGATGCGCTGCAGCGTGATCTGCAGGCGATCGGCCGCCAGGTGCTTGTCGGCCAGCCGCAGCACGCCTTCGAGGTCCATGCCCTCGAGCCTGAACAGCCCCGTGTGCCACCACAGGTGGCCGGAAAAACCGTTGCCCGCGCACCAGTGCTCCTGGTACTGGCGCAACCACGCCGCGCCGTCTTCGCAGCGGCCCTGCATTTCCATCACGTGCGCCACCGCGTGCACCGCCCACGGCACCTTGGGGTTCAGGCTCAATGCGCGGCGCCCCGCGTCCTCGGCCTGCGGGTACAGGTGGCTCTCTTCCAGGCCGAAGGCGTACAGGCCGAGCACATAGGGGTACAGCGCATCGGCCTCGTCCCACTCGGGCAGCGCGCGCGCCGCGCGCAGCCGCAGCTGCGCGCTGTCGCCGCGGTAGAAGTCCCACAGCTGCGCCCACTGCAGCGCCAGCGCGTCGCGCGGGTATTCGATCAGCAGCGCGTCCCAGGCGCAGCAGGCGGCCTGCCAGCGTCCGTCGAGCACCGCCTGCACCGCCTGCAGGTGGGCACGTTCGCGTGCCGGTGCGCCGTCGGCCAGGGCCTGCGCGCGGCGCAAGTGTTCGGCCGCCTCGGCCAGCAACGCGGGCTCGGTCAGGCTGAGCAGGAAGCCGGCGCGCATCACGTGCGGCAGCGCCCAGCCGCCGTCGTGCGCGCTCGCCGCGTCCAGATCTGCCAGCGGCGTGTCGTAGAAGGACATCATGCGCCACAGCGCGGTTTCGGCCGCGGCCTTTGCGGCCGCGTTGCGTGTGCCGCAGGGGTTGCCGCGCGGGTCGGGGCTGGACATGCGCGCGAATGTAGCCCAGGCGCCGTTCAGCGCTTGGGCGGCAGCGGCCAGGGTCTTTGCGCCGGCCGCAGCCGCTCCCATGCCGCGCACAGCTGCAGCACGCCCAGGTCGTCGAAGCGCCGCCCGCTGATCTGCAGCCCGATCGGCAGCCCGGCTTGGGTGGTGCCGCAGTTGATCGAAGCCGACGGCTGCTCGCTCATGTTGAAGGGCAGCGTGAAGGCGATGTGCTCGAACGGCCGCTCGGGGTCGTTGGTGGGGCTGGCCCATTCGGCGGCATAACCGGGCACCGGGCTCACCGGCGAGATCACGTAGTCGAAACGCTGGCAGGCGTTGACCGCGGCTTCGCGCATTGCGCCCATCTGGCTGTAGCCGTGGAACACCTGCGCCGCGCTCAGCGTGGCGGCGCTGGCCACCCACTGGCGGATGTAGGGCAGCACCTTTTCTTGCCGCTGCCGCGGCAGCGCGTGGATGTCCAGGTACGAGCGCATGCGCCAGAAGCGGTCCATGCCGTCGGCCATGTCG
>CAYZGL010000086.1:0-15714 GCA_964477985.1 uncultured Rubrivivax sp. | reverse complement strand
GTACTGCCCGGCGAGCAGCGTGGCGTACAGGATGGTCGGCACGCTGGAGGCGAAGGTCGACAGGTAGGCGCCCATGTTGGCGATGGTGTGCACGCGCAGTGCGAGGAAGTTGCCCTTGGCGTCCATCGCCAGCTCGGCGCGGGTGGCGTGGTCGCGGCCGTGCGCGTCGGTGAGGAAGGACTCGCCGCGCTCGGCGGTCCACTTGATGGGCCGGCCCACGCGCTTGCTGGCCCACACCAGCGCGACTTCCTCCGGGTACAGGAAGATCTTCGAGCCGAAGCCGCCGCCGACGTCGGGTGCCACCACGCGCACCTTGCTCTCGGGCAGGCCGAGCACGAAGGCGCACATCAGCAGCCGCGCGACGTGCGGGTTCTGGCTGGTGACGTACAGCGTGTAGGCGTCGTCGTGGCGCGTGTAGTGCGCGTTGGCGGCGCGCGGCTCCATCGCGTTGGGGATCAGCCGGTTGTTGCGGAACTCGAGCCTGGACACATGCGCCGCAGCGGCGAAGGCGGCGTCGACCGCGCCCTTGTTGCCGTGGCCCCAGTCGTAGCAGACGTTGTTCGGCGCTTCGTCGTGCACCGCGGCGCCCGCGCTTTCCACCGTGGTGATGTCGATCACCGGCGCCAGCTCGTCGTAGTCGACCTCGATCAGTTCGGCCGCATCACGCGCCTGCAGGTAGGTTTCGGCCACCACCAGCGCCACCTGGTCGCCCACATGCCGCACCTTGCCCTGCGCCAGCGCCGGGTGCGCCGGCTCCTTCATCGGCGTGCCGTCCTTGCTGGTGATCAGCCAGCCGCAGGGCAGGCCGCCGACCTTGGCCTCGGCCAGGTCGGCGCCGGTGAAGATGTGCAGCACGCCGGGCGCGGCCTTGGCGGCGTCCAGCTTGATGCCGTTGATGCGCGCATGCGCATACGGCGAGCGCAGGAAGAAGCCGTAGCTCTGGCCGGGCAGCACCACGTCGTCGGTGTACTGGCCGGCGCCGGTGAGGAAGCGCTGGTCTTCGCGCCGGCGCAGCGGCTGGCCAATGGGGGAGTTCGGGTTGTTCGGGGGTTGCGACATGTCGGTCATGACGGCGTCTCCTTCAGGCGGCGGCGGGCTGCTGGCCCGACTGGCAGAACTGCACCGCCTTGACGATGTTGTGGTAGCCGGTGCAGCGGCAGATGTTGCCGTCCAGCCCCTCGCGGATCTCGGCTTCGCTGGCGTTGGGGTTGTCGGCCAGCAGTTGCACCGCCGCCATCACCATGCCGGGGGTGCAAAAGCCGCACTGCAGGCCGTGGCACTCGCGAAACGCCGCCTGCATCGGGTGCAGGCCGCCTTCGGGTGCCAGGCCTTCGATGGTGGTGATGCTCGCTCCTTGGGCCTGCAACGCCAGCATCGAGCAGGCCTTGACCGCACGGCCGTTCATCTGCACGGTGCAGGCGCCACACTGCGCGGTGTCGCAGCCGACATGCGTGCCGGTGAGTTGCAGTTGCTCGCGGATCAACTGCACCAGCAGCGTTCGCGGGTCGACGCTGGCCTGCACGGCGCGGCCGTTGACCGTGAGGGAAATGGCGATGCTCACGTCGGGTGTCTCCAGTGGGGTGGCAGGGCGCGCGGGACGCGCAAGCCCGCGCAAGGCGCGGCGGGTCGCGGCATTGTCCGAGCGCCCCATATGCGGGCACAACGCAGGTCTAACCCTAGGTGCGGCACCGCGGGTCGTGGCCGTCGCGGCAGCGCCATGCCGCCGCCGGCGCGGCTTCAGCGCGGCTTCAGCGCGGCTTCAGCGCGGCTTCAGCGCGGCGCGTTCGCAAAGAACAGCGGCTCGCCGCCGACGCGAAAGCCGGCGATGCGCGCCTGCCCGGGCGGCGAGACCACCCAGTCGGCAAAGGCCTGCGCCTGCTGCACCTTGACGTGCGCATGGCGCGCCGGGTTGACGACGATCACGGCGTATTGGTTGAACAGCCGCGCATCGCCTTCGACCAGCAGCGCCAGTTCGCCGCGGTTCTTGAACGCCAGCCAGGTGCCGCGGTCGCTCAGCACGTAGGCGTTGGCCGACGAGGCGATGTTCAACGCCGGCCCCATGCCGCAGCCGCAGGCCTTGTAGCCCGCCACCGCGGCCGCAGGGTCGGCGATGCCGGCAGCGCGCCACAGGCGCAGCTCCGCGCTGTGCGTGCCGCTGTTGTCGCCGCGCGAGACGAAGGCTTGGCGGGTCGCGGCCAGCTTGGCCAGTGCGGCGGCGATGTCGTTGCCGCGCAACCCGGCCGGGTCGGCCTTGGGGCCGATCAGCACGAAGTCGTTGCTCATGACGGGGATGCGCGCCAGCCCGAAGCCTTCGGCGACGAACTTCTGCTCGGCCGCCGGGTCGTGTACGAACAGCAGGTCGGCGTCGCCGCGCCGCGCCATGTCCAGCGCCTGCCCGGTGCCCAGCGCGACCACGCGCACCTCGATGCCGCTGGCCTGCGTGAACGCCGGCAGCAGGTGGGCGAACAGCCCCGACTGCTCGGTGGACGTGGTCGAGGCCATCACGATGTGCGGCGGCTGCGCCGACGCCGCAGCCGGCAGCACGGCCAGCCACAGCGCCGCCAGCATCGGCGTCAGCAAGCGTTCGAAGTTCACGGCAATTCCCCCTGCACGAAGCGGGCCGCGGCGTCGGGCAGCGGGCCTTCGAAGAAGCGCTGCGCCGGCAGGTCGGCCACCACCCGGCCCGCATCCAGACACAGTACACGCTGCGCCAGCCGGCGCGCCTGCCCCAGATGGTGCGTGCTCAGCACCACGGTCAGGCCGGCGGCGGCGAAGTCGTGCAGCAGCGATTCGACCTCGCGCGTGGCCGCCGGGTCCAGGTTGGCGGTGGGTTCGTCCAGCAGCAGCAGTTGCGGGCGCACCGCCCAGGCGCGCGCCAGCGCCAGCCGCTGCTGCTGGCCCACCGACAGCGCACGTGCGGCCTGGCTGCGTTGCGCCAGCAGACCCACACGCTGCAGCGCCTCGCGTGCACGCGCATCGCGCTGCGCGCGCGGCACGCGGGCCAGCCACAGCGCCAGCTTCAGGTTGCGCCACACCGACAGGCGCAGCAGGAAGGGCCGCTGGTAGACCATCGCCTGCGCCACTTCGCCGCCACGCGCACCGGGCGCGGCGCGGCGCTCGCCCTGCGTCAGCCGCGACGCCAGCTGGCCGTGCAGCAGCCGCAGCAGCGTGGTCTTGCCGCTGCCGTTGGCGCCGACCAGCACCACGCATTCGCCGCGCCGCAGCTGCAGGCGCAGCGGCGCCAGCGCCAAGGTGGCACCGAAGTGCACCGCGCAGTCGTGCAGCTCGATCAGCGGCGCAGTCACGCCGTCGGTGCGAAGGCCAGGCGCCGGCGCGCGCCGCCGCGCAGCCACGCGATCGCCAGGTTGATGCACGCCACCACGCCCAGCAGCACCAGGCCCAGGCCCAGCGCCAGCGGCAGGTCGCCCTTGCTGGTCTCGAGCGCGATGGTGGTGGTCATCACGCGCGTCACGCCGTCGATGTTGCCGCCGACGATCATCACCGCGCCGACTTCGGACACCGCGCGGCCGAAGGCGCTGAGCAGCACGGTGGCCAGCGCCGCGCGCTCGTGCAGCAGCAGCAGCGCGGCCAACTGCAGCGGCGTCGCGCCCATCGAGCGCAGCTGCTCGGCGTTGCCGTGCATCGCGTCGGCCACCAGCTGGCGCGTCAGCGCCGCCACCAGCGGCAGCACCAGCAGCGTCTGCGCGACGGCCATCGCGGTCGGCGTGAACAGGATGCCCCACGCCCCCAGCGGCCCGGCGCGCGACAGCAGCAGGTACACCGTCAGCCCCACCACCACCGACGGCAGTGCCAGCAGCGTGTGCAACAACAGCAGCAGCGCGCGCCGGCCCGGGAAGCGCAGCACGGCCAGCAGCGCGCCGCCGGGGATGCCGATCAACGCAGCGGCGGCGCAGGCCGCAGCGCTGACCGCCAGCGACAGCGCGACGATGCCCAGCAGCCGCGCATCGGCAGCGGCCACCAGTTGCAGCGCGCTGCCCACGGCGTCGCCGAAGCTGCCCATGCTCGACTCCGGCGCGAACGGCCGCTACAGCGCGCAGCTGCGAAAGCCGCAGAAGGCGACATCGCGCTGCGGCGCCGCGAAACGCCGTGCGCGCGGGTGCTTGCAGCGCGCGCGCGTCATCCACGACGCGCCGCGCAGCACGCCGCGGCTGCCCGGCGCGGGCCAGGGCGCGAAGCCGGGCAGCGACTCGCCGCCGCCGGGCCAGGCGCGGGCGCTGCCGGCGGCCCATTCGAAGACTTCGCCCCAGACGAAGCCGCGCGAGGCGCCGCTGACCGCGGCCAGCTCCCATTCGGGCTCGGTCGGCAGCCGCCGCCCGGCCCAGCGGCACCAGGCCATGGCTTCATGGCGGCTGACGTGCACCGCGGCCTGCGTGGCACCCACCCGCTGCATCTGCCCCTGGCGCTGCAGCAGCACGCCGTGGTGCAGCTGCTCCACGCAGCGCGGCGCGCGGCGCGATTGCGCGCGCACCCAACTCCAGCCTTCTTCGGTCCACCACTGTGCGTCGTCGTAGCCGCCGTCGGCGGCGAACTCGGCATAACGCGCCCAGCTCACGGCCTGCGCGTCGATCTCGAACTCGGGCAGTCTCAGCTCGTGCGCCCAGCGTTCGGCCGGCGGCACCAGCCCGCCCGGCGCGCTGCCGAGCATGAAGCGCTGCGCGGCAAAACCGATCGGCTCGCGCGGCGCCAGCGCCGTGCGCGGCTGCCACGGCGCTTCGGCACTGCTCAACTGCAGGGCCTGCGCGCACTCGGCCAACGCTTCGCACAGCCGGTCCTCGTGCAGCAGCGCAAGGCGATAGAAGTACAGCGCATCGTCGTCGTCGCCGGCCGCGCCCAGCAGGTCCAGCGTCGCGTCCAGCGTTTCGGCCAGGTAGCTGCGCAAGGCCGCGGGGGCGGGCAGCGGCAGCGCCCAGCGTTCGGCGCGGGGGTGGCAGTCCGGGTCGAAGCCGTCGTCGGCGCGCGGCTCGATCGACGCCAGCCGCAGTCCCGCGCCCGCGGCGGCGGCGCCGCGCTGGCGCTGCACGTTGCGCGCGATCCAGCGCTCCTGGAACCACGCGGCGTGGCCGACCAGCCACAGCGGCGGGTCGACATCGGCCAGCGCCGGCAAGGCGTGCAGCTTCGGCTCGAAGGCCGCGAGCCAGCGCAGCGTGTGGTTGCGCGCGTCGATCAGCGCCAGCGACAGCAGCTCGGGCCCGGCATGGCGCATGCGCTGCGCATCGTGGATCGCGGCGGCGGCCTGTTGCATCGGCGCCGTTCAGCGCTCGATGCGCGCGTAGGCGCTGTGGTTGTGACAACGCTCGCCTGCCCGCGGCATGTGAGCCGTCGTCGCAACCGCTGCCGCTCGCTGCGCGAGCGCCGCGCGCAGCGCGGGCTTATGCGCGCTCGATGCGCGCATAAGCGCTGTGGTTGTGTATCGACTCGAAGTTCTCGACCTCGACGCGGTAGCGGCCGACGCGCGCATCGCGGTTCAGCGCCAGCGCCACGTCGCGCACCAGGTCTTCGACGAACTTCGGGTTCTCGTAGGCGCGCTCGGTGACCCACTTCTCGTCCACACGCTTGAGCATCGGCCACAGTTCGCTCGAGGCCTGGTCTTCGGCGAAGCGCACCAACTCGTGCCACTCGATCTGCTGCAGCAGCTCGACGCGGATCGTCACCAGCGAACGCTGGTTGTGCGCGCCGTAGTCGGAGATCTCCTTCGAGCACGGGCACAGCGACTTCACCGGCACGCCGACTTCGGCGTGGACCCGCGTGGCGCCGGCGCGCGTTTCGGCGATCCAGCGGCCCTGGTAGTCGAGCAGGCTGGCCAGCCCCGACACCGGCGCGCGCTTGCGCAGGAAGAAATTGAAGCGTGCTTCGATGCGGCCCTCGCGCGCATCGAGCAGTTGCAGCATCTGCGCGTGGCGCTGGCGCAGGCCCGCGGCATCGAGCGGCGCATCGAGTGCTTCCAGCCAGGCGACGAAGCGCGACATGTGCGTGCCCTTCTTGTCGGCCGGCAAGCTCACGTCCAGGTCCCAGGCCGCGGCGGTGGTCTGCACCGCGCCGGCCACCTTCAGCTGCAGCGGGTAGCGCACGTCCTTGATGCCCACGCGCTGAATCGCCAGATGGCGTTCGTCCCGCTCGCTCTGGGTGTCGGGGATGTGCAGGGCGTCGGAAAGCTGGTTCATCGTCACTCGGTGGGCTCGAAGAACTCGATCATCGCCCGTTCAATGGTTGGCCGCCGGGCGCACCACGCTGAGCCGGCTGCCGAAGCGCCGCGTGATCGACAGCTCGATGCCCGCGGCATCCAGCCCGCACTGCGCCAGCAGCTTGGCCGGGTCGCCGTGTTCGATCACCTGGTCGGGCAGGCCCAGCTGCAGCAGCTGCGGCGTCAGCCCCGACGCGGCCAGACATTCGGCCACCGCGCTGCCGGCACCGCCCATGATGCAGCCCTCTTCCAGCGTGACGATGGCCTCGTGCGTGCGCGCGAGCTCGCGCACCATCGCCTCGTCCAGCGGCTTGACGAAACGCATGTTCACCACCGTGGCGTCCAGCGATTCGCCCGCCTGCAGCGCCGGGTACAGCAAGGTGCCGAAGGCGAGGATGGCGATGCGCGGCCCGCCCACCGCATTGCTGCGGCTGGTGCGGCGGCGCAGTTCGGCCTGGCCCCAGGGCAGCGGCGACAGGTCGGAACCCACCGCCGCGCCGACGCCGGCACCGCGCGGGTAGCGCACCGCCACCGGGTGCGACTGCGCGAAGGCGCTGCTCAGCGCCTGGCGGCACTCGGCCTCGTCGGCCGGCGCGATCAGGCTCATGTTGGGCACGCAGCGCAGGTAGGCGATGTCGTAGGCGCCGATGTGGGTGGCGCCGTCGGCACCGACGACACCGGCGCGGTCCAGCGCGAACACCACCGGCAGCTTCTGGATCGCCACGTCGTGCACCAGCTGGTCGTAGCCGCGCTGCAGGAAGGTGCTGTAGATCGCCACCACCGGCTTCAGCCCTTCGCAGGCCAACCCGGCGGCGAAGGTCACCGCGTGCTGCTCGGCGATGCCGACGTCGTGGTAGCGCTTCGGGTGGCGTTTGTGGAACTCGACCATGCCCGAGCCCTCGCGCATCGCCGGCGTGATGCCGACGAGCCGCGGGTCGGCATCGGCCATGTCGCACAGCCACTGGCCGAACACCTGCGTGAAGGTGAGCTTGGCCGGCGCGGTGGGCTTGGGGAAGCCCTCGGCCGGGTTGAACCTGCCGCTGGCGGCGTGGTATTTGACCGGGTCGGCCTCGGCCAGCTTGTAGCCCTGCCCCTTCTTCGTGACGATGTGCAGGAACTGCGGACCGCGCGCCTGGCGCAGGTTTTCCAGCGTGGGGATCAGCGAATCGAGGTCGTGGCCGTCGATCGGCCCGACATAGTTGAAGCCGAACTCCTCGAAGATCGTGCCCGGCACCACCATGCCCTTGGCGTGCTCCTCGAAGCGGCGCGCCAGTTCGTACAGCGGCGTGTTCTTCAGCACGGTCTTGGCGCCTTCGCGCGCCGACGCATAGAAGCGCCCGCTGAGCAGCCGCGCCAGATGTTTGTTCAGCGCGCCCACCGGCGGGCTGATCGACATGTCGTTGTCGTTCAGCACCACCAGCATGTCGGCCATCACGCCGGCATGCGCGACGCCGGCGTTGTTCAAGGCCTCGAAGGCCATGCCGGCGGTCATCGCGCCGTCGCCGATGACGGCGATGCAGCGCCGCTCCTCGCCCTTGAGCTTGGCCGCCAGCGCCATGCCCAAAGCCGCCGAGATCGAGGTCGACGAATGCCCGGTGCCGAAGGTGTCGTAGTCGCTTTCCTCGCGGCGCGGGAAGCCGGCGATGCCGCCGAGCTGGCGCAAGCCCGCCATCGCCTCGCGCCGCCCGGTCAGCACCTTGTGCGGGTAGGTCTGGTGGCCCACGTCCCACACGATGCGGTCGTAGGGGGTGTCGAACACGTGGTGCAGCGCCACCGTCAGCTCCACCGTGCCCAGGTTGCTGCCCAGATGGCCGCCGGTCTCGCTGACGCTCTTGAGCACGAACTCGCGCAGTTGCACGGCCAGCGTCTTGAGTTCGGCGCGCGACATGCGGCGCAGATCGGCCGGGCAGGACACGCTTTCGAGCAGGGAAAAGTTGTTCTTCATCGAGGCTTGTGCCTTGTCAGTTGTCGCGCTCGACCACCATGTCGGCCAACTGCGCCAGCGTGGCGGTGGAATCCAGCGCGCTGCGACGCAATGCTTGCTGCGCGGCATCGCGCAGTTGCCCGGCCTGGCGGCGCGCCGCGTCGAGCCCGAGCACCGAGACATAGGTCGGCTTGTTGTCGTTCACGTCCTTGCCGGCGGTCTTGCCCAGGGTGTGCGATTCCTGCGTCACGTCGAGGATGTCGTCCACCACCTGGAAGGCCAGCCCCAGCGCCGCGCCGTAATCGGACAGCGCGGCCCAGGCAGGCTGATCGCAGTGGCCGCAGGCCGCCCCCATCAGCACGCTGGCCTGCAGCAGCGCGCCGGTCTTGCGCCGGTGCATGTCGCGCAGCGCGTGCTCGTCCAGCGGCTTGCCGATGCTGGCCAGGTCGATGGCCTGGCCGCCGGCCATGCCGGCGTGGCCGGCCGAACGCGCCAGCAGCGCGCACAGCCGGGCCTGCAGCGCCGGGGCGACGCCGCTGTCCGGGGTCAGCACCTCGAAGGCCAGCGCCTGCATCGCATCGCCGGCCAGCATCGCCTGCGCCTGGCCGTAGCGCACGTGCACGGTGGGCTTGCCGCGGCGCAGCACGTCGTTGTCCATGCACGGCATGTCGTCGTGCACCAGCGAATAGGCGTGGATCAGCTCCACCGCCACCGCCGCGCGCAGCGCCGCTTCGCGCGCGCCGCGCACCGCCAGGCACGACGCCAGCACCAGCAGCGGGCGCAGCCGCTTGCCGCCGTCGAGCACGCCGTAGCGCATCGCCTCGCCCAGGCCCGCGGGGGCGTTGGCAGGCACCCACGTCTGCAAGGCTTGCTCCACGGCCGACAGCTCGTCTCGCATCCAGGCCTTGAAGGCCGGTGCGGCCGCGCGCGGCTCGGCCAGCACGTGCTCGTGCAGGCTCATGCCGGCCCCCACGGCTTCAACTGGCCGTCCTCGAGCAGCTTGACCTGGTCTTCGACCACCTGCAGGCGGCCGCGGCACAGCTGCAGCAATTCGGCGCCGCGGCGGTAGCTGTCCAGCAACTGGTCGAGTGGCATCTTTCCTGTTTCCATGGCCTGCACCAGCGCTTCCAGTTCGGCCAGCGCCTGCTCATAGGTGAGCGCATCGGGCGCGGCGGCAAGGGAACTCGGGGGCATGGCGGGCGGGCAAGGGCGGTCGGCGATTTTAGTCGGCGGCGCGCACGGGCGTGTGCGCGCGGGTTTGGGGCCGCGCCGAGCGCGAGCGCGCGCTGGGTAGAATCGCCGGCTCGGCTGCGCCGCGCGCCACGCGCGCGCAGCCCGCATCAAACCCATCCGCGGGGCCACCGGGTGGGGGGTTGACATACCCAATCATGGAGATCCTTCGGATCATGTCGGACCTGAGCATCAGTCTCACAGCTCTCGAGCGCAGCCGCACTCAGCTTTGTGCAACCAGTTATTTCGACGAGGCCGTGTTCGCCGCCGAACGCGCGCGGATCTTCGAGCCCGGCCCGCGCTACGTCGGCCACGAACTGTGGGCGACGCAGCCCGGCGACTACCGCACGCTGGCGCACGAAGGCGAAGGCCGCGCGCTGGTGCGCGGCGCCCAGGGGCTGCGCCTGATGTCCAACGTGTGCCGCCACCGCCAGGCCCTGATGCTGCGCGGCAGCGGGCAAACGCGCGAGCACATCGTGTGCCCGATCCACCGATGGACCTACGGCCTGGACGGCCAGCTGGTGGGCGCGCCGCATTTCGAATCCGACCCCTGCCTGCACCTGAACAACTATGCGATGCATCGCTGGCAGGGCCTGCTGTTCGACGATCGCGGGCGCGACGTGCGCGCGGCATTGCAAGGCTGCAGCGCCACGGCCGATCTGGATTTCGGCGGCTGCGTGCTCGACCGCATCGAGATGCACGAGTGCGACTACAACTGGAAGACCTTCATCGAGGTCTACCTCGAGGACTACCACGTCGGCCCCTTCCACCCGGGGCTCGGCGGGCTGGTCACCTGCGACGACCTGCGCTGGGAGTTCGGCGCGCACCATTCGGTGCAGACGGTCGGCCTGCAGCCCTCGTTGACGCGCGCCGGCTCGCCGGTGTACCGCCGCTGGCAGGAAGCGCTGCTCGCCTACAGCGGAGACCGCAGGCCCGCACACGGCGCGATCTGGCTGACGCTGTACCCGAACATCATGGTCGAGTGGTACCCGCACGTGCTGGTGGTGTCGACGCTGCACCCGCGCGGGCCGCGGCGCACGCTGAACATGGTCGAGTTCTACTACCCCGAGGAGATCGCCGCCTTCGAGCGCGAGTTCGTCGAGTCCCAGCAGGCCGCCTACATGGAGACCTGCATCGAGGACGACGAGATCGCGTTGCGCATGGACGGCGGGCGGCAAGCCCTGGCGGCCCGCGGCGACGACGAGGCCGGCCCCTACCAAAGCCCGATGGAAGACGGCATGCAGCACTTCCACGAGTGGTACCGGCGCGAGATGGCGCGCACCTGAGCCGCTGCCGGATCGAGCCCTGCGCCGCGTGGGGACACCCGTGAACACGCGGCTGCAGGCACCGCTGCTGATGCTCGGGGCGTCGCTGCTGTTCGCGACGATGAGCGTGTGCGTGAAGCTGGCCTCGGCGCTGTACGCCTCGGGCGAGATCGTCTTCTACCGCGGCCTGGTCGGCATGGTGGTGGCCTATGCGGTGACGCGCGCACGGCGCGACACGCTGCGCACCACGCTGCCGGGCGCGCACTTCTGGCGCAGCCTGTGCGGCGTGCTGTCGCTGGGGCTGTGGTTCCACGCCATCGCCGGGCTGCCGCTGGCCACCGCGGTCACGCTGAACTACCTGTCGTCGGTGTGGATGGCGCTGTTCCTGCTCGGCGGCTCGGTGCTGCTGGGCGCGGCGCAGGTCGACGGCCGCTTGATCGCCGCGGTGCTGGTGGGCTTCGGCGGGGTCGCGCTGGTGCTGCGCCCGACGGTGGCGCCGCACCAGCTGTGGTACGGCCTGTCGGGACTGCTGTCGGGCATGATCGCCGCGATGGCCTACCTGCAGGTGACGGCACTGGGGCGGCGCGGCGAGCCGGAATCGCGCATCGTCTTTTATTTCGCGTTCGGCGGCGTGCTCGCCGGCGCGCTGTCGATGGCCTGGAGCGGCGTCAGCAGCCACACGCCGTACGGCGCGGCGCTGCTGCTCGCGGTGGGGCTGCTGGCCACCACCGCTCAGTTGATGCTTACGCGCGCCTTCGCCATCGGCCCGGCGCTGGCCAATGCCGGGCTGCAATACACCGGCATCCTGTTCTCGGTGTTCTACGGCGTGGTGCTGTTCGGCGACGCGCTGTCGTGGATGGCGGTGGCGGGCATGCTGCTGATCGTCGCGGCCGGGCTGGCCTGCACCGTGCTGAGCCGCGCGAGCACCACCGTCGAGTCCACCGCTGCAAGCTGAGCCTCACACCATGCCAAGCCCCATGACAAACACTCTGCCCGGCGCCACGCCCGCGTTCACCACGCTGATCGGCGCCATCGAACTACGCTCGCTGCTGGCCGCCGGCAGCGCGCGCGTGGTGCTGCTCGACTGCGGTTTCGACCTCGCCGATGCGGCAGCCGGCGAACGCGCCTACGCCAAAGCGCATCTGCCGGGGGCGCGCTACGTGCACCTGGAGCGCGAGCTGAGCGGCGCCAAGACCGGCAGCAACGGCCGCCATCCGTTGCCGCCGCGCGCCGCGCTGGCCGAGCGCGCCGGCGCCTGGGGCATCGCCCCCGGCGTGCAGGTGGTGTGTTACGACGCGCAGGGCATGCCGTACGCGGCGCGCGCCTGGTGGCTGCTGCGCTGGCTGGGCCATCGCGAGGTGGCCGTGCTCGACGGCGGCATCGACGCCTGGGTGGCCGCGGGCGGCGCCCTCGGCGACGAAGCCGCCGCCGCCGCGCCGCAGCCGCCGTACCCGGCGTCGGCGCCGGCCATGCCCAGCGTGAGCGCGGCCGAGCTGCTGGCCAGCCTGGGGCAGCGAGCGGTGCTGGACGCACGCGCCGGCGAGCGCTTTCGCGGCGAGATCGAGCCGCTCGATGCAGTGGCCGGCCACATCCCCGGCGCGCACCACCGCTTCTTCAAGCACAACCTGCAAGCCGACGGCCGCTACAAGCCGGCCAGCGTGCTGCGCAGCGAGTTCGCGGCGCTGGGCGTCGATGCCGCGCAGCCGTTGGCGCAATGGGTGCATCAGTGCGGCTCGGGCGTCACCGCGTGCCACAACCTGCTGGCGATGGAGCACGCCGGGCTGGCCGGCTCGGCGCTGTACCCCGGCTCGTGGAGCGAGTGGTGCGCCGACCCGCAGCGCCCGGTGGCGCGCGGCGCTTGATGCGGGTCAAGCACGCGCACGGCGTGCTGGTGAACGATACTGAAGCTTGCGGGGCCGTCGCCGGCCCCCGTGACGAACCCCAGGCACGACCCCAAGGAGCGCAGCATGTTCAAGAAGATTCTCATCTCCACCGACGGTTCCGACATCAGCCAGAAGGCCGCGCAGACTGCGGTGCAACTGGCGCGCGAGACCGGCGGCGAGCTGTTCGCGATCAGCGTGAAGGAGCCCTTCCCCTACAGCGCGATCTCCGAAATGCAGCCGGTGCCGCCGCAGGAGTTCTACGACGCGCAGCAGCGCATCGCTGCCGAGCGGGTGAAGGCGGTGGCCGAGCTGGCCAGCGCCGGCGGCGTCGCCTGCCAGGCCCACACCGTGGAGGCGCTGCACCCGTGGGAGGCGATCCTCGACCACGCGAAAACGCTGGGCTGCGACGTGATCGTGATGGCCTCGCACGGCCGGCGCGGGCTGTCGGCACTGCTGCTGGGCAGCGAGACGCAAAAGGTGCTCACGCACTCGGCCATTCCGGTGCTGGTCATCAAGTGAGGCCGCGGTGCGCGGTGCGCGGCAGCCGCCTCAATGCACGCGCAGCAGCTGCCGCGCCAGCACGACGATGGCCAGACCGGCCCCCAGCCACGCCAGCTGCGAAGCGGTCTGGCGCCACGGCAGCCGGCGCTGCATCTGCGGCAGCAGGTCGGCCACCGCGACGTAGATGAAGCTGCTCGACGCGGCCACCAGCAGGTACGGGAACAACTGCTCCCACGGGCCGACGACGAAGTAGCCGAGCACGCCGCCGACCACCGCCGCCAGGCCCGACAGCGCGTTGTACAGCAGCGCGCGGCCGCGCGAGAAGCCGGCATTGAGCAGCACCAGATAGTCGCCCACTTCCTGCGGGATCTCGTGCGCCACGATGGCCAGCGCCGTGACCAGGCCCAGCCGCGGTTCGGTCAGGAAGGCGGCGGCGATGATGATGCCGTCGCAGAAATTGTGGATGCTGTCGCCCACCAGCACGCTCCAGCCGCCGCGGCCGGCCTGCTCAGCGTCGAAGTGGTGATGGTGGTGGTGGCCGTCGCCCTCGTGGTGGTGCGTGTGCCGGTACAGCTCGGCCTTTTCCAGCAGGAAGAAGAACAGCAGCCCGCACAGCAGCGTGACGAACAGCGCGTGCGCGCTGGCGTGGCTTTCGAACGCCTCGGGCAGCACGTGCAGCAGCGCGGTGCCCAGCAGCACGCCGGCCGACAGGCTCACCAGGTGCCGCACCAGCCGCGTCAGCACATGCTGCGTCAGCGCGGCGGCGATCAGCACGGACAGCAGCCCGCCCGCCAGCGTGGCCGCGACGATGTAGGCCAGCGTCATGGGCGGGGTCGTGCGCCGCGGCCCCAGCCGCGGCGCGGGCACAGGCCATCGAATCGCTGCTGCAGCATGGTTGCGCCGGGGTCGGCCAGTCAAAGCGCGGCATTGTAGGAATCCCCGGCGCACCCCACCCGCACCCGACGCGCGCGGGGCCGTGCGGCGCGCACCGGCACAATCGGCGCATGCGCACCCCGTCTTCGCTCCTGGCAGGCCCGCTGGCCGCGGTGGACATGGGGTCCAACAGCTTTCGCCTCGAGATCGGGCAGCTGCAGCACGGGCGCTACCGGCGCATCGACTACCTGAAGGAGACCGTGCGCCTGGGCGCGGGGCTGGACGACGACGGCATGCTCACCGAGGAAGCGGCGCAGCGCGGGCTGGAATGCCTGCGGCGCTTCGCCAGCCGGCTCAAGGGCTTTGCGCCGCAGCAGCTGCGCGCGGTGGCGACGCAGACGCTGCGCGAGGCGCGCAACCGCAACGCCTTCCTGGTGCGTGCGCAGCAGGCCCTGGGCCATCCGATCGAGGTCATCTCCGGGCGCGAGGAGGCGCGGCTGATCTACGCCGGCGTGTCGCAGCTGCAGCCGTCGGAGCAAACGCGGCTGGTGGTGGACATCGGCGGGCGCTCGACCGAGATGATCCTCGGCCAGCGGCGCACGCCGCTGCGCGCCGAGTCGTTCCAGGTCGGCAGCGTGAGCCTGTCGCTGCGCTTCTTCGGCGACGGCCGCCTCACCGAGCAGGCCTTCCGTGCCGCGCAGATCGCCGCCGGGGCCGAGCTGGAAGAAGCGCTGCAGCCGTTCGCGCCGCAGCACTGGACCGAGGCGCTGGGCTCGTCGGGCACCGCCGGCGCGGTGTCGCAACTGCTGCACACCAACGGCATCAGCGACGGGCGCATCACCCCCGAGGGCCTGCGCTGGTGCATCGACGCCTGCGTTCGCGCCGGCCACATCGACAAGCTGCGCCTGCCCGCGCTGCGCCCCGATCGGCGCGCGGTGCTGCCGGGCGGGCTGGCGATCCTGTACACGCTGGCCACGCACTTCGGCATCGCCAGCCTGTTGCCGGCGCGCGGCGCGTTGCGCCAGGGGGTCATCATCGACCTGCGCGAGCGGCTCGAAGCGCTGGGCCACGCGCACCCGGAAGACGTGCGCGACGTCTCGGTGCGCGAACTGCAGACGCGCTTCGGCGTGGCCGCCGAACAGGCCTCGCGCGTGCGCGCGAAGGCGCTGGCCTTGTACGACGCCGTTGCCGGGCGGCACGGCCATGCCGCAGACAACCGGCGCGAGCTGGGCTGGGCCTGCGAGCTGCACGAGATCGGCCAGATGGTGTCGCACCACGACCACCACCGCCACAGCGCCTACCTGGTGGCCAACGTCGACGCGCCCGGCTTCTCGCAAAGCCAGCAGCGGCGCATCAGCGAACTGGTGCTCGGCCAGCGCGGCGGGCTGCGCAAGCTGGATCCGGCGCTGACCAACCCGGACTTCGCCTGGCAAACGCTGTGCCTGCGGCTGGCGGTGATCGAGTGCCACGCGCGCAGCGCGGTCAGTGCGCACGCGCTGCAGCTGAGCCGCGCCGCGCGGCGCGCGCAGCTGCACTACAGCACGCGCTGGGCGCAACAACATCCGCGCACGCTGCACCTGCTGCGCGAGGAGGCCGACGCCTGGGCACGCCACGGCAGCCTGCGGCTGCTGCTGCCGAAATAGGAAGAGCGGCTCACACCACTTGGCGTTCAAGCGCGAGGAACTGTGCAGCCGCTTTCGGCGCTTTGCCGTCACTCATCGCCGCCGGTCAAGCCGGCGTTCGAGCGTTCAGCGTGGCGGGCGCAGCGGGCCCGCGTTCTACGGCCCACGCTCGCGGGCCAGCAGCTTGGTGCGCCGGTGTTGCCTCGTCAGCACC
>CAYZGL010000085.1:3693-15731 GCA_964477985.1 uncultured Rubrivivax sp. | reverse complement strand
TGCGCCGCTGCTTCTTCCACTACATCAAGTTCCCCGACGCCGACACGATGAAGGCCATCGTCGACGTGCACTTCCCGGGGCTGAAGAAGGAACTGCTGGGCGCCGCGCTGAAGACCTTCTACGACGTGCGCGGCCTGCCCGGGCTGAAGAAGAAGCCCAGCACCTCGGAGCTGCTGGACTGGCTGAAGCTGCTGGTGGCCGAGGACATCCCGCTCGAGGCGCTGCACAGCAAGGACGAGAAGGTCAGCGTGCCGCCGCTGGTGGGTGCGCTGCTGAAGAACGAACAGGACGTCACGCTGTTCGAGAAGCTGGTGTTCATGCAGCGGCACAACCGGTGAACGCCATGCGTTCACCTGTTGCGGTGCAGGCTGACTTCGCGCCAGCGAAGTCAAGGCGCGCAGCGCCGGGCCGGAGCCACAACCGGTGAGCGCGCAGCGCCGGCCGGAGCCACAACCTGTGATGCTGGTTGGGCGCATATCGGCAAAGACTGTACATTCGTACATATACATCAACCGACGGGGCCGCCCATGCCGTATCAGCTGACCGACGAGCAACGGGGCCGCTACCGGGAGATTTCGCGGCGTGCGCAGCGGCGCAAGCTGGAAATGATCCGCGGCGTGCATGCGAAGCAGACCGCAGGCATCGAGCCAGCCGGCCGACTGGACCCTGCCGATCTGATGCCGCTGCAGCCCCGTCATGGCCTGTCGGCGCTGTCCTTGTTCAGCGGCGGCGGCGGGCTCGACCTGGGCTTCGAGCGCGCGGGTTTCGATCATCGCGCGTCCTTCGAGATTCTCGACATCTGCGGCGAAACGCTGCGGTGGAACCGGCCCGCGTGGAGCGTCTGCTCGGGCCCGGTCGACGGCGACGTCATGCGCGCCCCGTTCTCGAAGTTCCGGGGGGTGGACGTGGTGCACGGCGGCCCGCCGTGCCAGCCATTCTCCACCGCCGGCAAACAGGCCGGCGAGAACGACGTTCGCAACATGTGGCCGCAGTTCATTCGATGCGTTCGCCAAGCGCGTCCCCGCGCCTTCGTGGCGGAGAACGTGCCCGGCATGCTCGACCGGAAGTTCGAAACCTTCGTGCAGCAGAACATCATCGCCCCGCTGTCGGACGAGTACACGGTCTTCAAGTTCAGGCTGTCGGCAGACGACTTCGGCGTGCCGCAGGCGCGCAAGCGCGTTTTCTTCGTGGGCTTTCGCGCCGAGCGCGACGCAGCGCGTTTCGCAGCGCCCCGGCCCACGCACGGCGAGACGCGCGACCTCTTCGGTCCGCTGCTGCCGCGCAACCTGACGCGCCAGAGCCTCGGGCTGCCCGACATCGGCTTCGACTGCGTGTCGCCCACGCTGCGCTCGGGCTTCACCGGACCGCGCAAGACCACGGGCGTCGTCAACAGCCAGGCATCGCTGAAAACCTGGGCGTCGCTGGGCATTTGGCCCAACGGCGTGCAGAGCAGCCGGGCTGTGGCTCAGGCCTTCGTCCCCGAGAACGGCCACCACCGAATGACCTTGGACGACTGCGCGCTGCTGCAAGGCTTTCCGGCCGACTGGAAGTTCGCCGGTGCGGTCTATCAGGGGCTGGGGCAGATCGGCAACAGCGTCTGCCCGCCGGTGGCCTATGCCGTGGCGGTCAGCGTCGCGCGCGCACTGGGGGCATTGGATTGACCGTCCAGGACGACGAGCGCGAGCGCGAACTCGTCCGGTTGTTCAATCTTCGATGGGACCCCGCTCATCAGCGCGCGGGCGTCGACGCGCTGCTCGACGTGACGGTCGGCGGTGCGACCCATGCCATCGAAGTGGAAGTCAAGTCGACCACTGGCCAGACCCTGTCGACGGCGCGCGATGTCGGCATGGATCACATCCACAAGTGGCGGCGCATGCTCTTTGTGATCGGCTTCTATACCAAGGACGCACGGCGCCCGGAATTGAAGAGCTGCCTGCGCCTGACGCCCGCCGACATGCGCGAATGGATCGACGCGACGGAGGCCAAAGTCCTGGTCGATTTCAAGATCGCGGCCCGGTCTTCGGCCCGGCTGGGGCCTGAAGACCTGGGCAGCGTGTGCGGCGCCAAGGACGTCTACAGGGTCGCCGACGCCCGCGCGGTGCTTCGGCAGCAGTGGACTGCCGAACAGTATTTGGCCCACGCCGATGCCATCGATGCCGACGGGACGCGCGGCTTCTCGCCGGCGGCCATGCTGGACGTGCTGCGTGCCCGCGCCAAGTACATCGCAGAGCGCGGCTCGACGCTGAACAATCCGCACGTGACCAAGCAGCATCTGGCCCGCTTCATCGGCACTGCGAGCGAAGTCAACGCCGACTGGGCGGCGAGGATTCGCGGGATCGCCGCGGCATGGATCGAGTCCCATGGATCAGCGGCGGCGTGACTTCCGGGCAGCAGGCTTCGCTTTGCGCGGCCGCTTCGGCCAGACGACGCGGCCCGCCCCTTCGGCTTCGACCAGAGAAGGCAGCCACGAAAGGTCCGGGTCGCTCACGTCCTTGATGCCGCATTCCCAAATGTCGATGACCCGCCACCCCGCAGCCAACAGAGCCCGTCTGCTGCGCCGGTCGCGCGCCACGTTCTTCCTCAGCTTGTCTGACCAGGCGGCGGTGTGGGTCTTCGGCAGGCGCGCGTAGGCGCATCCGGCATGGGCATGCCAGAAACAGCCATTGACGAAGATGCAGGTGGCGTACTTCGGCAATACGATGTCCGGCCGCCCCGGAAGATCACGCGCGTGCAGCCTGTATCGATAGCCGGCACGATGAAGAAATCTTCTGACGAACAACTCCGGAGCGGTGTCAGCCGAACGAATCCGCGCCATCAGCGCCGAGCGCGCCGCGTGGTCCAGCAGATCGGCCATGGTTCGATGTCTTCGACGAGAGGAGTGTGGCAATGAACTGGCTGCAGCCGGTCAGCCTCGAGGGGCGCCATGCCTCGCTGTGCCCGCTGGAGGCGGCGCATCACGATGCATTGTGCGACGCTGCCCGCGATGGCGGCTTGTGGAAGCTCTGGTACACCTCGGTGCCGTCGCCCGAAGGCATGGCCGCCGAGATCGAGCGCCGCCTGGGCCTGCAGGCCGCCGGCTCGATGTTGCCCTTCACCGTGCTCGACGCCGGCGGCCGCGTCGTCGGCATGACGACCTGCATGCACGCCGACGCCGCCCACCGCCGCGTCGAGATCGGCTCCACCTGGGTTGCCGGTCGGGTGCAACGTACGCCGCTGAATACCGAATGCAAGCTGATGCTGCTGACGCACGCCTTCGAGACCTTGAATTGCATCGCCGTCGAGTTCCGCACGCACCGGCTGAACAGCCAGAGCCGCCGCGCCATTGAACGCCTGGGCGCGCAGCTCGACGGCATGCTGCGCTGCCACCAGATCAGCCCGAACGGCAGCCTGCGCGACACCGCGGTGTACAGCATCGTCGCGGCGGAATGGCCCACCGTGCGCGCGCACCTGCGCTTCCAGCTCGACAGACCGCGCTGAGCGCGCTCGCGGCGCGAGCCGCCGCGCCCGCTCAGGCCGGCCGCGCCGCGCGCTGGCGCAGGCCCAGCCACAGCAGCGCCGCGCCGAGCAGCGCCAGCGGCAGCAGCGAGCCGGCGTTGAGCCAGGTCCAGCCCTGCGTCGTCACCAGCGCGCCCGAGGCGAACGAGGTCAGCGACATCGTGGCGAACACGCAGAAGTTGATCGCCGCCTGCGCGCGGTCCTTCTCTTCGGGCCGGTACGCGCGCAGCGCCAGCGTGGTGCTGCCGGTGAACAGGAAGTTCCAGCCCACGCCCAGCAGCGCCAAGGCGGCGACGAAGTGCTGCATCTGCACGCCCGACAGCGCGATCGCCACGCACAGCAGGTTCAGCAGCACGCCCACCGCCATGATGCGCAGCACGCCGAAGCGGCTGATCAGGTGGCCGGTGAAGAAACCCGGCGCGTACATGCCGATCACGTGCCACTGCAGCACGGTAGCGGTGGCGCCGAAGTCGAAGCCGCACACCTGCATCGCCAACGGCGTGGCGGCCATCAGCAGGTTCATCACGCCGTAGCCCAGCGCCGCGCCCAGCGTGGCGACGACGAACACCGGCTGGCGCATGATCTGCGCCAGCGGCCGCCCGGCGGCCGGGCCGCCGGTCTGTACCGCGGCCGGGGCAAAGCGGATCAGCGCCATCACCGCCATGCCGGCCGCGGCCACCAGCGCCAGCGCGAGGTAGGCGGCGACGAAGGGCGTGGGCAGCAGCGCGCGCGTCCACGCCGCCAGATGCGGGCCGACGATGCCGCCCAGCAGGCCGCCGGCCAGCACCAGCGACACCGCCTTTTCGCGCCAGTCGGGGCGCGCCAGCTCGGCGGCGGCAAAACGGTAGAGCTGACCGTTGGCGTTGTAGTAGCCGGCCACCACGGTCGCCAGCAGCAGCAGCCCGAAGTCGCGGCGCCAGGCGGCATAGGCCGCGAGCAGCGCCGAGACCAGCGCCACCAGCAGGCCGATCTGGAACGAGCCGCGGCGGCCGAAGCGCGATTGCGAACGCGCCACCAGCGGCGCGGCCGCGGCGCCGCCGACCACGTAGCCCATCACCGGCAGCGTCGCCATCCAGCCATGGGGCGCCAGTTGCAGCCCCACCAGGCCGTTGATCGCGATGAAGGTGACGTTGTTGATCAGAAACAGGCCCTGGCACAGCGTGAGCAGCAGCAGGTGGCGGTTCATGCGGCTTGCGGCGCCGCTCGGTGTGGCGCGTGGCGCGCCACCGCTGCGGCGCCGCCGGCACGCGGCGCGGGCGGCGCGCCGGCCGTGCCTGCGCGCGGCCGGCCGCCGCAACACATCGAAGCCAAGGCACGCGGCATGTCGGGCGAGATCACTGCGCAGTCAAAGGGCAAGGGGCAACGGGCAACGGGCAACGGGCAACGGGCAACGGGCAACGGGGCAAGGGCCCCGATGCTAAGCGCCGCGGCCTGCACAGCGCACGTACCGCGGCGGTTGCGGTGGATCAAGCCGCCGCCCGGCAGGCGGGTGCACGATCGGCAGCCGACGCAACTCGCGGGCGACAGGACCATCGATGCGCGCAGACCGGATCCGCAAGACCGCCGCCGACTGGCGCGTGGCGCCGCAGCTCGACGCGGCCGCGCGCGCCGCGTTCTCCTGGGACGCGATGCGCAGCGCGCTCGGCGCCACGGACGACGACTTCAACATCTGCCGGCTCGCGCTCGACCGCCACGTCGCGCAGGGCCGCGGCGCGCATACCGCGCTGCGCTGCCTGGGCGCCGACGGCACGGCGGCCGACTGGTCCTATGCCGAGCTGACCCGGCTGACGAACCGCTTCGCCAACGGCTTGCGCGCGCTCGGCGTGGCGCCCGGCGAGCGCGTGTTCGTGATGGCCGGGCGCATCGCGCCGCTGTACGTCGCGGTGCTCGGCAGCCTGAAGGCGGGATGCGTGGTCACGCCGCTGTTCTCGGCCTTCGGCCCGGAGCCGATCGCCACCCGCATCGGCATCGCCAAGGCCAGCGTGCTGGTCACGACCGAGGCGCTGTACCGGCGCAAGGTCGAGAAGATGCGCGCGCAGCTCGGCTCGCTCGAGCAGGTGATCCTGATCGGCGGCGGCGATGCCGCGAGCGCGGTGCCGGACACGGTCGACTACCAGGCCTGGATGGCCGCTGCGCCCGAGCACGACCCGGCGCTGCACACCCGCGCCGATGACCTCGCGCTGCTGCACTTCACCAGCGGCACCACCGGCACGCCCAAGGGCGCGATGCACGTGCACGGCGCGGCGCTGATGCATTACGCCACCGGCCGCTTCGCGCTCGACCTGCACGACGGCGACGTGTTCTGGTGCACTGCCGACCCGGGCTGGGTCACCGGCACCTCCTACGGCATCGTCGCGCCGCTGCTGCACGGCGTGACCAGCATCGTCGACGAAGCCGAGTTCGACGCCGAACGCTGGTACCGCATGCTGCACGAGCAGCAGGTCAGCGTCTGGTACACCGCGCCGACGGCGATCCGCATGCTGATGAAGGCCGGGCCCGAGCTGGCACGCAAGTACAGCTTCCCGGCGCTGCGCTTCGTCGCCAGCGTCGGCGAGCCGCTGAACCCCGAAGCGGTGTGGTGGGGGCGCGAGGTGCTCGGGCTGCCGATCCACGACAACTGGTGGCAGACCGAGACCGGCGGCATCATGATCGCCAACACCGCGGCGATGGACATCAAGCCCGGCTCGATGGGCCGGCCGCTGCCCGGGGTCGAAGCGGCGATCGTGCAGACGAGCGGCGGCGCTGTCGAGGTCGTCACCGCGCCCGACGTGCAAGGCGAACTCGCGCTGCGCGCCGGCTGGCCGTCGATGTTCCGCGGCTACCTCGATCAGGACGAGCGCTACCGCAAGTGTTTCGCCGATGGCTGGTATCTGAGCGGCGACCTGGCGCGGCGCGACGCCGACGGCGACTACTGGTTCGTCGGCCGCGCCGACGACGTGATCAAGTCGGCCGGCCACCTGATCGGGCCGTTCGAGGTCGAGAGCGCGCTGCTCGAACACCCCGCGGTGGCCGAGGCCGGTGTGATCGGCATCCCCGATGCCACCGTCGGCGAAGTGGTCAAGGCCTTCGTCGCGCTGAAGCCCGGCATCGAGCCGAGCGAGGCGCTGCAGCGCGAGCTGCTCGGCCACGCGCGCAAGAAGCTCGGTGCCGCGGTAGCGCCGAAGGCGATCGACTTTCGCCCCGGCCTGCCGCGCACGCGCAGCGGCAAGATCATGCGGCGGCTGCTGAAGGCGCGCGAGCTCGGGTTGCCCGAGGGCGACCTGTCGACGCTCGAAAGCGACGACAGGCGTTGAGGTGCCCATGACCCCCAAGCTGCGCCTCGACCGCGCCCGGTTGCACCAGCGCTGGCGCCAGATGCTGCGCATCCGCCGCTTCGAGGCCATGTGCGTCGAGCTGTACCAGGCGCAGAAGATCCGCGGTTTCCTGCACCTGTACGACGGCGAGGAGGCGGTCGCGGTCGGCGTCGCCGCGGCGCTGGCCCCGGGGCGCGACGCCGCGGTCGCCACCTACCGCGAACACGGCCAGGCGCTCGCCTGGGGAGTGCCGATGGACGTGCTGATGGCCGAGATGCTCGGCAAGCGCGAAGGCTGCTGCCGCGGCCGCGGCGGCTCGATGCACCTGTTCAGCCGCGCCCACCGCTTCTACGGCGGCAACGCCATCGTCGGTGGTGGCCTGCCGCTGGCCGCCGGCATCGCGCTGGCCGACAAGAAGCTGCGCCCGGGGTGCATCACCGCCTGCTTCTTCGGCGAAGGCGCGGTCGGTGAAGGCGTGTTCCACGAGACCATGAACCTGGCCGCGCTGTGGCAGCTGCCGCTGCTGTTTGTCTGCGAGAACAACCTGTACGCGATGGGCGTGCCGCTGGCCGACAGCGAAGTCGAAACCGACATCTGGCGCAAGGCGCAGGCCTACCGCATGACGGCCGAGCAGGTCGACGGCATGGACCCGATCGAGGTCGAGGCCGCGGCGCGGCGCGCGGCCGAGCACCTCCGCGGCGGAACCGGGCCGTACTTCATCGAGGCGCGCACCTACCGCTTCCGCGCGCATTCGATGTTCGACACCCAGGCCTACCGCACGCGCGGCGAGGTCGAAGACTGGCGGCGGCTCGACCCGATCGAGCGGCTGCGCGCCTGGATGGCGGCCAACCACCAGCTGAGCGAAGCGGAAGCCGCGGCGATCGAAGCCGAGGTCGCGGCCGAGATCGACGCGGCGGTTGCCTTCGCCGAAGCCGGCACGCTCGAGCCGCTCGACGAGCTCGAACGCTTCGTGCTGATGGACCGCGTCGTGCAGGAGGACGAAGCGTGAGCGCGCCGCCGCTGCGTCTGAGCTACCGCGAAGCCTGCAGGCAGGCGATCCGCGACGCGCTGCGGGCAGATGCGCGCAGCTTCGTGCTCGGCGAGGATGTCGGCAAGTACGGCGGCTGTTATGGCGTGACCAAGGGCCTGCTCGAGGAGTTCGGCGCCGAGCGCATCGTCGATGCGCCGCTGGCCGAGAACGGCTTCACCGGACTGGCGATCGGCGCCGCGCTGGCCGGCCTGCGCCCGCTGCTCGAAGTGATGACCTGCAACTTCAGCCTGCTCGCGCTCGACCAGATCATGAACAACGCGGCGACGCTGCCGCACATGAGCGGCGGGCAGTTCGCGGTGCCGCTGGTGGTGCGCATGGCCACCGGCGGCGGGCGCCAGCTCGCGGCGCAGCACTCGCACAGCCTCGAAGGCTGGTACGCGCACATCCCGGGGCTGAAGGTCGCGGTGCCGGCCACGGTCGAGGACGCGCGCTTCATGCTCGCCGCCGCGCTCGCCGACCCGAACCCGGTGCTGATCTTCGAGCATGTGGTGCTGTACAACGCGGAAGGCCAACTCGACCCGGATGTGAGCGCGGTCGACCTCGAGCACGCCAAGCTGCGCCGCCCGGGCCGCGACGCGACCCTCGTCACGTACGGCAACAGCCTGCCCAAGTGCCTGGCCGCGGCCGAACTGCTGGCGCGCGACGGCATCGACGCCGAGGTGATCGACCTGCGCATGCTGCGCCCGCTCGACATGCCGGCGATCGTCGAGTCGGTCAAGCGCACGCGCCGCGTGGTGATCGTCGACGAGGGCTGGAAGAGCGGGTCGATCTCGGCCGAGATCGCCGCGCGGCTGGCCGAGGATTCGCTGTACGAGCTCGACGCGCCGATCAAGCGCGTGTGCAGCCGCGAGGTGCCGGTGCCCTACGCCGCGCACATGGAGGAAGCGGCGCTGCCGAGCGTGGCCGGCATCGCCGAGGCGGTGCGTTCGATCGTGCCGCAGCGCGGTTGACGCCGATGGCCGACTTCACGATGCCGGCGCTTGGCGCCGACATGGAGACCGGCAAGGTCGTCGAGTGGCTGGTCAAAGCAGGCGACCCCATTCGGCGCGGCGACGTGGTCGCGGTGGTCGAGACGCACAAGGGCGCGATCGACGTCGAGTGTTTTCTCGACGGCGTGATCGGCGATCTGGCGCCGCTCGACCAGCCGTTGCCGGTTGGCGCGCTGCTGGCGCGCGTGCGAGGGCCCGGCGAGGTGGACAGCGCAGTGCCGGCGGCCGTGCCGGCCGCGCCGCCGCTCGCTCCCGCACCCGCGGCCGCAGCGCTGCCGCGCACGGCCGCACCGGCCCGCGCCGTCGAGCCGCCGCCCGCCAGCCGCGCCAAGCTCAGCCCGGCCGCACGCCGGCGCGCCGCCGAACTGGGCATCCAGGCCGACGCGCTGCGCGGCAGCGGCGCCGACGGCGCGGTGACGATCTCCGATGTCGAGCATGCCGCGCGGCCAGAACGGGCGACCCCGGCGCGCAAGACGCGCGGCGGCTTCGACCCGGCGCTGATGCGCCAGGCGATCGCCGCGGCGATGGCACGCTCGAAGCGCGAGATCCCGCACTACTACCTGGCCGAGCCGGTGCCGATGCGCCGCGCGCTCGACTGGCTGCGCGACGCCAACCTGCAGCGCCCGGTGACCGGGCGGCTGCTGCCGGCGGTGCTGCTGCTGAAGGCGGTGGCGCTGGCGCTGCGCGAGTTTCCGCAGCTGAACGGCAGCTTCGAGCAGGGCGCGTACCGCGCGTCGGCGGCGGTGCATGTCGGCGTCGCGGTGTCGCTGCGCGGCGGCGGGCTGATCGCACCGGCGCTGCACGACGCCGCCGACAAGCCGCTGGACGGGCTGATGCGCGAACTGGCCGACCTGGTCAAGCGCGCGCGCGCCGGCGGCTTGCGCAGCTCGGAGCTGACCGACCCGACGGTCACCGTGACCCATCTCGGCGACCAGGGGGTCGAATCGGTCCAGGGCGTGATCTACCCGCCGCAGGTGGCGCTGGTCGGCTTCGGCCGCATCGCCGAGCGGCCGTGGGTCGACGCCGGCGCGGTGGTGGCGATGCCGCTGCTGACCGCGACGCTGGCCGCCGACCACCGCGTCAGCGACGGCCACCGCGGCGCGCTGTTCCTGGCGCGCTTGAGCGAGTGGCTGCAGCAGCCCGAGACGCTGTGATGCCGCGTGGCCCTCGGCCGCGGCGAGCCGCAGCAACGCGGCCGCATTCCGATCGCGGCGCGCCGTCGTCGCGGCTTGACGCGAATCAGCCCCGATCGTGCATGCCGGCCCATAAGATGCGCCAGGCATTCGCCACAGCAGGGAGGTTCCCGCATGAAGCGCACACGACCCGCCACAGCCGCAGGCACGCCGCAGCGCGCAGCGGTGCAAAGCACCCAGCAAGCGGCCGCCGCGAGCGGCGACACGCTCGAACTGCAGATCCGCGAGGCGGCCTACTACCGCTACCTGGCGCGTGGTGCCGCCGTCGGCCAGGAGATGGCAGACTGGCTGCAAGCCGAGGCCGAATTGCTGCAGGCGCAGACGGCCGGCGACCCGACCCATTGACGCCGGGCGCCGTCGCCACGCCTGCGCGCCAGCATCGGACCTGCGGCATCTGACTGAACGTGAGCGGCGACAGCCAGCCTCGAGGGCCTGCTTGCACGGGCCGCACGGGCGCATCGAGGGTCAGCGGTTGGCCGGCAGCGTGAGGAGGCAACGAGAGTGAATCCGCAGCAGATCCGCGCCGGCGTGATCGCCGCGATCCAGGCGGTCGCGCCCGAGCTCGACGAAGCCGAGCTGCAGCCCGATCGGCCGCTGCGCAACCAGGTGGACCTCGACTCGATGGACTGGCTGAACGTGATCGTCGGCCTGCACGAGCGTTTCGGCATCGACATCCCCGAGGCCGACTACGCGAAGCTGAGCACCATCGAGGCGATCGTCGCGTACGTCGCCGCACGCTGAGGCGGCACGCGCCGGCACAGCGGCTACCGGACCATGGCGCCCGCTGACGACGATGCTCGGGCCTGCGGCCCGGACGCGGCGCGTGGGCACGAGGCGATGTGTGCCGATATCGCCGCGCACTTTCGCGCCACCGCACACCTCACGGGCCTGGCCGATCCGGGCCCGCGCGTGTGGCAGGCCTTGCGTGCGGTGCCGCGCGAGGACTTCGCCGGCGCGCAGTGGCGCGCGCTGGCGTGGGACGACCGGGCGCTGCCGATCGGCGCCGGGCAGACGATCTCGCAGCCCTTCATCGTGGCGCTGATGACGGCGCTGGCCGAACCCGAGCCGCAGCATCGGGTGCTCGAGGTCGGCACCGGCTGCGGCTGGCAGGCGGCCGTGCTGGCGCAGCTGGCGGCGCAGGTGGTCAGCATCGAGCGCATCGCCTCGCTGGCCGAGCTTGCGCTCGAGCATCTGCGCGCGCTGCACATCGGCAACGTCGAGGTGCACGTGGCCGATGGCTGGTTGGGCTGGCCGGCGCGCGCGCCCTACGACCGCATCGTCGTGACCGCAGGGCCCGAGGCCGTGCCGGGCGCGCTGCTCGCGCAGCTCGCCCGGCCGGGTCGCCTGGTGGTCCCGGTGGGGCCCGGCGGCGCCCAGGTGCTGCGCGTGATCGACCTCTGGGCCGATGGCCGCTGCAGCGAACGCGACGTGCTCGACGTGCGCTTCGTGCCGATGCCCAAGGGGCTCGATCGCGGGTGAGGCGGTGCGGCTGCGCCAGCCGCCAGCGCGCACCCGCCGGCCGCACCGCGCACCGCGGGCCGGGCTCGAGCCGAATCAAGCCCGCCGAAGGAGTACATCGGCGTACGCATCGACGGCAACCAGGTCACGATCAGCGTCGCGGCCAAGAAAGAGTCCGAGGAGAAGAAGGGCAAGCGGGTGCTGCGCTCGAGCATGCGCTCACCGCTCGTCATCGCGCAGCGGCAGATTGCGCCTGCGCGCCCAGGCTTCGGCCTTGGCGATCGCGATGCGGATCGCCCTGCCCTCGTCCGAACCCGCGGCCAGCAGCGCGTTGGCGATCGCCACTGCCTTGCCGCGCACCACGACGCTCAGGTGGCGCATCGAGACCGGGCAGCGGCCGGTGGTCCAGGGCATGGCATGCGACGCAAGGGCGTGCAGCCCTCATCGCCAGCGCCATTGCGCCAAGTCAAGCGGCTGCGCCGCCGCGGGAGAACAATGCCGATCGACAACCCACCATCGCAGGAGCCGGTTATGTATCAACCGCTGAGTGCCGGGGGAC
>CAYZGL010000085.1:0-3593 GCA_964477985.1 uncultured Rubrivivax sp. | reverse complement strand
GACAACCCACCATCGCAGGAGCCGGTTATGTATCAACCGCTGAGTGCCGGGGGACTGTGCACACGCGACACCGTGGTGGCCGAGCGCACGTTGCCCTTGATCGAGGCCGCCCGGCTGATGCGCGAGTTGCATGTGGGCAGCCTCGTCATCGTCGACGACACGGCCGCGGGCCGCGTGCCGGCCGGGCTGCTGACCGACCGCGACATCGTCACCGCGGTCATCGCACGCGGCGTCGATCCGCGGCTGCTGCGCGTCGAGGATGTGATGAGCGCCGATCCGCGCACGGTGCTCGAAAGCGACTCGGCGCTGGACGCGCTGGCCGTGATGCGCCGCGCCGGCGTGCGCCGGCTGGTCGTGACCGATGCGCGCGGCGTGCTGCAGGGCGTGCTCGCGCTCGACGATCTGGTCGCACTCGCCGCCGAGCAGCTGGGCGCGATCGCGCAGGCGCTGGCCAGCGGCCAGAGCCGCGAACGGCAGCGCCGGCCCTGAGCGGCGGCGCTGCCGCGGCCCGATCGCGCACGCAGCCGCGTGGGCGCAGCAGGCGATGGCGATGCCTTAAGGGCTCGAGGGCTCAGGGACTTGCGCAGGGAGCGGCGAATGGCAGCCAAACAACTGATCTTCGGCGACGACGCGCGCGAGCGCATCCTGCGCGGCGTCGACATCCTGGCCTCGGCGGTGCGGCTGACGCTCGGCCCGCGCGGGCGCACCGTGATCCTCGAGCGCGATTTCGGCGCGCCGCAGATCGTCAACTCGGGCGTGCTGGTGGCCAAGGCGGTGGAACTGGAGGATCGCTTCGAGAACATCGGCGCGCAGCTGCTGCGCGAGGTCGCGGCGCGCACCAGCGAGCTGGCTGGCGACGGCACCACCACCGCGACCGTGCTCGCGCACTCGATGATCCACGAAGGGCTGCGCTTCCTGGCCGGCGGCATGAACCCGATGGACCTGAAGCGCGGCATCGAGCAGGGCATCACCGCGGTCGTCGCCGAGCTGAAGCGGCTGGCCCGGCCCTGCGCCGATTCGCAGGAGATCGCGCACGTGGCGGCGATCTCGGCGAACAACGACCGCTCGATCGGCGAACTGCTGGCGCGCGCGATCGACAAGGTCGGCCGCGAAGGCGCGATCTCGATCGAGGACGGCTCGGGCCTGGCCAGCGAGCTCGAGGTGGTCGAGGGCCTGCAGTTCGACCGCGGCTGCCTGTCGCCGTACTTCATCAACCAGGCCGAGCGCCAGGCGGTGGTGTTCGACGACGCGGCGATCCTGCTCGCCGATGCGAAGCTGTCGTCGCTGAAGGATCTGCTGCCGCTGCTCGAAGAGGTGGTCAAGGCCGGCCGGCCGCTGCTGGTGATCGCCGAGGACATCGACAGCGAGGCGCTGGCCGCGCTGGTGATCAACGCGATGCGCGGCACGCTGAAGGCCTGCGCGGTCAAGGCGCCGGGCTTCGGCGACCGGCGCAAGGCGACGCTGCAGGACATCGCGATCCTGACCGGCGGCACGGTGATCAGCGATGAGACCGGGCTGCCGCTGGCCAAGGCGCGGCTCGCCGACCTGGGCCGCGCCAAGCGCATCGAGGTCGACAAGGACGACACGACGATCATCGGCGGCGCCGGCGATGCGGCGCGGATCCAGGCGCGCATCGCCGCGATCCGCAAGGAGCGCGAGGCCTCGACCAGCGACTACGACCGCGAGAAGCTCGACGAACGCGCGGCCAAGCTGGCCGGCGGCGTGGCGCTGATCAAGGTCGGCGCCGCCACCGAGACCGAGCTGAAGGAACGCAAGATCCGCGTCCAGGACGCGCTGCACGCCACCCGCGCCGCGGTCGCGGAAGGCATCGTGCCCGGCGGCGGCGTCGCCCTGCTGCGGGCGCGCCGCGTGCTGGCCGGGCTGAAGGGGCCGACGCTGGACCACGACTGCGGGCTGCGCATCGTGCAGCGCGCGCTCGAGGAGCCGCTGCGCCGCATCGTGGCCAACGCCGGCGACGAGCCGTCGGTGGTGCTGAACCGCATCGACCAGCACAGCGACCAGCACGGCGACCCAAGCTTCGGCTACAACGCCGCGACCCGCGACTACGGCGACCTGCTGGCGATGGGCGTGATCGACCCGGCCAAGGTCACCCGGCTCGCGCTGCACAACGCCGGCTCGATCGCGGCGCTGATCCTGACCACCGACTGCATGATCGCGAACGCGCCGCAGCCGAAGGCGGCGGCGCTGCCCGGCGGCGGCGAGGCGCCCTACTGATGGGCGCTGCCGCGCCGCAACGCTGCGACGCGGTGGGCAGGGCTGCGCGCCGGGCCGCGCACGACGCGGCGATCGCGGCACTCGACATGCCGGCGCCGCCGGGTGAAGATCTGTCGGCGCGGCGCTTCACAGCGCAGCACGCTGCCTGGCGCCGGTGGCCCTGAAGCGAAGACAACGGAGGAACCCGCGATGTTGAAGTTGCTGGTGGCGGTGGACGGTTCGGCGCACGCGCGGCGCGCGCTCGATACCGTGGTGCGGCTCGCGCCGCAGATCACGGGCGGTGTGCGCCTGGTGCTGTTGAACGTGGCCGCGCCGATGGTCTATTACGGCGAGCTGCCGCCCTTCGAGCTGGAAGGCGTGGAGCGCGCACAACGCGCCGAGCAGGATCGGCTGCTGGCCGAGGCATTGGCCGACGCCCGTGCCGGCGGCCTCGGCGATGTGAGCACGCAGTTGGCGCGCGGCGAGCCGGCAGCCGAGATCGTGCGCGTGGCCACCGAACACGGTGTCGACCAGATCGTGATGGGCACGCACGGCCGCGGCGTGGTCGGCAGCCTGCTGATCGGCTCGGTCGCGCAGCGCGTGCTGCACCAGGCGCGCGTGCCGGTGCTGCTGGTGCGCTGAAGCCGGCGATCGGCGAGCGCGCGGGCGGCAGCGCCAGGAGCGCGCAGCACCCCGCAGCACGACAATCGCCGCATCGCAGGCCGGGCGCCGGGTGCCCGGCTATGCTTGCGCTTGCCGCGCACACGCGCGCGCCATCGGGACCGGCCATGTTGATCAACTTCTTCTACACGCTGCGCGCGGCCAAGCTGCCGGTGTCGGTGAAGGAATACCTGACGCTGCTCGACGCCATCAAGCATGGCGTGATCGGCCCGTCGGTCGACGACTTCTACTACCTGTCGCGCACCGCGCTGGTCAAGGACGAAGCGCACTTCGACAAGTTCGACCGCGCCTTCGCCGCCTACTTCAAGGGCGTGGAACTGCTGACCGACTTCACGCAGGACCTGCCGCTCGAATGGCTGCGCAAGAACCTCGAGCTCGAACTCAGCCCCGAGGAGAAGGCCAAGATCGAGAAGATGGGCTGGGACGAGCTGATGGCAACGCTGAAGAAGCGCTTCGAGGAACAGAAGAAGCGCCACGAGGGCGGCAGCAAGATGATCGGCACCGGCGGCACCAGCCCCTTCGGCGCCTACGGCTACAACCCGCAGGGCATCCGCATCGGCCAGGACAAGGGCCGCAACAAGAGCGCGGTCAAGGTGTGGGACCAGCGCGCCTTCAAGGACTACGACGACAGCAAGGAGCTGGGCACGCGCAACATCAAGGTCGCGCTGCGCCGGCTGCGCCGTTTCGCGCGCGAGGGC